>NZ_CP030354.1:0-360262 GCF_000876675.2 Novosphingobium sp. P6W
CCCGTGATGAACAGGATTTTAAGCCCGGGACGTTTCAAACGCGCGGCGTCCGCCACCTGCCTGCCGTTCATGCCGCCAGGCAGCCCGACATCGGTAATGAGCAGGTCGACGCGGGCGCCTGAGTCCAGGATCTTCATCCCTGCCGGACCATCCGCAGCTTCCAGGACTCCGTAGCCTAGGCCTTCCAGAATATCGACAACCAACATGCGGACCGTCGGTTCATCGTCGATCACGAGGACGGTCTCCCCGTGCCGCGCTTCCTGACCCGTCATCGGTGCGGTATCTAACGCTGCGATCTCGTTTTGCGCTTCACCAAGGTGTCGGGGAAGGTACAGACATACCATCGTCCCTTGACCAAGCTCGGAATAGATGCGGGCCTGCCCGCCAGATTGGCGAGTAAACCCATATATCATCGAAAGCCCAAGCCCCGTGCCCATGCCGATCGGCTTTGTCGTGAAGAATGGATCAAAAGCCTTCGCTATGGTTTCCGTGGCCATCCCCGACCCCGTGTCGGAAACGCAAAGCGAGACGTATTGACCGGGGTCCATGTCGCGTTCCGCGGCAGCGCGGCTGTCCATCCAGCGGTTGCCGGTCTCGATCATGATCTTGCCGCCATCGGGCATCGCGTCCCGGGCATTGATGCAAAGATTCAGCAGGGCGTTTTCAAGCTGGCTCGGATCGACCAAGACTGGCCAGAGGCCCGCCGCGTTCACAACTTCAAGCTGCACTGATGGGCCGACCGTGCGTTCGATCAAATCCGCCATCCCGTTGACGAGGTCCTTTACGCTGGTGGGCTTGGGGGCCAGCGTCTGTCGCCTTGAAAAGGCTAGCAGCCTATGGGTGAGCGCGGCGGCACGCCGCGCCGCCCCATGTGCAGCCTGAACATAACGATCCACGTCTGCAGAGCGTCCTTGCGCGAGACGTGTCTGGATCATTTCCAGACTGCCCGTGATGCCTGTCAGCAGATTGTTGAAGTCGTGTGCCAAGCCGCCGGTGAGCTGTCCAACCGCCTCCATCTTCTGTGATTGCCTCAATGCCTCCTCGGCAGCGAGCAAAGCCCTGGTTCGATCTTCGACCTGCTCCTCGAGCGACGCAGCGAGCCCGGCTAGTTCCATCTCCGCACGGCGGCGTTCAGTCGCGGTCCGGGTCCGCTCTGCGACTTCCCGTACGAAAGCAAGCTCATCATCCGGCCAATCTCTGGCGGTCGCATTATTGAGATAGAGAAGAGCAACCAGGCCGCCATGCTCGGTGAGCGGCATGTTGACGACCGCTTCTGCGCTGATCGCCTTGAGGGCGTCGGCACCATCAACGGTTCGAGAATCCAGTCGCGCATCGGCGATGATGACGTCCACGCCTCGCTTCAGATCTTCGATGTACGATCCGTAATCGCGAAACTGTAGCGTGCCAGCCAACGACTGAATGCCATGCGCGTTCCAGTCCCGTTCAATCGTGATAGTCTCGAGGACGGGATCAATTAGACCATAACCTACTCGGCTGACCTCGAGGGTTTCGCCAAGGATCTTGGCCGCAGCATACGAGATATCGGCCGGATCCTCAGTATCGCGAAAAACGTCGCCGAGCTCCACCAGCGCTGCGCGCATCCGATCAGAGCGATGCTGCTCCGTGACATCCGAAGACACACCAGCGAGGCGGAGCGGCTTGCCTTCGATGTTCATGAAGGGTTGGCCTCGCGAGGAAAGCCAGCGCGTCCCGCCATCTGGCAATCTGATGCGATAGGTCTCGTCATACCCGACGCCTTCCGTACGCGTTCGCTCTATAGCTGCGACGTTAGCTGCGCGATCGTCGGGGTGGATTGACGCGATGCGATCGTTGAAAGAGAAATCCTGGTCGGCGGAAATCCCGAAGAGCGCCCGGCAGGCCGCCGACGATGTAAGCTCGTCGGTTTCGAAATCGATGCTCCAGGTGCCAAAGCGGCCGGCGCGGAGCGCGAAATCGAGCTCACGTTCGTGCTCGTCCTGGCGCTGCTGGCGACTCGTCACTTCTGCTATCAGCGCCGCATTCGAGCTTTCCAGGCTAGCGAGACGCTCGCGCTCGTGCGTGACATCTAGCTGGCTCGCAAAGAAGTAGGCGAGCTTGCCGGCCTCGTCGAAGACCGGCGCCAGCAGTAGGCGATTCCAGAATGGCTCCCCGGACTTGCGGTGATTGCAGATGTCTATCTCGATGGAGCGAACTGCCGCGACGGCATCGTGGATCGCTTGCACGTCATGGGGGTCGGTGCCTGGACCTTGCAGGAAGCGGCAGTTGCGTCCCAGCACCTCGCTGCGATCATAGCCAGTGAGTTTGCTGAATGCATCGTTGGCGAACACCACTGGATTGTCATGCAGCCGAGGATTTGTGATGATCATCGGCATGCGGGTGGCGCGCACGGCGGCGACGAACGGGTCAGTACCGCTATCGAGACCGAGAACTTCCGCTTCGATCCGCCGTGCATCGGCGGTCCCCTGCTCAACCCTCTCAGATGCCGGCATTAAACAGGGCGCCCCTTCCATCGTGCTCATCTGTCGCTCAACCGGAATGATGATGGCAAAGTTCCCGGGCAAGCCATCTGAAGCGCCAGTTCACATTTGACCAGCGACTGGCGATGGGGCCCATATCCTTAGGCACTGCTGAATTGCTCGCTGCCTTGACCATGATTGTCTACAATCTCCTGATGACGCCAAAAATCGCGACGCGACAGCCCATGATTGCGGCCGAACTTCAGAGACAACAAAATGCATCGAGCGGCGCCGCCAGCGGACCAGGAAAATCGTCGATGCCCGCTGGGGTTAAACCGATCAAGGCAGTGCGGTCCTACTTGTTACCTTCACCATCGATGCGCGCATTAGATGTCGGCAACCAAAGAGAATTCGCGCATCTAGACCAGACGCAGATGCCTTTGTTACCCCTGGATTAGGATTCTCTGATGATATCGCTGCCGTTACGCCTGCTGCCGCTCCTGACGCTTGGCCTTTGGATCTCCGGGCCCGCCAGTTCGCAATCTGGTACGAACGAAATCGCCGACAACGACACCATCGACCTGACGCCGCAGACGCTCGAAGACGCCCTCTCCTGCCGATCGCACGAAGCCCTGGGCGCCTTCGCTACGGCACTATTCCTCGAAGCGAAACCCCCGTCCTGGATTCGTGAGACCGAGGGCAGCAAGGAGACTGAGGGGATGATCGGCCTGTTTGCCTACAGACTTTCGAAGCCCGTTGCCCTGTTCGGCGAGCCCGTCACGACCGTCTATTTCATAGGCGATTGGCTTGTGACGCTGTGGCCGCGGGATAGGGCCAATGCATTCATCGCTGCCCAGAAGATGGAGCGAGCACCCATCACAACCGCCGAGCAGTACTACCGTTTTATCGATCCTGAAAACGGCCCGATGCTCGGCGCTTTCGAACCAACCGGTGGATCTACGGCAGCGATGCTTGCCCGGGCATTCGGCGCTGAGGCCAAACCGCTGCCGCCAGCGGAATTTCTGTTTGTCGGATGTAATTACACCCCCGCGTCCGAGGCCGATTTTCTCGATGTGGCGCGTCAGTCCGAAGCAATCTTGGGTAAGGCCCAGAAAGATATCTCCGGCGGAGCAGGCGCTGAGTATCCCTGACACTAGAGCTGCCGGGCGACAGGCATCGCAGTCTTCACGTGTGGCCGACGCTGCAATTTTGGCGAGCACCGCTGAATAATAAATGATTCTGTTCGCGAGAGCTATATCGCGCCCGCGTCCTTTCGGGCGGAACGAACGACAAACCAACGACTTATAAAAATGCTGTTTCACATGACGGTCGGCAGGCTGCCGTTTGTTGCGCATTTGGGAGAGATTTCGTGAAATGGAAATTTTCCCGAGTGTGCAAGCCGAGGTGACCGACGAGATCGCTGGTCTGAGCCTTGACGTTGGCCTGCGCTGGCCTTCAGACTCTCGGAGTACGCAAGCTGGTCGACCCTAAGCCCGGCGAGAGCATGTTTGCGATGTGGTGCTTCAGCCACGCCTTTGTCACGCCTGATCGCGGCCAAAGTCAGTTTAGCCAGCGGCGCCGTGATCGGGTCGACGAGGCCGAGCAACTGATGCAGCCGGGCGATTAACGCCTTGCCGGAGGCGCGCTCGTTTCGCGCCCTGCCGAAATACAGCTGGCCGCTGTTGCCTTCCTCAGAAAAGAGCCTTTGCCACCTGTGCAAGCTGGGCGGACTTTCGACTGCGGGGTTGTCCGCCCGAAAAACCGTAGTGAAGGCAAAAAGCTTGCCGCCAAATCACGCGATCGAGCATTAAAGCTTTAATGGGCGATGATAGGGCGAGCGTTTCGGCATGAGCGACGGATTAAGCGGAGAGGTAAGCGCTAGCGAAGGTCTGAGCGAGCGGCGGCTTCAGGCGCTGATCGAGGCAAGCCCCGAAGTATTGTATCGCATGAGCCCGGACTGGGGCGAAATGCGCGAGCTGGCGGGAGGAGGCTTCCTGTCCGACACGCATGACAGCAACCGGGCCTGGCTAATGGACTACATCCCGTCCGAGGATCAGGGGACGGTGACAGCGGCGATCGACCAGGCGATCCGCAATAAAGCTATGTTCCATCTGGAACACCGCGTCCGCCGTGCCGATGGGGGCATCGGATGGACTCTCTCACGCGCCGTTCCGATCCTCGATGACGGCGGCGAAATCGTGGAGTGGGCCGGGGCCGCCAGCGATGTTACACCCCGCCACGAGGCCGAGCAGCAATTGCGAGATCTCAACGCTACCCTCGAAGAGAGGATTGAAGAGCGCTCCGCCGCTCTTCGACTTTACCGCAACATCGTACAATCGGACGCTTCGCCGGTTGTTGCATTCGACGCCGACCTACGTGTCACTGCTTTCAACGAGGCACATTGCGACGATTGGCAACGCATTGCAGGCCGTGAGGCCAAAGTAGGGGAGGTGTTGCCGGACATGTTGCCTCCCGGTCAAGCGGCGGAGCTGCGCGGTTTCATGGTCCGCGCACTGGGAGGCGAAACGTTCACCGTCCAGGCTGCGTTCGGCGACCCGGATCTGGCTCAGCCGACTTGGAGTATCACCTACAATCCATTGCGGGACGAAGAAGGAAACGTTGTTGGCGCCTTCCACCTCCGTGATCAGCCTTTCTATCCGCTTATGGTGGTCGAGGACCGCTCTAAGCCAAGGTTCGGACGTCGCGTTCACTTCAGCGAGACGACGGGCTTCGGCGCGTGCGTGATCGGATGCGGCGGGCGTGACCGCAGCGGCTATCCTATCTATAAAAGACATCGAGCTTCTCCGTTACTCGGGCGGGCATCTACCGCGATGTACGAAGATCAGACGTAACGACCGCTTCCAGGCGGCGGCTGCCCTGCCGGTTCATGTAGGCCGAACATAGACCAATGGCCTTCGGTTCCAACCGACGGCAAGCCAATTGCAAGGATGAGACGCGCCGTTTCATGCCTCAGCCAAGATCCAGAAGAAACGAGGGACCAAGGGTGTGTGCCCTTGCCAGAATATGGTCGAGCCCGAAGCTTGCGCCGCAAAAATACGCGGCACCGACAGCACTAAGGCGATTTACCGCCAATCCAATACGGCCCGGCTTATTCCGGGCCGAAATTTCGCGAAATGCGGGAGCCCGACTCGGATGAAGCGCATTCTCGGGCTATGACGAAATATCCTCAAAAACGGCGACTGGCTCTGGTCCTCGCGGAATCTACGGTTCAACGCCACTGGCAGGAGCGCGAGCTCGCGCGCGAGGGATATGAAGTTCGTTGCTTCCAGAAAGCGTGGGACGCTTTGGCGATGTTTGGCACCGAGATGCCCGACATCGGGGTAATCGGCCAGGCGCAGGATACTGAGTGCCTTGAGTTATTGATCGAGGATCTCGAACGCTACGGGGTGCCGGTAACTGCAGTAGAACCTTTCCGAGACGCGATGCCTCCGGACAGGGCCGTGCTTTTCTCACGGACACGCGGCCACGCACCGCAATGGCATCACGTTTGAAACCTATGGGGCGGTCAGCGGATTTTTACGCCGCTGCCGCGACATTTCGATACGTTGTTTCAGAGGACTACCAATGTTGGACTTCAGACCAGCCACTGCTCAAACCGAAACCGATTTGTACTTTTCTGACCAGTTCCAGCAGTCGCTTGCGACCTGGAATCGCAAGCGACTGGCACCCCAGTTTCCTGACGCGGATTGGATGCAGTCGTTGAAAAATGACGCGCAGATGCAGATCATTGAGGGCGAATTCCTGGAGCACCTCCGCAGCTTGGTACAGGAGAGGGCAAGTCTCGCGCCTACTAAGGCCGATGATTTTATCGACTGGTTTGAGGGGCTTAGGGATACCGGACCGGGACAGAACGATACGCTATTCCCGTGGTTGGCTGAACAAGCGTCCCGCGAAGACCTGCGATGGTTCTTTGAACAGGAAGCTGCCGGCGAAGCAGGTTTCGACGATCTCGTTGCCATGACTCAGATTAAGCTTCCGAACCAGGCAAAGCTCGAACTGGCCCGAAATTATTGGGACGAGATGGGCTGCGGAAATGCAAAGGGCATGCACGGCCCGATGCTGCAGATCGTCGCGGAGGCCCTGGACGTGGACCCAACGATCCAGTCGACCGTCCCGGAAAGCCTGGCGTTGGCCAACGCGATGACTGGGATGGCTTCCTCACGGCGATATGCGTGGCATTCCGTAGGTGCCCTTGGCGTAATCGAGCTCACCGCGCCCGGTCGCTCGGCCTTGGTAGCGAAAGGTCTGCGCCGTATCGGCCTGTCTAACCGCCAGCGACGATATTTTGATTTGCATGCCGTCCTGGACGTCAAGCATAGCGAGACATGGAACCGTGAGGCTCTGCGCCCGCTGGTCGAAGAGGACGGCCGCCGCGCAACGGCGATCGCTGAAGGCGCCTTGATGCGGCTGCTTTGTGGTGAACGGTGCTTTGATCGCTACCGCGCTGAGCTTTGGGACAATGCGACAACCCTGGCGGCTTGAACGGCATATTCTAAAGCGATCGCCGTCGAAAGCCAGATGTCGACGAGCGCCGTGTTCGCATTCCGTCCGCCGCTACCGCTCATCGCCGCCGGCGCACGGCACGGCCCGAGTCGAGCCTTTAGGTGGTCACGCCTTATCTCTGTGCATGATTGGGGGCGCCTCTGACGCTCATCCGGGCGGCTATAGCGGTACTTGCCCTCGCTGTTCCCTTGACTTGCACGCTGATACGTCAGTAGGCGCGCCCGCTTTCGATGATATCGGCGGCGAGATCGCCCTAAAAATAGATGGGCCCAGCAAAGCTGCAAGATGGGCTTCCGCGCCCTTTCCGCGGCGGTTCACGCCGCAACGCAGATAACTCTGGTCAAGATCACGGCGCGAATCTGCTCTTCGGTATATGCGTGATGCGGCAGGCAAGATCGGCTTCGCCGGAGGCGACGACATAGTGATCTCCCCCGTCCGCGATCCCCGTGGTGAAGACGACATCGCGGACGTACATCTGGTGCTCTAGCGGCCGCGTCAGCTCAGGATTGGCTTCCAGCAGCGGCGCGTCGTCGGTACGGAGCACGATGCTGGGATCGCCTGCGTCCAGGATTGACCAGTACGTCCGATAGATCCCGACGATCTCCTTTGGCTCTACGCCATGCCAGAGGGTCAGCCACCCGCCGGCTTCGATGCCTCGCGTGAGTACCGGAGGGCTGCCGCCGCCCATTCGGGCAGTTGCGAGCGTAGCGGCATGCGGACGGATGCCAGGCCTGGCATGCGGTTTCCAGAACAAGGCATCTGGCGAATGGGCAAGATTGATCGAGGGGCCAGCACGCCATTCGCTGCCGGGTGGATAGGCGAAATAGAGATCGCCCAACGGCCGCGTCTGCGCCCAGTAATGGCCATCAATAAGCCCTTCGAAGATCAGCATATCCTTGTTCTGGTGGTCGAGCACGATATCCGCGAAGGTCCAGTCGAGCCCATTGTCGGAAGTGTAGAGCGTCGTCGAGTGGCGCTCTGGGCTGACCGAACATGTGGTCATCAGCCAGCGTTCGCCGACTTTGCTGATCCGCGCGTCCTCGACGCCGTAGCACTGTAGGCTGTTGCGCGGGCCGATCGCCCGGTCGTAATGGATCGCGACCCGTTCGGTGCCGTCCGGCGTGAGCTCGACCGGCAGAAGCCATGACAGGGAAGTCAGCGCCATGATCTTCCACCCCCCGCTGCGCAACATGAACTTACGCGGATCGGCAGTGTCGACGTGCTCCAACGGCCACGCATCCAGCACGAAGCGACCGCCATTCATATCCTCCCAGCGAATCGCATGGATGTGGTTGTCGAAGACCGGCTGGCGGAGGGCCTCGGCCACGCGCACCATCATCAGCAGATTGCCGTTAGGCAGCCGCGTAAGGGCGGGGTTAAAGGCGCCCAGCACATAGGTCTCGGCATCGAGATGTCCCGCCAAAGGCGAGCGTCCCAGATCGATATCGTCCGGGACCAGAACGAGCTTGTCGATGTCGTACGTCATTCCTGCTCCTGAGCGCGGGGAGTGATGGTGAGCTGCTGGACCACCGTTCGACGGGGCTGTGTCAGCAGGTAATGGACGCCGACGGCAATGTCCTCGGCCCGCAACATCGTCTCTTGGATAATCATCTGCCGCTGCTTTTCAGCCGGAATGTCAGGGTATTGGATATCCGCCCCCGTCTTACCGGGTTCGACAAGAGCAACCCTGATGCCCTTGGGGCCAAGCTCGCGGCGCAGCGCTTCTGAAAAACCCGCGATACCGGCCTTCATGCCGGCGTAGACCGTCGATCCAGGCCCAAGCACGTGCGCTGACATCGAACCGATCAGGACGATATCGCCCTTGTCGGCGAGCAGCGCCTGCGCTGCATGTGCGCTCACCAGATAGGCGGTAAAGTCGACCGCGACCGCATAGCGCACCTCCTCCGCCGTCATCTCGGACAATGACTGGGCCGGCACCGCGGCGTTGATCACGGCTATGTCAGGGCACCCGAGCGCATTGTTCGCCGCTTGGAAGAAGCGGTCGAGTTCCGCCGGCTCGGCGAGGTCGACAGCGATGCCATCCCCCTGCCCCACTTCGCGGATCCGCGCGAGCGCATCATCGAGATGTTCGGGCGTTCGCCCGCAGATGAAGACCTCTACCCCCTCGCTGGCGAGCAGAACGGCGATGGCGCGACCGATGCCGGTGGTACCGCCAGTAATGATTGCCTTTCGGCCCTGAAGCGGGCGATGTTCCGTATGCGCGTCCGAAACCCCGATCATGCGCTATGCTCCTCGTCGTTCCAGGTTATGGTCAACCGGCCACGTGCCGGAACGTTGAAATCAATGCGGTCGGTGCCTTGGGGCGTTCCCCGCAGGACATCACCCCCGGCGCCGACCACTTGGACGCCCGGAAGGGTCGCGCGTCTCTCACGAATGAAATTGAGTGCGGCCTGGCACGTCTCGCCCCCATCGAGCACGATGCTGAGTGATCGGTCGCCGATCCGCTCGGTGCCGCGGATGAAGTGGTCGCAGAAGATTTTGAACGGCGCCCCTTCAACTGTGTGGAAACTGCGGGTGGCAAACACCAGCGCAGCGCCTTCGCCGTATATCTCCTGCCCGACCTGCCCCGGACACTGTCCGTCAGGATAGAGATCCTCGAGGGGAAACGAGAGCTTGCGGTCGATGTGGCCATTGCGGTTTTCAGTGGCCAGGATGTCGGCGGGCAGCGCATCCGGGTAATAGTACCAGGCGCGGTCGAGCGCGTACTTGCAGTATTCCGCGACGAGCATGCGCACTGCGGGATCCAGGTCGGGCCCGCTGTCGTCGAGATAGGCGGCGAACGCCGTGAAGGCGTCGAAGCACTCGTAGATAGCCATGTAGGGAGCATCCTGCAGGCAGGTCGCCCCAAGGAAGTTCTTGTAGTGGACTGCGTGCTCGAGCCGGCTTTCCCATATTTCGCAGTTGTGGAAGAAGCTGGCGAGATAGACATAGCTCTGCTCGGCGTAGACCACGTCGTTGGTGATGCGATAGAGCCGCATGCATGCTGCCGCACCCCAGGCAGTAAGGTTTGCCTGATAGTTCAGGTTGAAGCGCATCCCCATCGCGGCGTCGATCGCCCGCTTCGCTTCATCCAGGAACCGCGGATCGGCGGTCAGTTCGTGGGCCTGCAGCATGATCTGGGCATAGAGGCCGCCGACGTCGGTCTGGCCGCGATCGTCATTGGCTGTGGCGGTAATGACGGAAAAATCCGTCACATCGTACTGAATCGGCCACTTGTAGTCGAAATGCCGCGCGGCGGAGATGCCGAAATCGATGCATTCCAGGAACAGTTTTTCGGAGGGCTTGTCTCCCGCCAGAGCCATCCGCGCGAGGTTGAGCATGGGGTGGTACAGATACCAGCTGTCGACCGCGTTTGCGTCTTTGTCGTCGCCGACATTTGGCGAGTATCGGCGCAGCGCCTTGAGCTTCGGATCGTAAAAGCGGCGCAGACCGGCGCGCAGTTCGGCTTCCAGAGGATGGGCCTCACCGCTCCAGCGCCCCCAGTCGAAGACGGCGGCGAGCACCGACACCTGTACCATGGAATCCGGATATTCGCTCGCCGTGTAGGGATGCACATAGCGATGCCCGTAGTGCCGGATCGTCGCTTCGGGAGCCTTGTCCAGATCGACAAGCGTTCGCTCTGCCCGTTCGATCCAGTCCCGGTACTCTGTTTGGGGTAGCGCAATCAGCTTGTAGGCCTCGCCCAGCATTTGCAGGAACTGGCGGGCGGACTCGCGCTCGTGCGGCGGGGCGTGATGGCGGAACACCACGATCGCATCGGACAACGTGACTTCCACCCCGGCCTGCAGCGGCGCCGACGGCGGCGTGCCGGACTGCGCGGGCGTAGGCGGCAGGTAGCCCAGCTCGGGCCACAGCCCACCCACCGCTCCGTCCGGACTGGTCTTGGTTGCCCGGTAATAGTCGTTCATCGCCGTGAGATTCTGGAAGTACAGAACGTTGCCGAAAGCGGGTTTGTCGATCCGAAAATAGAGGACGCCGCTGTTTAGCCCGCGCTGCGCCGCCTCGACATGACCTTCGGCACCGAGCGGATCGTCGTCGCCATCTAGAGGATAGAGGTCGCGAGGCAGGAATGGGATCAACGTCGGCGTCGATGGCGTGAATTGCACCGTAACCCTGATGTGTTCGAGCGCGTCTCCCCCCGTTGCCACCAGGATCCTATGTTGCCCAAGCACGCTGTCGAGGCGCAGGCGCACCGCTTCCTTCGCCTGGGCTTTTTCGCAGGTGCACTCGAACGGCGCGCCCAGGTATGCCGCGCGTAGCGCGATGCCGCCTGCGCCCGGCCGCCGGACCATCACCCAGAGCGAGTCTCGCGACTTCAGGACCTCACCCACCAGCTCGCCGAATGCGAACGTTGCCACGCTCTTCCCTTCGCCATCGGCGAGGATTTGCCGAAGCGCGGAAACGTACGGACTGACGGGACTGACCCGCTTCACGATCGCGCCGCTTGAGGGAAGCCGCGTCTTTCTGGCGATGTTAGTCATGAAGCTTCATCCCCGAGGAACTGCTGATGCTGGCGGGGGATAACGATTGGACAGGGGAGCCGTTCCGCTACGGTGGATATCGCTTCCGCTGCGATCAGCCAAGCATCCACAATACCTGGACCAGCCTCTCGGGAGCCCCAAGCCTAGGTCCGCTGCAGCGCCAGAAACAGTCTGGAAACCGTTCAGAACCTGGGAGTGATGATACCGCTTGACTGCGGGGCTTCGGCACGTGGCGTCTTTCTCGATCGAAGAAGCGCGCGGGTTGTGGAAAGAACGCAACATTCTGGAACGGAGCCTCCCCTGTCCCGTTGCGAGATCACGTTCAGCAAAAGGTATGGCAATGGACAAGGACAACAAACGCAGCCACCAGGATAAGGCGCATGGCGATGATAAGAATGAGGAAAGGCTCAATCCCGGCATGAACTCCGAGGGTGCCGGCGGAGCGGGGGCAGACCGGACCAAGCCGCGCGATGGCGGAGCGGCTGAGAAATTTCCGCTGGACAGCACCGACGGCGAGCAAGCCGGTAACCAGCGAGATCCGAGGCATCGGAGCGAAGACTAACGGCGTGGCGCCCGGTTTGTCAGGACCTGGCCCAATTCGGCTTCGTTAGGTGGCTGGGCACCAGACCCGGGGTGATCCCTTGCCGTGATCGCTGCCAGCCGCACGACTGGTCGCTGTGGAATTTTTGTCGTCTTTCCTTGGAAAGCTGCTTGAAAGGATAGCGCGCTCGCCTAGCTAATCAGGGCCGGACGCCTGTCAGGGTCCGGTGGACCAGGAGGGCACCGGCTCTTTGAGTTCCGGTGCATCTCAAGTCTGAATTGCTTCATCAGGAGGATTTGGAAATGAGAACGAACTTTGATTTTGCTCCGTATCGCCGGTCGACGGTCGGCTTCGATCGCTTATTCGATCTTCTCGAAACCGGATCTCGTGCGGACACGCCCGACAGCTATCCGCCGTTCGACATCCTGCGAGATGGGGAAGACAGCTATCGAATTTCCATCGCGCTGGCTGGCTTGCGTCCCGATGATATCGAAATCGTCGCGCAGCAGAACTCGCTGATCGTTTCGGCCAACCACAACGTGGACGAGGCAGAAGGCACATATCTCCATCGGGGCATTGCAACGCGCTCATTCGAACGCCGCTTCCAGCTGGCCGATTTTATCGAAGCTGGCAACGCGACCTTCGAAAACGGTCTGCTGATCATCGAACTTAGGCACGTGTTACCCGAGGCGATGAAGCCGCGGCGCATCCAGATCGGCGGCCTCGCTGCTAACGATCGGATCGAAGGGCCCGGCGACAGAGCACGGGACGCCGCCTGACCTTACTCCGGCCTGCCAGCGCTGTCCCTTCGGGAACTGGCAGGCCACCTTCCTAGGCATCGATATCTGATAGCTTAGTGGTTTGAACCATGCGGACCGAGTCCGCTTGGAACCGCACTGGGGATCCTGAGTTCGAAATCGACTAGCTCGCCACGAAGATCGCTGAGAAACGCCAATGCAACCCTTTCCCTCTTCACCCTCGAATGAACGCCCCCGTCGAATTGCAATGGACCGGTACCGGGCAATGTCAGCTGCGTGGGAGGCCCATCGCGCAATGATCAAGCGTGTGTGTGGGGGCTCGCGGTTAGTAGGGTCGGACCCGTATCGGCTAGATAGCCGGTAATTTCCCGTATCCGCGCGCGCGCAACGGAACGAGAACAAGAACTGGGGTTTGTTCCAGACATACGAAGGAGAGCGTAATGGCTGCACGTCCCTATTGGAAAGGCCAGATCCGCCTGGCGCTCGTTTCGATCCCCATCGAAATCTATTCGGCAACCAAAAGCGGTGCGACGATCGCCTTCAATCAGATTCATGAACCGTCCGGCCAGCGCATCAAATATGAAAAGGTCGTGCCAGGGATCGGGCCGGTTGACGTCGACGAGATTGTCAAAGGCTTCGAATATGCCAAAGGCGAATATGTGCTCCTTGATGAAAAGGAAATCGAGGGGGTCAAGCTCGAGAGCAAGAAGACGCTTGAGTTAACGCAGTTCGTCGACGCTCACGATGTCGACATGATCTATTTCGAAAAGCCCTATTACGTAGTGCCGGCTGACGATCTGGCCGAAGAGGCGTTCATCGTGCTGCGTGAAGCGCTGAGACGCACCCGCAAGATCGGGCTCGGGCAACTTGCAATGCGCGGCCGCGAATACGTCGTCAGTATCAAGGCTTGCGGCCGCGGGATGGTCATGGAAACGCTGCGCTACGCCGACGAGGTCAACAAGGCGACAAGCTACTTCCGAGAAATTGGGGACGCCGATCCTGACGAGGAGCTGCTCGATCTTGCGACAACGTTGATCGACAAAAAGACCGGCAAGTTCGATGCAAGCGATTTCCACGACCGCTATGCCGATGCGCTGAAGGAGCTGATCGAACGCAAGAAAAAGGGCAAGACGCTTAATATTGATGCGGACGACAAAGGCGCTGATCCGCGTGGTTCGAACGTTGTCGATCTGATGGCGGCACTCAAGAGTTCTCTGGGAGGGTCCGCTTCGTCCAAGCCAGCGGCCAAGAAACGGGCGCCTAAGACTGAACAACAGGCCGGAAAAACGGCCAAACCGGCAGCCAAAAAGACCGTCGCAAAACCCCCGGCGAAGTCACCGCCCCGCAAGCGAGCTTCATGATGGGTGAACACGAAAGCACTGCAAACTCGTTGCTCGCTGATGATGACGCCGTTTTTGCTGAAGGCGCCATAACCTTGTGGGCCAACCTGCTCACCCTGATCGGCATGCATCTGCAAGAGACCGGCACCTCGCGTCAGGAGGTGCTCGACATGCTCACCATGCTTCATGAAACCAATGAGGAGACGGTCCGCTCGCCCCGCGCCCGGGCGGTCGCCTCGCGCCATCTAATGTCAGTCTACCGTGCGCTCGGCGAAGCCTGACCGGTCAGGCATCGGGACCGAAGGGGCGGCGCTCCGGATCGCGGCGGCACCGGAAGTGGTGCCTGACACGGCCGTTGAAGAAAGTCCCGGCGGAAGAAGCCTGGCAGAAGGCTTCGAAAATGGCGGCTGGCACGTCTTCGTACAGGTACTTGCCCGTCTGGCGAAACGAGACCCACAGCGTCCCCCCCTCGTCATCGTAGCTGATCCGATCTATCATCGAGGAATGGTTGAACCGGTGTGCACGCATATCCTGTGGAGCGCGGATTTGCAGTGTGTGTTCCCCCCACCAGGCCGAGGCGAATCTGCAGTGGGTCAAAGCGAATGTATCGTGCTGGAACGATCTCCCGTTCGCGGCTCGCTCAACCTGAACGCAGCTTGACGTGGCGGAGGTGAGCGATGAACAGCTGCGCGAAATGGCCCAGCATCGCGGCCTTAAACTCGTCAAGTCACGCAGACGCAAACCTGGCACCGGTGACTTCGGCAGATTCGGATTGAGCGACGCGGCCGGAAACTCTCTTTTCGGTATTGCCGAAGGGGGGCTGACGGCCAGCGCGGAAGATATCCAGCACTATCTGCGGACCAGTGAACTGGGCACATGGAAGCAATCGGCGGACACCACGCCGGATCGCTCCTCTTCTCCGAAAACGCCTCGCACCGAGGCGAATGATGAGGAAACCCTGGGGCCGCGGCGCGCAAGGAAACGGGCATCTGGCAAGCAGTTCGTAACTCCTGTCCCGGCAAAGTCAGCGGCGCGTCAGCCGAAGGCCGAGCAGGTGACGCGGTCAACAGCCCAGCTGCGGATCGTTCCTAAACACGAACCAAAACTCAAGCCGAAGCCCGAACCAAAGCCCGAGCCGGTCCTAAGGATGCGCGCAGCAACCCCGGCCGATAGCGACGCGCTCTTTGGCCTGTTCAACCAGCTTGGCGACACGTCGGTCGATCGAAAGGATGTAGCTGGAAATCTGGACAAAGCGCGCAGGGCAAAGGCTGGAACCCTGGTCGCCGAGCTCGACGAAATCGTCGGCTGCTGCGGCTGGGCACTCATACCTACCCCCCATCGCGGAACGCTGGGCAGGCTCACCGTGCTGGTCGTTGACAAGCGATTCCGGCGACGCGGGATCGCGACGCAAATGTTGGCCGCGGCGCAGAAGGTATTGGAGAGGTCCGGTTGCCATCAGCTTGAAGTGATGAGCGACATCACGGTCAATAACAGCCACAATTTCTTTCGGTCGTTGGACTTCGAGCAGACCAGCTACCGCTTCGTCCGGGCCATCGGCGGATAATTCGCTCTGGAACGAGTCCGTTCCCTTGGGATTTGCAATGAATATCGATCGGGACAGCCATGGCACGAGCTGCAAAAGCAAACCCTACTTCGGCGCAGGAGCGGCTCGCCAAATATCGCGAGAAACGCGATTTTGCGCGCACCGCCGAACCATCGGGCGCAACCGAGCCGACGAGCGGAAACGGATTTGTCGTGCAAAAGCATGCGGCATCGCGGCTTCACTAAGACTTTCGACTTGAACTTGACGGCACGCTGGTCAGTTGGGCCGTGACCCGCGGACCGAGCATCAACCCGGACGACAAGCGTCTTGCGGTCCGCACCGAAGACCACCCGCTCGATTATGCCCGTTTCGAAGGCACGATCCCCAAAGGCGAATATGGCGGCGGGACCGTTATGCTTTGGGACAATGGCACCTGGGAATCGATTCCTGGCAAGAATCCAGGCGAAACCCTGCCAGAAGGACACCTCCACTTTATCCTGCATGGACGGCGGATGCAGGGTGAATGGATACTCTTTCGCCTAAAACCCCGCGGCAGGGAAAAAGGCGAGAATTGGATATTGCGTAAAGTACAGGACGCGTTTGCCGGTGGTTCGGACGACCTGATCGCCACCCACCTGACAAGCGTCGATACAGGGCGCACGATGGAGGAAATCACCGCCGGCAAAGCGGTCGCCAAGCGCAAGACGCGTACCGCCGCCACCAAACCGATCCGGACCGCGCCGGCCCGTCGAAAAAGGGCCGGCATGATCCCCCCGTTCCAGCCGGTGCAGTTGGCCACGCTGGTGGATCATGTTCCAGTTGGCGACCGGTGGCTGCACGAGCTCAAATACGACGGTTACCGTACGCTCCTGGCGATCGGCGGCGGCGAGGGCCGCGCCTATACGCGCTCCGGACTCGACTGGTCGGACCGCTTCGCAGGGCTGATCGCCGAGGCCGTGAAACTCAATGCGGGCAGTGCCCTGATCGACGAGGAGGCGGTTGTCACTCTTCCAGATGGCCGTACCAGCTTTCAGGCCCTTCAGGCGGCGCTCAAGGGCCAACCCGGTGCAATCAATTACTTCGCGTTCGATATTCTCGAACTCGATGGCGAGGACCTGACGCAGCTGCCGCTTACCGCGCGGAAGGAAAAGCTGGCCGCGCTGATTGGGGGCGGCCAAAGTCGCATTCGGTACTCGGACCACATCGTCGGCAATGGCGAGAACCTTCTCACCAGCTTCTGCGACGCTGGCTTGGAAGGCGTCATCTCGAAGCGGGCGGATGCGCGCTACTTTGGTTCGCGCAGCGGCAGTTGGGTCAAGACCAAGTGCATCCGCCGCCAGGAATTCGTCATCGTAGGCTGGACCCCGTCGGACAAGCAGCGTGGATTTCGCTCTCTCCTGCTCGGCGTCAACGAGAACGGCAAGCTGCGCTATGCGGGAAAGGCCGGTACCGGGTTCACTGGCGACGAGATCGAGCGGCTGATGGAGCTCATGGCGCCGCTCGAGCGGCAGCAGCCGACTGTAGATGCGCCGCGAGCAGCGGTTCGCGGCGCCCACTGGATTGCACCGAAGCTTGTCGCCGAGATCGCCTATATCGAGTTCACCGATGAAGGCGTGCTGCGCCACCCGAGTTATCTGGGACTGCGCGAGGACAAAAAGCCCGAAGCTATCGTGCTCGAGACCGCGGCACCTGTGGCGGTGGTCACGGCGCCCGCCGCTGCCAGTGTGCGTATCAGCAACCGCGAACGAGTGATTTTCCCCGAGGGCAAACTGACCAAGGGCCAACTGGCGGATTATTACGCGACAGTCGCGCCGATTATGCTCCCATGGGTAGGCAGCCGGCCGATCAGCCTGGTGCGCTGTCCGCAGGGCCGCAGCAAGAAATGCTTCTTCCAAAAACACGATGCCGGCAGCTTCGGCACCGACGTCAAGCAGATCGGCATCCGTGAAAAGGATGGGCATGACGAGCCCTACCTTTTCGTCGACGCTCCCACCGGCCTGCTCACCTGCGTTCAGATGGGCACGATCGAGTTTCACGGATGGGGTGCTCGGATCGAAGATGTCGAAAAGGCCGACAGGCTGGTATTCGATCTCGATCCCGACGAAGGCCTCGACTTCAAAGACGTCGTGTCTGCGGCATTTCACCTTCAGGACCTGCTCGCCCAGATGGGCCTCGCTACCTTTCCAATGGTCACAGGCGGTAAGGGAGTTCACGTCATCGCGCCGCTCACCCCTTCTGCAGAATGGCCTCTGGTGAAAGACTTTGCACACCGCTTTGCCTTGGCCCTGCCGCAGTCAGAGCCTGATCGGTTCACCGCCGCCCTCGCGAAAGCCAAGCGCACCGGACGCATATTCATCGACTATCTGCGCAACCAGCGCGGCGCGACGGCGGCCATGCCTTACAGCGCCCGCAGCCGGGAATTTGCGCCAATCGCGGTGCCGGTTACCTGGGAGGAGCTTCGCGATCTCGACAAACCCTCGCACTGGCATATCGGCGACAGCGCCGAGATGGTGAAGCGGGCCACGTCGAAGAACCTGGCCCATTGGGGCCGCGCGGATCAGGTTCTGCCGGACATTTGAAAAGGTCAGGGACGGAGAACGACCTCTCGGCGCACGCCGGTCCTGCCCCACCCACCACGCCGGGACACTGTCACTATGATTTACGCGCTCCGATGATCCAGGTGACCGCAATAGGCGTCTTCAATCGTTACGATCACCAAGTGTGTCGTCAGGGTCCTCGACGTCCTCGTCCGGATCATCGTGAAGCAATGGATCGAGATCAAGCTCCGCGATAACTTCAAGCTTGCCGGCAGCTACGATGATCTCGTCCCCGTCCTCAAGCTCGACGATAGTCGTGTCAGATTCCTTGCCGACCTTGACGCCTACCACGTCGTCGCCGTCGATCTCGATTTCATCGCCGTCCGGTGTTTCCAATGTCGATACAGTCATGTTCGTTGGCGCTCCTTGGATTTCGCGTCTCGAACCCAATATCTCGGTCCTAGTTCCCAAGCTTCTAGCGGGACGAACACGAGGCGCCCCGTCGGCTGGCGTAGCTTGCCCCTGTGTCGAAGGTATCGGTGAAACCTGAGTTGCTAGCACGCACGTGGCACTTGATCGTCGAGGACAACCTTATCGCCACTTTTGGCGCCTAAGATATCGTCAACCGGTTCGGCGGCGCAATGGAAATAGCGCAGATACCCGAGGCCGCCCACGACTGGCCCAACAAGGGTGCCCGATTTAGCCCCCCCTCAAAATCAACCTTGGCAATCAAGACAGCATCGGCGATCGGCGATCGGACGCCGGCGGGGCGTTCTTCTTCTCCACGGCTGCCGCAACAGGCGCTTCTGCCGGCGAGTAGCGACGGCGCCTCACAGTTGACCGGAACTGAAAGGCATCTCGTGTGCTATATCTCCGTCAGGAGCTGCAGTGGCAGACGTCATATTTAGGAGACGATCATGAGCATCAAGGGTGAAGCCAAGGAAGCAGCCGGATTCGTCAAGGAAGAATTGAACGAACACGGCAAGTCTCCCGAAAGCCAGAAGAAGGCCCAGGAAGGCCGCGACCTTCGGAACGAAGGCCGGGTCGAGGACGGCAAGCCGCCCAAGACCACCGAGCCGGGCACCGGCGCAAAGTAAATCGAACCTACCCCCGCTCCGGCGGGGGTACTTATTTGAGCGTACGCATTTTCGATTGCGCCCCCCATCGAACATTTGTTTGGACTCAGGCGGCGTGCTCGGTGCGGGCGTGGGCGATTTCCTCATCGGTGGGACGGCGGTGCACGCTCAATCTGTCCTGGTCCCACAATACCAGACCCAGCTTTTGGAACGCTGCAAGCCAGCCTTCCATCGGCCAGCGATCCCAGCGAACCCGGAAGACATTCGCGTTGCGCACGATATCGTCCAGGTGCTGCAGTGGCGGCTCGAAGCTGTCGTGATGCTGGTGGAAGGCTCCCGGCCCTCCCATGAATAGCAGCGGCAGCCCTGCCTCGCGCGCCCGGAACCCGAAATCGGTATCCTCGGCGCCGTAGCCGGTGAAGGCTTCGTCGAAACCGCCGAGGTCGAAGAAGCGTTCGCGGTGGATGCCGAAGACCAGCGACCAGAAAAGCCCGGCGTTCTCCACCTCTCGGATCCCTTGAGCGGGAAACCGACGCCCCGGGTGCCCTGACGAACGGCCCAGAAGCTCCGCCTCCTGCCAGTCCCCGCGCGCGTCCTCGGGCCCGAGATACCTGACCTGCGCACAGATCAGCGCGTCGTTCGCGGCGAGCGCATCCGCCATCGCGTCCACCAGGCCGCGCATCGGGATACAGTCGACATCGAGGAACAGGAGGTAGTCTCCGCTTGCGGCCCGGGCAGCGGCATTGCGCGCGGCTGCCAGCGGCAACCCGCCCCCGTCCAGGCGCACCACGCGCGCCCGAAAAGGCAGGTCGCCGATGGTGGCGGGCGGATCGCTCCCCATGTCGACGACGACGAGTTCGAACGGAGCGGCGGCGCTGCGCCGCAGTCCCTCGATCAGCTGCGCCAGATGGCCGGCACGGTTCTTGACGATCGTCAGCACGCTCAGGCTCATGGCAGGCGGCGCCAAAGATCGAGCCGGTACTGCGCGGTACGCTCGGCTGTGACGACTTCGACCCTGCCGGCGAGGAAACCGTGCAGCTTTTCGACCGCCTCGTCCCCGCCTTGCGGGTAATCAGTTTCGCCCGTCCAGTGGACCAGCAGGATGTCGCCGCCGGTTTCCACCTGCGACGCGATCCAAGTGGCGGCGCGCCTGATGTCGCGGTCGTCCCAGTAATAGACGACCTCGGACAACACCACGAGGTCGAACTCGCGCGACGGTGCCTGTTGGGGGAACACCATGTTGGCGAACGACACCTGGTCCAGCGGCGCGCACCGCGCCCGCGCCGCCTTCAGCGCGGTGGCGCTGACGTCGATTGCCAGCAAGGCGCCGCAATGGGGGGCGAGGCCGGCAGTGAGCACGCCCTTGGCGCAGCCCACCTCGAACGCCTGTCGGTAGGCCCGTCCACGCAAAGCCTGGACCGTATGCGCGTACTTGCCGCGCTCATAGGCGCTGCTTTCGAGGTCCCAGGGATCTTCGGTGCCGCGAAACATGCTTTCGAAATAGTCGGCCGGGAGGCTGGCCGAGGGGCGGTTCATGGGCGTCTCCGCATGTACAGGCTGTCGGTGGCGGACATCCGCCGGCGTTCGGGCGGCAGGCGGAAACCCGGCCCCAGCGCAGCCGTCAGCTGGCTGCGATGGGCCTGCAGCGCATGGCGGCGCTTGCCCGGTAGCATCGGCAGCGTGCGTGTACTGCGGAAAGACCGGGTCTCCGGCGCGTCGCTCCACACGCAATACTCGGCGACCAGCACCCGGCGTTTCGCGGAGGCCTGGACGGCATAGGCCAGCCGGGCGGCTGCGGCATGGTCGCAGTGGAGTTCGTGCAGCGCCGTGACGGCAAGTCCGTCGACCCGCCGCCGGCGGCACAGCGCGGCAAGCCTGCGGGCAGCACGGTCGAAGGCAGCGGTTCCGGGCGCTACAGGTGCGGCGTCCTTCCAGTCGAGGTGGAACGGGGGCGCCCTCCGACTTCCCGTCAGCCGGGACAATGCCGTCGCCGCCTCCCGTCGGCGGACGGCGACGAGGTGGCCGGTGCGGCCATCAACGGGTCCGTGCGATCCCGATCCGTCGGTCAGGTAGACGAGCCCCGCCAGCCGCCCCGCCGCCGAGGCCTGCGCGATCAGGGCGCCGGCGCCCAGCGTCTCGTCGTCGGGGTGAGGCGCCAGCACCAGCCAGCGCAGCGCCGTTATGCCGTGCGCGCTTCGCGGGACGGTCACCACAGGCGGTCCTCCTCACCCCAGGCATCGTGATCCAGCCAGGCCAGCGCTGCCTGGTCGCGCGCATGGTCCGGGCCGGCCTGCCGCAGGTAGAGCGAAAGGTCGCGGACGATCTTGTCGATGCGCTGCCCGTCCATCGCGCTGCGCGTGCCGACGATCCGGGCGGCAAGCTCCATCACGTCGAGCCCCGCCCGCTCGACGATGCCGCGGGTCATGCGCGCAAACGCGGGCCCGTCGGGGTCGTCGAGGGCAGCGCGCAGGGCGCATTCTCGGACCCACATATACGCCGTGCGCGCCGCCGCGACGCAGTCTGCGAACTTCGCGCGCTGCAGCGGATCGCTGCGGGCCGCCTCGGGCATCGCCAGCCGCGTCTCTGCCAGCAGCCCCTCGATCCCTCCCAGTTGCACGGCGGCGAAGCGCCAGGCTCCGGTCGTGAAGCGTGGGTCGCGGTCGTAGTCGCCCGGGAGGCCGAGCAGGTCCGCTTCTTCGATGCCCATGCCGGTCAGGTCGTAAAGACCACTGGTCGTCGCCCGCATCCCGCGCACGCGCCACTGCGACACGTCGGCGCGCTCTGCGTCGTCAGCGCCCACGATCACCAGTTGCCGCTCGCTTCCGGCTTCCTGCGCCGTCACGATGGCGTGTTTGAGCCCCCCGGCCCCGCTCGCGAACGACTTGCCGCCCTTGAGCACCGCGGTCCCACCTTCACCGCGTTCAATGCTGACGCCGGGCTGCGGCTCGGTCGCCCACACCCCGTAGAACGCACCGTCCTCCAGTTCCCGGCCGAGGCGAACCGCCTGCTCGGGCGAGGCATACCAGTCGAACAGCGCCAGCGCGTTGACGTGGCCTTCGTAGAGCCGTCCGATGCTGAGGTCGGCTCGCCCGACGATGCGCAGGACGTCCATCAACGTCTGGTACCGGGTGGGCACGTCCGCGAAGGCGATCCCGCCGCTCGCGGGAGGGGCGAAATGACGATGCAGGCCGGCAGCGGCAAGGCACCGCATGCTCTCGACCGGGAAGACCGGGGCAGCGTCGTAACGGGCGCCGAGATCGGCCAATCGCGAGGCGATCGCGGCGGCCCGCGCCACCGGGTCATCCTGCTCGGCGGTGGTTTGGGTGGATGTTTTCATACCGCGTGTTCCTTGATGCCGCAGGTCACGGCTGCGGCCATGCCTCCCAGCCATGATGCCGCTTTTTGCGCACCCCGTTCGTCGTGCAGGGCCCGGCGCGCCGAACTGCGCAGCGAAAGGGCTTTCTCTATCAGAACCGGCCAGCTTTCGCCGCCGGGCCACGCCGGCAGCACCACCGCGGCGCCGATCCGGTCGAGGCCGCGCGCGGTCGCCCGCTGTTCGCCGAAGGGTCGATCCTCTGGCACGCATACGAAGGGCCGGTCGGCCGCCATCACCGCGCCGACGAGCCCGTCTCCGGCTGCTCCCACCACGATCCGGGCGCGGGCGATCTCACGCCCGGGCGCGTCGACCCAGCCCGCGAACTCGAGGTTGGCGGGGATATCGGCGGGCGTGGTTGCCGGGCCGATGACCCGCCACTCCCATTGCGGGCAGGCACGGGCGGCATCGGCCAGCATGGCGCCGTCGCCCGCCGCGCCGCCGCGCCCGAACACCACCAGAATACGGCGATCGATCGGCGTGCCGGCGCACGCCTCTGCGGTGATGCCGGGCAGGTACCGGGTCTTGTCGCGCACCCAGGCGGGCGTCGCAGCTGCATCCAGTGCAGGGGGGAACGGGGCGAGCAGCGCCGACGCCCCGCGAAAGGCGTCGCGATGCGCGGCATCGTCGCGCTCTCCGTTGAGGCGTACGTAGACGGTCGGAACAGATGCCAGCCTGGCGACCATCGCCGCTTCCACCGATACGTCGACGACCATCAGCGCCGGCCGCGCGGCCGCGATCCAGCCGGCCATCTCGGCGACGCGCGCCCGCACGCCCTCGTGATCGAGGGGCGCGTAATGCAGCGCGTCCGGGCGGCAGTCTGCGAAGTCCTGCCCATCGAAGCGGCCCGAGACCGGACGGTCGTCGGGCAGGTCGATCCCAGCGCCGCCGAGCCCGGTGCCGAGCAGGACGATCGGCCAATCGGAAGCGGCAACGATGGCATCGGCGCGGGCACGGTGGCCGGCGCCGTGATGGTGGACGTAATATCCGATCGGCCGGCGGTTCACGGCGTGACCTCCAGCAGCATGTCGTGGGGCATGGGAGAAAGCAGCGGCTCCGCTTTCGCAATCAGCGCCTGACCGCCCTCCTGCGCGCGCAGCTCGCGGCGCCAGGCCGCGCGTTCGCGCCAATGTTCGTAACCCGGTGCGCTGGGGCGCTCGCCCCTGGCGGCCAGGTCGAAGAGGTCATGCATGGCCAGAGCCATGCCCCCTTCCGCCCGTCCGTCGCGGCGCGGCGAAACATGAGTGAAAACATCCTGCGGGTGGGCCAGCCGCCCTCCCTGCGCAAGGGCCGCCGCCACCAGCGCGCGATCTTCGCCCGTGGGCAGCAGCGGCACGCGGCCGCAGTCGACATAGAGGGCAGCCCTAATTGCCAGCGAGGCGCCGGTGTGATCCCCGTGCCTTGGCGCGGGATCCCAGGGCAGCGGGTCGAGCGCATCCTCGATGGCGCGGACACGCCGCCAGTAAGCGTCCCAGGCCGCACGCAGGCGCCGCACTGGCTCGGGCAGCGGTTCGGCCTGCTCGATCTCGATGCGGCCTCCGACGATGTCCGCGCCCCGGGCAAAGGCGCGGGCGATATTCCCGAGCCATTCGGGCGGGGGCCGGGTATCGGCGTCGGTGCTGACCAGGACGCTCCGCCGCAGCGCCGGCAGCATGCCGAGCCCGCTGTCCATGGCGCGCCTGCGGGCGGAGCCAGCGTGCGCCAGTTCCGGCGCGAACGTCACCTGTTCGACCTGAATTGCCAGCCTGCCTTCGAAGCGAACGCGCGCGCGGTCCACGACCTCGAAGCTGTCGTCGTCCGAGTTGTTGACCACGACCGCGACAGGTATCGGCGCTTGCCAGGTCTGCGCGGCCAGCGCCGATAGCAAGGTCGGCAGCCGGTCGGCCTCGTTGCGGGCCGGGACGCACACGCACAGGTCGATGTCCCGGCTCTCTGCTGCGCGGCTCTCAGGCATGCAGGCCCGCGCTGCCCGAGGTGGTCGCGTCAGCGCTTTCGAACGCCGCCACACCAAGCGGCATGCCGCCCTGCCCTTGCCTGCGCTGGGCGATCTGGCGCCGATAGAGCGCTTCGTAGCCTGCCACCATCTGCCCTACGTCGCATATGCGCTCCGCGCGCTGGCGGCAGGCGCGCCGGTCGAGCGACAGCGCCGCCAGACCGGCTGCCGCCAGCGAGGCGACGTCGTCCGGCGTGGCCAGGACACCGCAGGCGGCGTCCAGGATTTCCGGGATCGCGCCGCGTTCAAAAGCCGCGACGGGCACGCCGCATGCGAGGGCCTCGGCAATCACCAGGCCATAAGGCTCGTCCCACATCGGGGTGCACAGGAAGGCCCTGGCCCCACCCACCAGGCGGGCCAGTTCGCTATGCGCGAGATGACCGACGTGGACGGCATCGGCACCAAGCTGCGGCGCAATGCGGGTGCGATAATACTCTTCGTCCAGGATCGGCCCGGCGATCCTCAGCGGCAGGCCGATCAGCCGCGCCGCCTCGATCGCGAAATGCAGGCCCTTTTCCGGAACGATGCGGCCGTACCAGACAAGGTAGCCCGCCTCGTCCGGGACGGGATGGAAAGCGAACTTCTGAAGGTTGATGCCGTTCAGGATCACCTCGTCCGCCTTCGCGACGTGCTCCCACAGCGCCGCGACCGATTTGGAGACCGCGACGAACGCATGGTCCTCTGCCGAGCACAGGCGAACGCCGCTTTCGAGCCAGCAGAACGGCGGCGTGTGGAATGTGGTGACCATCGGCATCGGCAGGCTGTCCGCCAGAGTGACCGGAAGATAGTGCAGCGAGTTGTTGTGAATCACATCGAAGTCGCGGTGGCGCAGGCCGTTCATCAAGCTGAGGTAGGCATGATGCTCCTTGAAGAAGGCGATATCCGTAGCCTCGGCCGTCCCGACCTCGCAAAGTGCGGTTTCGGAGCAGATCGCCTCGAGGCCGATACGGCTATCCGAGCGCGACGAGGCGAACACCGTAACGGCATGGCCCCGTTCGCGCAGGGCCCGTGCCAGCAGATGCGTATGCATCTCGAGCCCGCCGGCGAAAGGTTCGGCAATCGGGTGCTTGAGATGGGAGATGATGCCGATCTTCAGGCTGCCGGGGGATGACCCCGTGGGCGACAAAGCGCCGCCCCCGGGGCTGCGCGCCCTGAAGGTAGGTCGATCAGGCTGCGGGCCGTGCATCCAGATCCACCTCGAGTTCCCGGGGCCAATGGCGCAGCGACCGACATGCCGTCACGAAGTCTCCGGCATCTTTTGGCCTGGCCAGGGCGAGGCAGGCTTCGTCGAGGTCGTCGGCGATACCGGCCTTGACGAAAATCGCCTCGGCTTCGACCGTGAACCCGATGAACTTGCAGTGGGCGAAGGCGTCGGTGACAAAATCCTTGGCCGCCGCATCGATCGACAGCAGCGCGGCGCCCTCCTTGGAAACCAGGATCGCCACCGCATCGAAGAGGACCGATGGCCCGCCGTCGATCTTCTGCTTGGCCGCCACCGTGGTACCGTCGGACAAGGTGACGCCGGCGATCTTGGGTGCGATGACTTCGTAGACCGCGCCTTCGGCGTCCAATGTCTTGACCAGAGCCTTGAAGATCGCCGCATCCGCGCCGTCGGTCAGCAGGATACCCAGTTTGCGGCCCTTGAAGCTGTCGGGGCCGTTCTTGACGATGCTCAGTTTGTCGGACGGCGCGAGATCGGTGATCGGCTCGCGCGCCGCCGTCGCCGGATCGGGCAGCGCCAGCCCGAGGCCGTCGGCCACCGTGGCGGCAAGCGTCGCATCGATGTTAAGGAGATGGGAAACCGTACGCGAACGGATGTCCGGCCTTTCGACTTTCGAAAGCTCGAACACCAGCGCATCGCCGATGTGCTTCTGTTCGATCGGCGCCTGGCTGACGAAGAACTGCCGGGCCTGGCTGTAGTGATCGGCGAAGCTCTCCGATCGTACCCGCTGCTTGGGCCCGTCCGGCGCTTCCGCAAAGCTCGTGAAGCCGCGCGCCGGATCCTCGCGCGGACCGCCCTGGGTCGCACCCCAGCTGTTGGGCTCGTAGTTTACCCGGCCCTTGGGATTGCGCATGGCCATATGGCCGTCCTGCTGGAAGTGGGCCATCGGGCACTTGGGCGCGTTGATCGGGATATGCGTGAAGTTCGGGCCGCCCAGGCGCTTGATCTGCGTGTCGAGGTAGGAGAAGTTCCTGCCCTGGAGCAGCGGATCGTTCGAGAAGTCGATGCCAGGCGGGACGTTCTGCGTGCAGAAGGCCACCTGCTCGGTCTCGGCGAAGAAGTTGTCGACGACACGGTCGAGTACCAGGCGGCCGACCACGCGGATCGGGACGAGTTCCTCGGGAATGATCTTGGTTGAATCGAGTACGTCGAATTCGAAGCTGTCGGCGAATTCATCGTCGAAGAGCTGCACGCCCAGTTCCCACTCGGGAAAGTCGCCGGAACTGATCGCGTCCCACAGGTCGCGGCGATGGAAGTCGGGATCGGCACCGTTGATCTTGACCGCCTCGTTCCAGACGACCGACTGCAACCCCTGCTTGGGCTTCCAGTGGAACTTGACGAACGTGGATTTGCCCTCGGCATCGAGCAGCCGGAAGGTGTGCACGCCGAAGCCCTCCATGGTACGGAACGAGCGCGGGATCGCGCGATCGGACATGGTCCACATGATCATGTGGAAGCTCTCGGGCGTCAGGCTGATGAAATCCCAGAAGTTATCGTGCGCCGTCTGGGCCTGAGGAAAGTCGCGGTCCGGCTCAGGCTTGGCGGCGTGGACGAGGTCGGGAAACTTGATCGCGTCCTGGATGAAGAACACCGGGATGTTGTTGCCGACAAGGTCCCAGTTGCCCTCCTGCGTGTAGAGCTTGACCGCGAAACCGCGAACGTCGCGCGCGAGGTCGAACGAACCCTTCGAGCCCGCCACGGTAGAGAAGCGAACGAAGGCAGGCGTGCGCTCGCCGACACGCTGGAACACGTCGGCGCGGCTGACGTCGGACAGACTGTCGGTCAGTTCGAAGAACCCATGCGCGCCGTAGCCGCGGGCATGGACCACGCGCTCTGGGATGCGTTCATGGTCGAAGTGGAAGATCTTTTCGCGGAAATGGAAATCTTCCAGCAGCGTCGGACCGCGCGCACCCTGCTTGAGGCTGTTCTGGTCGTCGGCGACGGGGATGCCCTGCTGGGTCGTCAGTGTTTCGACTTCGCCGCCTGCTGTCTGGTAAGTCTCGCCTCCACTGCCCTGCGGCTCGGCGAACGACAGCGTGATCTCCGCATCTGCAGGTATGGCAGATGCCTTGGCGGTGGTTTCACCGCCAATATGCACACCAGCCAGATCGGCCGGAGTGAAATCTGCAGGATTGTTAGAGCGTGGTTTCGTGGGAGTCTTGGCCATGGGATGTCCTCTCGAATTAACACAACGCAATACCTGGCTGCCGCAACCTGCCGGAATGCCGCGCCATTTGATCTGCAACCCCAAGCCAACACGCGACAGGCAGCCGAGTTGCGGCTTTCTGGGCAAATTAACTTTTATCAACACGAATAGCTCAGACTCTTTGAAACGCTGTCTGAAACAGGAGGTTATCCGCTGGGCACGGCGTGAATACCGCGCTTCTGACACATCTGTTGAAGGTCCCCATGCTTACCGAACGGTTCCTTAGGAACAAACGCAACGTCAGCCTTTCGTTGGGCGAACGTGAATGTCTCGAAGCCGCAATCAGTGAAGTGCAAACGATTGAACCGCGACGTGTTTTGGTCAAAGCCGGCGACAAACTAAATCATAGCACGCTGCTCATCGACGGGATTATGTCGCGCCACATCGACGACCATAACGGTCTCCGGCAACTAGTGGCCATTCACGTGCCCGGAGATTTTGTTGACCTTCATGCTTACCCACTGAAGACGCTCGACCATGATGTTGCCTCGATGACCACCGCAGTCGTGGGCATGGTTCCCCACGGGAAGTTGGACGATATCATCTCCGAGCGACCGCAACTGGGGCGAAAGCTTTGGTATGCAACGCTTCTGGATGCCGCCATTTACCGCGCATGGTTGTTTCGGCTCGGCCGGCTGGCTGCAGTCGGAAGAGTCGCGCATTTCCTCTGCGAAACCAACGCGCGTCTGGCGGCTGTGGGGCTAAGTGATGGACGACAGTTCCCACTGGCACTCACGCAAACCGACATCTCGGAAATCTGCGGATTGACCCATGTCCACGTCAATCGGGTGATGCGCCAGCTTCGCGAAGAACGCCTGTGCATTTTCAGATTGTCCGTCGTCGAAATTCCTGATCCGGTCGGGCTGGCCGCGCGGGGGCAGTTCGATCCCACCTATTTGTACATCGATCAGTGAAACACCCTCCAATCCCTGTTGAAAGTTCGCGTCATGACACACCTGAACAATGAACGCCGACCAGAAACTCAGCCGGGGGTTGCCAGTGCCGAAGACGGGCTGGTCATTCTCGATGGTCCCGATGGCGTGGCCGTGACCATGACCGCCGCGGCGGCAGCGGAGACCGGCCATAACGTCGTGGAAGCAGCACGCGCCGCGCAAATGCAAATCGGAACTACGCCCGGTTCCGACGAGAACTGACTTTCGGTACGTATCTTCGAAATTCTATTACATCCATGAGAGGGATAAAGCCCTGAACGAAATCGCCGGATGGATCGCCCCGATCGCCACGATGCTGGCGGCGATGATGACTGCCGCCAATCTCGGAGCCCGGCTCACCGGGTGGGGCTTCGTCGTTTTTACGTTCGGCTCGATCGCCTGGACCATCGTCGGCCTGACCTCCGGCCAAACCAACCTGATCGCGTCGAACGGCTTTCTCACGCTGGTAAACGTGGTCGGTATCTGGCGCTGGCTGGGACGGCAACGCAAGTACGAGGACGGTGGCCGATCCGCCCGCGAGGCAAGCCGCAGGTCGTCGGAGCCGACGCTATTCACCGCCACTGGGCTGGCCGGAATGCCCGTGGCGCTGGAAGACGGCACGCCGCTCGGCAAGTCCGTCGAGGCACTGATCGAATGCCGTTCGGGCGAAGTCAGCTACGTGGTGGTCGCCACCAGTTCCGCCGCCGGGCTGGAGGAGCAACTGCGCCCGGTGCCCGCCCGGTCGATCGGTTTCGGCTGCGACCGACTGACCCTCGCCATATCGCGCGGTGCCTATGAAGCCATCGCTCCCCTCGACGGCGACGCCTGGCCCGCCTCAGCCGAGCAAGATACGAAAGCAGTCTCATGAACCTCGCTCTGGTCGCCATGGGCATGGCCCGGGCTTTGGCCTCGGACGATGTCGTGTTCCTGGCCGACGACGAACAGCAAGCCCGGGCCCTCTCGGACATCCTGATGGCGCTGCTGCCAAGCGCACCGGTCTTCCATGTCCCCTCGAGCGACGCGCTGCCCGGCGATGTCGCCCCTGCCTCTCCCGCCAATGCGGGCCGGCGCGTGGCGGCCTTGCGAGCGCTCCAGCTCGCGCAGGCCGAAGGCGGGCGGCTCCATCTAGCCTGCATCCTGAGCGGCGAAGCGGCGGGGCGCCGCTACCCGCCACCGCAGGCGTTCGAAGGCGCTCCCCCGACGCTGCGCGAGGGTGACGCGATCGACCCCGGCGCCTTCGCGGCGCAGCTTGAGGAACTGGGCTATTTCGCGGACGACCGTGTCGACGAGCCGGGCGAAACGGCCATTCGTGGCGACGTCATCGACGTCTTTCCCGCCGACGCCGGGATGCCGGCTCGCATCGAACTCACCAAGGGCCGGATCGCCGCGATCCGGTCCTATGATCCCGTGACCCAGCGCACCGTCTCCGACCTCCAGCGACTCGAGATCGGGCGCGCGGCGGAGCCCGCGATGGACGACGCGGTCTCGATACTGGCCCATCTCTCGCCCGGCCTGCTGGCCGTGGCCAACAAGGCTCACGCGCGCCGCCTGCGTTTCATACAGCTCGCGCAGGATGCCGCGGGAGGTGGCGATCGCCTGATCGATGCGCTGGACGATGCGGCGTGGCAGGCCGACGCCTCGCGATGGCGCGCCGTCGATTTCGGCGGGGATGCAGTGACCGTGCCTCGCTTCGCGGAAAGCCGTAGCCCGCTCGCCGCGATGGGCCGCTTCGTGCGACCGCTGCTGGAGGAAGGCCGCTCGCTGGTGCTGGCGGGCAGCTCCAGGGACCTGCGATTCCTCCGCTCGCGGATCGCCAGGCGCCTGAAACTGGACTTGTTCGATGTGGAGAGCTGGGCCGAGATCATCGCCTTGCCGCCCGGCGCGTCGGCATCGATCACCATGCCCGTGGATACCGGTGTCGTCGACGAACGCCTCGTGCTAATCGCTGCCGCCGACGTCATGGGCAGTCGCGCACTGATCGGTGAAGCCGCGACATCGAGCGCCGTCCCCTGGGCCGGAACGGGCGCCGGCATCCGCATCGGCGACGTCGTGGTTCACGAGGACCATGGGGTCGGGCTCGTGCTGGGTCTCGAGGCCGCTCCCACTGCCGACGGCACGGCGAGCGAGATGATCGCGCTGGAATATGCCGGCGGTGCCCGCCGTCTCGTCGCCATCGACGAAGCGGATCGCATCTGGCGCTACGGCGCCGACGCCGAGGCCGAGGCCGTGACACTCGACAAGCTCGACGGCTCGTCGTGGTTCAAGCGCCGGAGCACCATCGACGCTGCGATCGTCGAAAGCGCGAAAGGTCTGGCCGCGCTGGCGAAGGCGCGCGCGTCGCGGGAAGCGCCGGTGATGGACCCCGACGCCGCCGCCTACGAACGGTTCGCGGGCGGCTTTGCCTTCAACGAGACCGCCGACCAGGCCCGCGCGATTGCCGCTATTCGAGACGACCTTGCGCGGGGCCGGCCGATGGACCGGCTGCTGATCGGCGATGTCGGCTACGGCAAGACCGAGGTCGCCCTGCGCGCCGCCGCCCTCGCTGCCCTCTCGGGCCATCAAGTCGTGATCGCCGCGCCGACGACGGTGCTGGTGCGCCAGCATCTCGACACCTTCCGCCGCCGATTCGAGGGCACGGGCGTCACCGTCGCGGGGCTTTCGCGCCTGTCGAGCGCAGCTGAGAAGAAAGCGGTGAAGGCGGGCCTGGCCGACGGCTCGGTGCAAGTCGTGGTCGGCACCGGCGCGGTCATGGCCAAGGGCGTGACGTACGCCAAGCTAGGCCTCGTCGTCATCGACGAGGAACAGCGCTTCGGCGCCGCCGACAAGGCAAGGCTGCGCGGTTCGGGCGAAGTCCACCTACTGAGCCTCAGTGCGACGCCGATACCGCGCACGCTGCAAGCGGCGCTCGTCGGGCTGCAGCAGATATCGCTCATCACCACGCCCCCGGCTCGACGCCAGCCGATCCGCACCAGCATCGATCGCTACGACGACGCCCGCATCCGCACTGCCCTGTCGCGCGAAAAGGCGCGCGGCGGACAGAGCTTCGTCGTCGTCCCGCGCATCGAGGACATGGCGCCCCTCGCCGAGAAGCTTCGGCGCATCGTACCCAACCTGCAAGTGGTCGAGGCGCATGGAAAGATGCCCGCAGCGGCGATCGACGACGCCATGGTCGGTTTCGGGGACGGCCGGGGCGATATCCTCCTGGCCACCAACATCATCGAGGCCGGGCTCGACGTGCCGCGCGCCAACACCATGATCATCTGGCGCGCCGACCGCTTCGGGCTCGCGCAGTTACACCAACTGCGCGGCCGGGTGGGACGCGGCAACCGTCGCGGGCAGGTGGTGCTGCTGACCGAAAGCGAGAACGCCATCGGCCCGCGCACGCTCAAGCGCCTGCGCACCCTGGCGGCGTTCGACCGCCTCGGCGCCGGGTTCGAGATCAGCGCGCAGGACCTTGACATGCGCGGCGCCGGCGATCTGCTCGGCGAGGACCAGGCCGGGCACATAAAGCTGATCGGCGTCGATCTCTACCAGCACATGCTCGGCGCCGCGCTGCGACAGGCGCGGGGAGAAGACGTCGAGCGCTGGACGCCGGAGCTTAACCTAGGATCGGGCGGCGCGTTCCCGGCAGCCTGGATCCCGGAAGACGACGTGCGCCTTGCGCTCTACATGCGCCTCGCGCGGATCGAGGACGAGGCGGCGCTCGATGCCTTCGAGGACGAGTTGCTGGACCGCTTCGGCCCGCTTCCCGGCGCGGCCGAAGTCCTGATGGACCATTCCCGCATCCGCATCGGCGCCCGCACGCTGCGGATCGCGCGGATTGACGCGGGCCCCGCCGCCATCGCCCTCACGCCCCGGCGCGATTTCAGCGCCGATGCGAGCCGCGCGGACCTAACAGAAAAGGATGGTCGACTGCTGCTTTCGGAAAAAACCGCGAACGATGAGCGCATTACCCGGGTTCGCCTATTGCTGGAAACGCTTGGCTCATGATCAGCTCGAGCCAAAGCGTTGTTTGACTGCGACGATATTGGGTCGGAGCCGGGGTCTTTATGAAGGCTGGCCTCGTTTTACTTCTGTATCGACCAGCCCGACCGGGCCGGTCGTCATCCAGACAAATGGAGAGCAGGAATGGCAATGGCGAAAGACGATGCTCCGCCCACCACCTCCAAGGTGCGCGAGGTTCGCGACGCGGAGACGCGCACGGTGCAGGACGCCCAGGGTAGTTCGCTGATTGGGCGGACTGTGACGATCAATCGGCCCCGCGCTGAACTCTACGCCTATTGGCGCGACTTCGCCCGGCTGCCGACTTTCATGGACAACGTACAGCAAGTGGACGTCCGCTCGCCCAAACTCTCGCACTGGGTGGTGAAGGCGCCGGGTGGAAGGACGGTCGAATGGGACGCGCGCATCACCGAGGAGAAGGATGGCGAACTCATCGCCTGGGCCTCGACCGAGGATGCCGACGTGCCCAACAGCGGCCGGATCGAGTTCCGCGATGCCGGCGATCGTGGCACCATCGTCACCGCGACGATCGTCTACGATCCCCCCGCCGGCGTCGTCGGCCAGCTCATCGCCAAGATGTTCCAGCGCGAGCCGGCCATCCAGGCACGGCGCGACCTGCGACGCTTCAAGCAGCTCATGGAAACCGGCGAAGTCGCCACCTCGTCGCGCACCCGCGCGCAGCTCGAAGAGGACAAAGCCTGATGCGCGCACTCACCTGGCACGGCAAGCATGACGTCCGCGTCGACACCGTCGACGACCCTGAAATTCTCAACCCGCGCGACGCGATCATCAAGATCACCTCGACCGCGATCTGCGGGTCGGACCTCCACCTCTACGACGGCTACATCCCCACGATGAAGGCCGGCGACATTCTCGGCCACGAGTTCATGGGCGAAGTCGTCGAGACCGGCCCCGGATCGACATTGGTCAAGGGCCAGCGCGTGGTGGTCCCCTTCACGATCGCCTGCGGCAGCTGCTATCACTGCGGCAAGCACCAGTACTCCGCCTGCGACAATGGCAACCCGGCCGACAACCAGGACATCGGCATGGAGCTTTATGGCCAGCCGATGTCGGGCCTGTTCGGCTACAGCCACCTGACTGGCGGCTACGCGGGCGGCCAGGCCGAATACGTGCGCGTGCCCTTCTCCGACGTCGGCCCGATCGTCGTCCCGGATGGGCTGAGCGACGACGAGGTGCTGTTCCTCTCCGACATCCTGCCCACCGGCTGGCAGGCGGCCGAGAATGCCGACATCGAGCCGGGCGACACCGTCGCGGTCTGGGGTTGTGGCCCTGTCGGCCTTTTCGCGGTCCAGTCAGCCTTCCTGATGGGCGCGGCCCGCGTCATCGCGATCGACCACTTCCCGCGCCGACTGGAACTGGCGCGCAAGTTCGGCGCCGAGACCATCAACTTCGAAGAATCGAAGACCTACGAAGCGCTGATGGAAATGACCGGGGGCATTGGTCCCGACGCGGTGATCGACGCGGTGGGCCTCGAGGCCCACGGCTTCTTCGTCGACAACGTGGTCGATCAGATCAAGGCATCGCTGATGCTGGGTACCGACCGCATCCACTCGATCCGCCAGGCCATCGTCGCCTGCCGCAAGGGCGGCCGCGTCTCGATGCCCGCCGTCTATGGCGGCATCGTCGACAAGTTCCCGCTCGGCGCCTTCATGGAAAAAGGGCTGACGCTCAAGACCGGGCAGACCAGCGTGCAGCATTACATGCCGGGACTGCTCAACGCGATTGTTGAGGGCAAGATCGACACTACCTTCCTGATCTCGCATCGGATGAGCCTGGAAGATGCGCCCAAGGGCTACAAGATGTTCCACGACAACCAGAATGAGGTGACCAAGGTCGTCCTCAAGCCCGGCTTCGACGCCGGCACTGCCATCGCCGCGGAATAGGAGAAGCACCATGGCCGAGAAATTCGCGATCGTCACCGGCGCCTCGACGGGCATCGGCTTCGAACTCGCCTCGATCGCGGCCGAAAACGGCTATGACCTTCTGGTTGTGGCCGACGAAGGCCTGATCGAAGCGGCTGCCCAGGACTTCCGGCTTCACGGCGTCACCGTCGAAGCGGTGCAGGCCGACCTGTCGACCATCGAAGGCGTCGACGCGCTTCTCGGGGCGACTGCGGGGCGAAAGATCGACCTGCTTTGCGCCAACGCGGGGCGAGGCCTCGGCCATGGCTTCCTCGACCAGAATGTCTCCGACTGGCGGCGCGTGGTGGACACCAATATCACGGGCACGCTCTACCTGCTGCAGAACGTGCTGAAGGACATGGTCGCGCGGATGACGGCAAGGTGCTGATCACCGGCTCGATCGCCGGTTTCATCCCCGGCAGTTTCCAGGCCGTCTACAACGGCACCAAGGCGTTCGTGGACAGCTTCGCCGACGCCCTGCGCAACGAGATCAAGGACGCGAAGGGCGTGACGGTCACCACGCTCATGCCCGGGCCGGTGGAGACCGAGTTCTTCGACCGCGCCGACATGCTCGACACCTCCGTCGGCGCCTCCAAGAGCAAGAGCGACCCCGCCGATGTCGCGCGCGATGGCTGGGATGCCCTGATGAAGGGGCAGGCGCACATCGTCTCGGGCTGGAACAACAAGATCCAGGCCGCGGTGGCCCACGTGACGCCGGCATCCATCCTCGCGGAACAACACCGGAAGATGGCCGAGCCCGGGTCGGCCGAAGTCGATCATGGCGAAGCCCGATAGATCCGCGTCAAACTCATATATTTTCCACCAAAGGACAAACACATGAGCTCCACGATAGAGCGCAGTTTCGATAGTCGCCGAGACGCCGAACTCGCGGTCGAAAGACTGGTCCAGGAACATGGCTTCGCGCGAACCGACGTCTTTGTCTCGTCGGCTGGCAGTGAAAACAGCGTAGGCGAAAAGCGCAGCGGTGGGGACACCGCGACCCACCTGGAGGAGGAACGCAGCGACGCACCGCTTTCAGATCCGATATCCGTGTCGGTGGACGTCAACGACGATGCCCGCGCCGCTATCGTGGTTCAAGTGTTCGACGAAATCGCCGGCGGCTGACCGCGTCCTATCCGTCTGGACCATATGGGGTAGCGATGGGAGTACGTTGGGTGAACGAGCCGGAGAATTTAATGCCTTCGATACCGCGGGAACCGCCGCAGCTCCCTTCACCGGAAAGAGTGCAGGAATTGCTGTTCGACGCGTCCCGGCTTGGCCGAGACGACATGATCCCGGTCCTGCTAGAAGCTGGCGCGGACATCGAGGCCGTGGACGCGAAGGGTCATACCGCCCTCGTCCTGGCGACCTATCACGGATTCGAGGCCGCCGCGGCGCTGCTGCTGAATGCCGGTGCCAATCCCAACGGCACGACCGCGAGCGGCAGCCCGCTGATGGGTGTCGCTTTCAAAGGGCACATTGCCATTGCCCGGCAACTCCTGACCGCGGGAGCAGACCCGAACCTGCGTAATGCAGCCGGACAGACCGCGGTCATGATGAGCGCTTTGTTTGATCGACGCGATATCATCGATCTTCTCCTGAGCGCCGGAGCCGATATAGATGCGGTGGACGCGGCCGGAAACGATGCGGCCGCCGTTGCGCGCATGCAAGGCAACGGCGAGCTTGCCCAGTGGCTTCAGAGCCCGCGCGAATTGGCGAGTACAGTCAATGCCCAAACCACCTAACGACGGAGCGATATGCATGGATGACGTTTCGATCGGCCCGGACCCTACAAATGAGCAGCCGGTGCAGAAAGGTGTGGATGCGCAGTCCGAGACCGAGCGCGACATCGAGATCGGTTTGGCCGGTGCCGAAGCCAAGCCCTTTGCCAGCTCGCCTCAAGACAAGGATACCGTAACATCGGTCGCCAAGCATGATGAGGAGCTCTCATCCGCCGATGGCGATGAGAACCTCATCACCGACAGACGCAACGCGGGGCGCGAATAGCTGGCACGGAAGTCCGTCATGGCCCCACTGGGCCGTACGCCGGCCGAACGGCATGAACGAAGGTCAAGCCTTCAGCGAAGCAGCTAACACCAAATCTTTCGGCCAAGCTCAAATTCGTTCACTTTTTGTTCTTTCTGTGGCATGGACGAGACATGGTCGATTCTGCCCCCCGAAAGATCATCCACGTCGACATGGACGCCTTCTTCGCGTCCGTGGAGCAACGCGATAACCCCGACCTGCGCGGGCGCCCCGTAGCGGTGGGTCATGCCGCCGCGCGCGGCGTGGTTGCCGCTGCAAGCTACGAAGCGCGCACGTTCGGCGTGCGGTCCGCTTTGCCTTCGGTCACTGCCTTGCGGCGCTGTCCCGCCCTCGTCTTCGTGCCGCCGCGTTTCGATGTGTACCAGGAGGTATCCCGGCAGATCCACGCGGTGTTCGAGCGCTACACCGATCTTATCCAGCCCCTCTCGCTGGATGAGGCTTATCTCGATGTGACGGCTAACAAATACGGCATACCCACGGCCTGGCTCACCGCGAAGGCGATCCGGGCAGCCATCCTGGAGGAGACCGGGCTCACAGCCTCTGCCGGCATCTCGTACAACAAGTTCCTCGCCAAACTCGCCTCCGACCAGCGCAAGCCGAACGGACAGTTCGCCGTCACCCCTGACATGGGGGCGGAATGGGTGGCGACATTGCCAGTCAGTCGCTTTCACGGCGTTGGACCTGTGACCGCGGAAAAGATGAAGCGGCTCGGTATCGAAACCGGCGCTGATCTGCGGGCAAAGTCGCGGGAGTTTCTCGATCGCCATTTCGGCAGTTCGGCCGAATGGTACTATGCGATCGCGCGCGGCGAGGACTATCGGCCGGTCAACCCCAACCGGGTTCGCAAATCCTTGGGCTCGGAAACGACCTTCGAACGTGACCTGACCGACCCTGCCGAGATCGAGGCTGGCGTTCTTCGCATGGTCGACGACGTCTGGCGTTGGTGTGAGACCCGCTCAAGGTTTGGCCGTACCGTGACGGTGAAGATCAAGTACGGCGACTTCAAACAGATCACGCGCCGCCGCAGTCAGGCGGAGGTGGTCGCGACGCTCGACAACTTTCAAAACCTGGCGCGCGATCTCATCCGGTCGGTCCTGCCGCCTACAAAGGGCATCCGGCTCGTGGGCGTCACGGTATCGAACTTCGGTGAGCCTCCCGCCGATCGCGAAGTCGCGCTGCCGATGTTCGCGAAGGAGCAGGCGGCTTGATGCTTGACCTGTTCGACACGCCAGTGCTGCCGGGGCTGAGCACAGAGGCCGACATTATCGACGCTGCCGAAGAACGCGTGCTGATCAGCCGCATCGATTCCAGCGACCTTACGCCATTTCGCTTTCAGGGGTGGACCGGAAAGCGGCTTACAGGGTCGTTCGGATGGAGTTATGATTTTGAAATCGGGCGACCGTTGGAGGCTCCGCCGATCCCGGACTGGCTGCGCCCCTTCCGCGATCGTGCGGCGCGCTTCGCCAATCTCGAGCCCGCTGCCCTTATCCAGGCACTGTTGATCCGCTACGATCCTGGCGCCGGTATCGGGTGGCACCGCGATCGCCCGGTCTACCAGGATGTGATTGGAATTTCGCTGGGCGAGCCCGCGGCGATGCGATTTCGGCGCAGGCGGGCCGATGGCTTCGCGCGGGTATCAGTGCCGCTCGAACCGCGAGCGGCCTACCACCTGATCGGGCCTGCTCGTCACGACTGGGAGCATAGCATTGCCGAAATGGAGCGGGCGCGTTGGTCGATTACCTTCCGAAGCTTTGCCAGCCACGGATTTCCCCGGACATAGACCTGCCCCCTCGATACGCAGCCTTGCCACACGAAGTGCAGCAACTCGATAGCGCAGCCTAACGAGTGGCGCGATCCTATGACGATCCCAATGTCAGGATCGAGCGGGCATGCCTGCGTGCGACCGCGTCACGATCCGCCCCGTACCCTCCGCCAAGCGTGCTTGCCAACGGGATCGACCGCTGCCGGGCTGCGTCTGACACTATCTGGTCACGCTCCACCAATCCGGCATCGGTCAGCGCCAACCGCCCCAAGCGGTCATCCACATGCGCATCCACGCCCGCCTGCAGCAGGATGAGGTCCGGCCGGAAATCGTCCAGCGCTCCGGTCAGCGTGCGCTTGAGGATGTCCAGATAGACCGTGTCATCCGTCAGGTCGGGCAACGCGATATCCAGGGTGGAGCGCGCCTTTCGGGTGGGGAAGTTCTTTTCCGCGTGCAGGGAGAGGGTGAATATATCGCCGCGCCCCGCCGTCAACGCGGCGGTACCGTCCCCTTGGTGGACGTCCAGGTCGAGGATCAGGATGCGCTTTGCATCGCCTTCCTCGATCAGCCTGTTCGCGGCGACCGCGAGGTCGTTGAAAACGCAGTACCCGGCTCCGGTATCCGCAAGGGCGTGGTGGCTGCCGCCGGCGCTGTTGGCGGCGTAGCCATGGCGTAGCGCCAGCTTGGCAGCCAGCCACGTCCCGCCTGGCGAAAGTTGCGATCTTCGTGAAATGCTTTCGTCGATCGGGAACCCTATCCTGCGCTCTTTGGCCGCTGCCACTCTGCACGCAATGATTTCCTCGACATAGCCGGGATCATGGACCGCTTCGAGCCAGGCTCTCGGCATGATGTCCGGGACGTGCACCGTCATCGGCACGCCGCTCTCGCGAAGCGCATCCATCACCCGCGCATACTTGTCGTGGCGAAAGGTGCCTTCGCCTTTCGCCGGGACGACATAGTCGGGATGGTGGACAACATGCAGCATAGTGGGAGCCCCGAAAAACAAAGGGGAAGCCGGCCGGCTCCCCCTCCCCTGCATCATCCCAGGGTCTTGGCCATCAAGCGCTCCAGCCGCTGGACAAAGGCTCGTGGATCGGCCGGAGCTTCTCCCTCCGCAATACGCGCCTCGTCGAGGAGCAGGAATGCGATATCCCGCCGCTCATCCTCGCTCGCCGTGGACTGCTCCAGTCTGGCGATGAGCGCATGGCGCGCATTCACTTCCAGCACGGGCTTTTCGCGTTCCGGCGCACGGCCGGCCGCCGCCAGCATCTTCTCAAGCTGAAGATCCATGGCGTTGTCCGGCGCCACGATGCACACGGCGCTGGTGGTCAACCGGTCGGAGATGCGGACGTCAGAAACCTGATCAGCCAGCACCTCCCTGGCAAAGGCGACGAACCCGCTGACATCCTCTGCCGGGGTCGATGCATCTGCGCTCTCCTCGGCCAGAGGGATCAGGCTGAGGTCGCTAGCGCCCTGCGTCACCGACTTGAAGGGTTTGCCCTCATAATCGACGCCCATCGTGGTCCAGAAATTGTCGACCTGGTCGGGCAGCAGCAAGACTTCGATACCCCGCGCCTTGAACCCTTCGAGCTGGGGAGACGTCGCGATCCGATCGAGGTCATCGCCGGTGGCATAGAAGATGGCGGTCTGGTTTTCCTTCAGCGCCGCGACATAATCCTTGAGCGAGCGCCACTCGCCGTCCGATGCCGTGGTCTTGAACCGGGCGAGCCCGAGCAACTGAGCGCGCCGCTCGTAGTCCTCGTACAGCCCCTCCTTGAGCACAGCCCCGAAGTTGTTCCAGATCGCTGCATAGCGATCGGCATCGCTCAACGAGAGCTTCTCCAGTTCCGAAAGGACGCGATTGCTCACGCCTTTCTGGATGGCGGACAGCACGGGGCTTTCCTGGATCATCTCGCGCGACATGTTGAGCGGGAGGTCCGCGGAATCGACAAGGCCGCGTACGAACCGCAGATAGCGCGGGAGAATCTCCGCTTCATCGGTGATGAAGACCCTTCGGACATAGAGCTTGATGCGGCCATTGCGGTCGGGATCGAACAGGTCGAAAGGCTTGCTCTCAGGGATGAAGGTCAGCACCGAATACTCGTGCCGCCCTTCGGCCCGGTAGTGCAATGTCACTGCCGGCTTGTCGAACTGCCCCGCCACGCTGCGATAGAAGTCGGCATAGTCGTCCTCGGTGATGTCCGACTTCGCCTTGGTCCACAGCGCCGCGCCGTCGGCAAGCTGCCGTGCTTCTTCCTCGCTGCCGGTTTCCTCCAGGAAAATCGGCACCGGCACATGACCGGACTGCGCCTTGACGATCCGTTCGATGGTGTGAAGCTCGGCATAGCTTTTCGCCTCATCGAGCAGGGTCAGCGTAACCCGCGTTCCGCGCAGGGGAGCGGCAGCGGGATCGGCCGGAGCTATGGTGTACGTGCCCGAGCCATCGGATGCCCAACTGGCCGCATCGTCCTCACCCGCGCGGCGGGAGACGACCTCGACTCTCCCGGCGACCATGAAGGCCGAATAGAAACCCACGCCGAACTGGCCGATGAGCTGCTGTCCTTCACCATTCTTGTCGGCAGAGAGCCTGTCCATGAACGCCTTTGTCCCCGAACGGGCGATGGTGCCCAGGATCTCGGCCATGTCAGCGGCGGTCATGCCGATGCCATTGTCCGTGACGGTGAGGGTTGCGGCGTCCTTGTCGAGAGTCACGGTGATCCGCGGCTGGGCATCGTCGCCGAGCAGTTCGGGCCGGGAAATCGCTTCGTAGCGCAGCTTCTCACAGGCATCGGCGGCATTGGAGATAAGCTCACGAAGGAAGACGTCCCGGTCCGAATAGACCGAGTGGACCATCATGTGCAGGAGCTTGGAAACATCCGCCTCGAAGGCGCGGGTCTCAGGGGCGTTAACCGTCTCAGTTGTCATCGTCTCTTTGGCTCACATGTTTCAGATTTAGGCCAGCCAGATGGATTGGATCGCTTCCACGTTCAAGAGGGCCTGCCTTGGGACACCCGGGTGGGCCCGGGAACCCAAAGCTAAACCAGCGTGCAGTACGTCAGCCTTCGCTATTTAGGTGCTCCAAAAAATTATTGCGCCTAGGGCCTGGCATGTTGGCCGACGTCCGTCGCTGCTGCTGAACATGGCGGCGAGCTAGGGTCAGGACCCATTAATGTGAGAGGCGCGATCTGATTGAAGCTCCGTGAGGAGACTGATAATGAGCGCCTGTACTGGCTGACGGACGAGCAGATGGCGCGTCTGCGGCCCTATTTCCCCAAGAGCCACGGCAAGCCCCGCGTTGATGATCGGCGGGTGTTGAGCGCATCGTTTTCGTCAATCGCAATGGGCTGCGCTGGTGTGATGCGCCCAAGGACTATGGTCCGCACGAGACGTTGTATAATCGCTGGAAGTGCTGGGCCGAGATGGGCGTCTTCCTCCGCATGATGGAACGATTGGCGGTCGAGGGTGCCGATCCGAAGACGGTCATGATCGATGCGACCTATTTGAAGGCACACCGCACGGCATCGAGCCTGCGGGTTAAAAAGGGGATCTCGGGCGCCTGATCGGTCGCACGAAAGGCGGTATGAACACAAAGCTTCACGTCGTCACTGACGCCAATGGCCGCCCGCTCAGCTTCTTCATGACCGCTGGGCAGGTCAGCGACTACACAGGGGCGGCAGCGCTTTTGGACGACCGGCCAAAGGCGCGCTGGCTGCTGGGCGACCGGGGCTATGACGCCGACTGGTTCAGGGACGCCTTGCAGGCGGAGGGTATCGAACCCTGCATCCCGGGCCGAAAATTCCGGCTCCAGCCCGTCAAATTCGACAAGCGTCGGTACCAACGCCGCAGCCGCATCGAGATCATGTTCGGACGCCTGAAGGACTGGCGCCGCGTCGCCACACGCTATGATCGATGTCCGACAGCCTTCTTTTCCGCCATCGCGCTCGCCGCCACCGTCATCTTCTGGCTCTGATCAGTGAGTCCTGACCCTAGACGCGCACCCAATGCCTCTCTTGAGCGACGTTAACAGTCTAGAATCCCGCCATTGAACAACCCCCTTCTATTGTGCGTCGGTGGCTGAACCGGAGCAATGGCCGCACAGATCTTATCGTTTTTGCTTCATGCGTCATCCATCGTTTCGGCAGCTGTATGGCGATGGGTCCCAAGGCTTCGGGGGCGCCGCTGGATTGTTCGCGGCTCTCGTTCTCCATGGTTATCTACAGTCTCGTCTGCGGAAGCGACACGACGCAGAAAATCGCGACGCGAGGGTCAGTGATCGTGGCCGGCTCCGGGCGGCGAGACAGCGAAACGCACCTGCATTGCCTGCCTGCAGTGGCGCAAATAGCGGCAGCTTGGGCTGGCGGCAGGACCGGTGCCGCCTAAGGCCCTGCTGATCGGCTCGAGCCACGGAACGTGTGACCGAACCGCGCATTTCAGAAAGCGATCGGAGAACGCGATGACCTACTCCACCAGGATGACGGCGATGGCCAGGCTCGGCTTCGCAGCACGGGGCCTTGTCTATATCCTCATCGGATCGCTTGCTTTCGACGCGTCGCGGACGGGCGCCGAGCCAAGTGACAATCAAGGCGCGCTCGGCAGTCTGGCGGAGACCGCTCCCGGCAGGGTCGTCCTCGGCATTTGCGCTGTCGGGTTTGCCGGTTATGCGATCTGGCGATTCACCGAGGCGGCCATGGATCCGGAAGGTCGGAGCCAGAGCGCAAAAGGCAGGCTGGAACGCGCAGCTTACGTGATCAGCGGCGCGGCGAATGCGTCTCTCAGTATAATTGCCGGAAAGCTCGCCCTCCAGCAGTCTCGTGCCGAGCATGGAAGCCCTGGAGACCAGAGCGCGCAGAGCTGGTCGGGTTGGCTCCTCGATCATCCAGGGGGCGTTCCCCTTCTCATTACAGTTGGCATAATCCTGTTCGCGACGGCATTTACGCAGGCGGTCAAATCATACAAGGCGACGTTCGACGAAATGAACGGCGACGTGCCTGCGCCAGCCTATGTCCGGTGGATCGGCCGGATCGGCTATGCCGCCCGGGCAATCGTATTCGCGATCATCGGTTGGCTGGTGCTTTCTGCGGCGCTCCATCACGATCCGAAGCGGGCTGGGGGATTGGGCGATGCGCTGAGCGAACTACGCTCACAACCGGAAGGCGCCTTACTGCTGGCCATCGTCGGGGTCGGCCTTGGTCTATTCGGCATCTTCAGCCTGGTCGAAGCCCGCTTCCGGCGGTTAAAGGTAGCTAAGCCAAAGATCGCGATCAGCGCCTAAAATCTGTCGCGGGTTCCATAGCCCATAAGATCGCAGCGCCCCCGATATACCGTTCGAGGCGCCCAGCGCGCTGTGGCGGACGTGCCTTCCCGGAGTAGCTAGGGTTGGTGCTCTCGGTCGCGGCTGCACGATATGGGCAATTGGACGGCTGGGTCTCAACACACGCCGCACAGCCATGCGCCTGGCAAGATTCTTTCCGTGGGCAACACGGCCCCGATTTAGCTGATGATTGCAAGGTGCCGGCTTACCAGTTGCGCCGGTCCATTTATGCAAGGAAATGAAAACGACCTCGCCACGGCTGTGACGAGGTCGTTTCGTTGATGGGGCGCCTCGGTGGCGGATGCGCCCTATCAATCCCTAACAGCGCGTTGACGAAGTCGGTGTGATCTGATTCAGCCTGGATACGGAAAGAAGGCGGTCAGCGACGATGGCGATGCGACGTGATGGTGATGTGCAGGCGGATCTGATCGTGTCGTGGTCAGATATACCGCGCTCTCCCGGGCACGCCTTTTACGACAAGCTTCAGAAGCTGTTGGTGGATGCAGGGTTCGACCGCTTTGTGGAAGAGGCGTGCCAGGCCTATTACGCGGCGCGGATGGGGGCGCCGTCGGTGCCGCCCGGCCGCTACTTTCGGATGCTGCTGATCGGCTATTTCGAAGGCATTCACTCCGAGCGCGGGATTGTGTGGCGGTGTTCGGACTCGCTTTCGCTGCGCGAGTTTCTGCGGTTGACGACGCGGGAGAAAGTCCCCGACCATAGTTGGATGTCGAAGACCCGTAGCCGCCTGCCGCATGAGGTTCATGACCAGATTTTTGCCTGGGTTCTGGGGCTCGTGGCAGATCATGAGCTGGTGAAAGCCGAACGAATTGGCGTGGACGGCTCGACCATGGAGGCCAATGCGGCGCTGCGCACGATCGTGCGGCGCGACACTGGCGAGACGTATCGTGAGATGCTGACGCGCATGGCGCACGAGAGCGGCATCGAGACACCAACAGCCGACGACCTGGTGCGCCTTGATCGCAGACGCACGGGCAAGAAGCTGTCGAACACGGATTGGGAGAGCCCGGTCGATCCGGACGCCAAGGTGGCGCGGATGAAGAACGGCTCGACGCGGCTTGGTTACAAGCCTGAACATGCGGTCGATCTGGATACCGGCGTGATCGTCGCAGCGCCGATCCATCCTGCGGACAAGGGCGATACGAACACCCTCGAGGCGACGCTCGAGGCGGCTGCGCGTAACCTGGCGACAGTCGATATGGCACCGGCCCCGGACACCCCGTGCGATCTTGTAACCGACAAGGGGTATCCCGCGAGGGCCTCAAGGCACTCGCAAACGGGCCGTGGAAGACCCGCATATCGGAGCCCATGCCCGCCAAAGGCATCCTGCGCTGGCACGGTGACGAGGAAGCGCAGAAGGCGGTCTACGCCAATCGCGCCCGCCTGAAATCCCGCATCGGACGCAAGACCATGCGCAAACGCGGCGAGCTGGTGGAACGCAGCTTTGCCCATGTCCTGGACCGGGGCGGCATGCGCCGCGCATGGCTGCGTGGGCGCGAAAACCTCCACAAGAGGTATCTGATCCACGTCGCCGGCTTCAACCTGGGCATCCTCATGCGCGCACTGTTCGGATGTGGCACCCCAAGGGAGGCCGCCAGCGCTTCACAGGCGTTTTTGCTCGTTGCTCAGACCGAAAACGCGCTGATCTTCGCCCTCGTCGGCCAAGTCGCAGCCGAAACCGGTGTCCTGCTTATCATCATGTCTGCGGGGCCGGGCTGAGCGCCGTCCCGAAAAATCGACTTCGGCAGCGGGCTGCTAACATGGTCTGAGTAAGGCAGTTCATGACCCGAGGCCGGCCTGCTTACCTTGAACTCAAAAGTCTAAGATCACACCGGTATTAGCCAGTTGCTATCGCAGTCGGAGGTTTCGGCTGAGTTCGCAGCCGAAATCTACCGTTGGCCGTGCCATCCGCTTCTGGGGATGCCAAGGAGCGGACGGGGTATTTTAGAAGCGGTAGCCGATCAGTGCAGCGACCTGATGGCGGTCGGGCTGAAGGCCAGTGCTCTCGTAGTGGCCGTAGTCCGAATAGCGATACTCGAGGCGGGCCAGAAAACCAGACACGTTCGTTTCGACGCCGGCGCCCAGACGGTAGCCTTCGAGCTCGTCACTGCCAGTCACAAGGACGTTGGCATCTTCGTAGCTCGCCTTGACCTTGGCGTTTGTGTAGCCGCCCTTGGCATAGATCAGGATGCCGGGGACGATTTCGCCGCCGAGACGCATGCCCGCGTAAAGGTCGCGGCCGGTCTTCAGCGAAGCGCGGTCGCCAAGCGCGAGTACGTTCTCAGCGCTCTCCTTGACGTTGGAATCGGCATACTCGCCCTCGACACCCAGAACGACGCCGTTGATGTTCTTGTCAAAACCGACGACGCCGCCGAAGAGAATGCCATCATCGCTACCCGAGCCGAACGGAGTTTCGATGTTGATATTGTCGTAGCCTGCCATCGCGGCGACGTAGGGCCCGTCGAAGGCAATGCCAGCGTCCTGCGCCATTGCAGGAGCGGCGAACGAAGATGCCAAGGTAACAGCCGAGACGGCGATGATATTTTTCATTGTGGTAATTCCTGCATTCAATAACCTTGGCCGGAGCAAGGCCGCTCCTAGCGAGCTGGCGCCTCCTGAGAACGGTCTTCGGGCAATCCGGCGAAATTCATGAATGTTTTGTGACAGTTTAGCACCAGTCCCGATGGGTCATGAACATCGCATTCGCTAAAGGCACCGCCTGGGTCGATCGCTGCCGATGGACTACCTAGTGAATCATTGCGGCGCTCGCACGGACTATAGGTAGCCGTCGTTCCGTTGATCGAGTGTCGCGGGCCAAGCGATCTTGCAGCATTCTTCCAAAGATTGTTGGAGGCTTTCATGGAAGTCAGCCGGCGACCTCTCTCGGCGGAAGCTGGCGCATCGTTCATGCGAACCTTTCCGGTCCTGCAGTCGATTCCGGGACGTGGCCTCGTGATGGCCTCATATCTTGCCCCACGGGCGGTTCTTGCTTCGGTAAAGCAGCACGCGGCAGCCCTTGCATTTCGCGAAATGGTGCACGTCGTCGGTCGCCAGGGTGCTACTGTCAGGGACATGCCATCTCACCAGGCAAAGGGACCGCCGGAGCATCGCGTGCAACACCTTAGCCTCTCCACCGCCCACGATTGTGGGCCGGTCCACGAGCAATTGCCATCGAGCAAATCAAGGCCCCACCCCTGAGACAAGGGGTAGGTCCAGGCCCCGGCCTCGTCTTCGGGTACCCGACTCCGCCAGGCACAAGGATCTTGCGCCTCGGGCCTTTAGGATTGGTGAGCATCGTTAATGAAAAGGCTCTTTACCATCAAATGACTGAAGGGCTCACTGCGGACCATCAGGGGAAGGAACCGGAGCCCATCGCCTCAGTTCTCCTGTCCATGGAGACCCAAATGAGCACCCCCCGCAGGTGATTACCACCGTGTCCCACTCCACCTGGACCGCTACCTGGGAACCTGGTTCGAGATCTGCCGGCTGCCGCTCAAGTGGGAGGACGAACATGCGAGCGACATCACCGCTACGTATTCGCTCGACCCGGATGGCTTGATTAAGGTCGACAACCGGTGCATCGATGGGGGAGGTAAACCCGTTCAGGCGATCGGACAGGCTTTTCCGACCGACGCGGGGAATGCCAGGCTCAAAGTCAGCTTCCTGCCGCAATACCTGCGCTGGCTTCCCTTTACCAAGGGTGACTACTGGGTGATGCGGATATCGCCGGACTATACCGTCGCTCTGGTGGGAACGCCTGATCGCTCCAATTTGTGGCTGCTTTCGCGCACGCCTCAACTGCCCGGCGAGGTATGCGAGGATTACCTGTCGAGCGCGAGGGCCGAAGGGTTTGATCTGGCCGCGCTCATCACACCGCTCCAGAGCGGGAATATCGTGTCCGATACCGAGATCGCGGCGGCTCAGGCGGATTCAAGGTGCCTTCTTGAACGCTCCCCCCCCCCCTTCCGAAATGAGAGCGGCACCCGCGCACTACGATTCACGGCTATTCGCCGGACGGACGCCGATAATGTCGGGCAAGCGCGTTGCGCCGTGGCTCATGGAACAATCTGCGTCACCTGACCGGATCTCTGCGGTACTATGTGCTGTTGTGCGTTGTAAAGTGAACCGCGTTCAATCTACCGGGCCTCCGGGCGCGGCGACTTGCAGGGAACCGTCGCGCCTCACGGGCACAGGGAGATGGCGTCATGGGACATGGGAAGCATAAGCTTGGGCCATGGGCAAAGGTGATCTACGGCTTGATCATCGCTGTTTCCGTCGTGATGGTCTGGGCTGCCGTTCGTTCTTTTGATACTGCGCCGTCAGTCGATGACGAACATCTTCTCCCCGCCGGCGGCACCCAGGGTACACAGTAACGGACGAGCCGGCATTTTTCCTGTCTGCTCTCTTCGGAAGACCACGGCGCCAGCGCATCTCGCGATGATATTAAGACGTTATTATTCTTCGTCTTTTATCGCTGAAAAGGCGGGTAGGAGACGGCGGTATGCAAACAGGATGTCAGGGCTGCAGGTCCGATGGCACAACCTTCGATCTTGCGATGGCATTTCAACCGATAGTCGATTGCGAAACGGGTCGTCCTTTCGCCTTCGAAGCGCTGGTGCGCGGCCGTAACGGCGAAGGCGCTACCGAAGTACTGTCGAAGGTAACGGCAGAGAACAGGTATGCGTTCGACCAGCAATGCCGGGTTGCTGCGATCAAAGGTGCGGTCGAGGCCGGGATCCTCGCCACCGGCGCCAAGCTTTCGATCAACTTCCTCCCCAACGCCGTGTACTCCCCGGCAGCGTGTATCCAGCTCACGCTCAAGACGGCCCGCGAGGGCGGCTTCCCGACCGATCGGCTGATCTTCGAATTCACCGAGAACGAGCAGATGATTGACACGGAACACGTCCGCAATATCGTCGCGAGCTACCGCAAAATGGGCTTCACCACGGCGATCGACGACTTCGGAGCGGGCCATGCGGGGCTGGGGTTGCTGGCGAAGTTCCAGACCGATATCATCAAGCTCGACATGGACCTGGTCCGCGGCGTCGATCACAGCGAGCCGCGACGGATCATCGTCTCGGGCGTGTTGGCGATAGCCAGGGCGCTTGGCATTGCCGTCATCGCAGAAGGCGTCGAAACGCCAGGGGAATATAAAGTCCTTCGCCAGATTGGGATCCGCTACATGCAGGGCTACCTGCTGGGACGACCCGGCTTCAAGAGCCTGCCGGTTGCGCCTCCATTGTCAGATGCGCTTTCGGTCGATGTGCTGCGAAAGGGCTGCGAGCCCGAAATGAACATGCGCCCCGCGGCCTAACCGGCTCGCGGTCCCGGTCATTCGCATATGCCGGTTCCTCCTAACGCTACCCCAGCTAATGCTCCCGCTGCGATCGGCTGCTGCGCAACAGCGACTGACCCTTTCGCAGCTGCTTCACCCACCCTAGTCATTGCTCGCTCGCAGCTTCTCGGGGTCGATCGCGAGCATAGGGCCGATTACCCAATAGTATGTTTCCAGCAGCGCATCGCAAAGGCGCGGAGTCTCCCAATCTAGATCTCCTGCAATCAGAGTCAGCCAACGGTAGAGATTGGCGGTGCGGATCAACGAGCGGCTCACCCTCCATATGTGGGATGCCGCCGGGTTTGCGCAACTTTGCCGCACGAATCTCAAGAATGGCATGGTCAGTGGCCTGGAACACCGAGGGCGTTTCCACGCGAACATCAAAAATAAAATCTCGTCGTCCGAGGGAGTCCTCGATCCAACTGATCGAGCCCGGCCCATACAGGCTAGCGCATGACACGGTTAGCATACCCTCTGGTCCTTCTTCCTTCCTAGGAGAGCACTTGAGCCTTGCTGGAAATCGCCCGGCGTAGCGTTTCTGACAGCTCTGCTTGCGGGCAAGGCTTTGGACAGAAATACGCGCCGAATACCGATAATCTCGCCGCTGTCTTCTACACCAAGAAGGATCATGCCCGCATTCGACGTCGCGAACGCCGCAATTTCTTTGGCAAGATCGCCGGCGTGCTTCGGGAACTCGCGCTTAAACTCGACTGTCTGCGTTTCGCTCGCAGCCGCCAGGTGCGGCAATTCATGCGTCAACTCAGCGTCGGCCCAGCTGGGTAGTTCGTTATCCATGCCGGACAGGATGCCGCTCCATCTCGCCTCGTACCAGCAGTATTAGATCCACACCTTCCGCGCCGGTCTTCCATTCGCTCCCTAATGGTTAGCACCACGGCCCTCGTGGAAGTCGGCACGGCCGGCGACCAGAGCATCACAAGCAGCCGATCTTAGTCGGACTCGCAAAGGGCCATTCGCATGTGCAAGTGACCGGAGTTGGGCCGGTACCTGCCACTACCTCCCTTCCCGGCCGACACAGGCCGATGCCGTCTATCGACCCTTTATCGCCATTCAACCGCCGATTTCCGCTCCCCCGGTGCGGACCGGCAGCTTTCCCATCCCGTATGTGCAACACTGGCCGATAGGCGAATGTCCGGTTCGGAGCCGGATTACGAGATAAGCTGACACACGGCTGCCGCGAGCTATCGCCTACCCGCCTAGTGATTAGTCTTGTCGCTCGCGGTAGAGTGCCAGGGCGTTCGCCATAAATTTGTCTCCAGGGAAGTCAGGACTTTTTGGGAGCCGACCGATGGCAGAGACTATTGAGAGGCGCGTGGCCCTTGGGTTGATTAGCTGCGGCGTCGTTCTCTCTGGAATTTCTCCTGACAATAGTTTTGCGAAGGGCATCGTTATGAAAGCACTGGACGGCAGCGCTCAAGCGCAGCCGCGGATGCGCCGCGCCTATGTTGACGGGCCTTATGGCCAGATACATTATCTTGATGCGGAGCGCGGTAGGCCTCTTGTGTTGCTCCACCAAGCAATCATGACTGCTAACCAGTTTGATTATGTATTTGAGCCGCTAATCAAACTTGGTTTCCGCCCAATCGCAATTGATCTACCTGGCTTCGGGTTGTCAGACCCCACTCCCTTTGTGCCAAAAGTAAGCGACTATGCGCCCGTTGTGCCTGCCGTGCTTGACGCTCTTGGAATTTCGCGAGCCGCAATCGTCGGACATCATACTGGGGCCTTGGTGGTCAACGAGGTCGCAATTAATTACCCAGAAAGGGTTAGTGCAAATGTGATGTGCGGCCCGTTGTTTATCAGTGAAGAACAAAGGGCGGCATTGATTGCGGATATTTGTGGCAGAGAAAAAGCGTTTACCGCCCTGCCTCATGCCGCTCACATGAATAAGGTGGCCGAAGCACGGGAGCGATATGCCGGCACGTCAGTAAGTGCTGCGCGCATCAGTGACTATGTCGTTCAGGCCATGATGGCAATGCAGCGCGGCGCATATTGGTACGGCCATAATGCGGGATTGCATTACCGTCAGGAAGACGCGTTAATGAAAATTTCACAACCAACTCTTTTGCTGACTAATACTGGCGACCTGCTTTACGAATCAGCAAAGATCGCAAAAAATATGCGGCCTGATTTTATTTTTAAGGAACTTCAAGGCGGCGGGATTGATATCGTCGATCAGCAGCCCGAAGAATGGTCTTCATCTATCGCGGATTTTTTATCGAATCATCCGCAATGAACAAGCTTTTTGGCCAATGATTATCGGCTAACGATAAGAATTTATTTTTTATATCGATGTGCATTTGCGGGGCTTTATAATGGATATTACTAGAAGGCAGGGGCTCGCCATTGCTGGGCTTGGAACCATGTGGGCTGCCACTTCTCCGGCGTTGGCAAGCACGCCGAAATCTAAATTCCTGACAAAAATCGATCTTCTCAGCCCTGAATGGAATAGAGATACTCGCGCGCGGCTGAACGGCGACCTCGACGAAAGCAAGGAACTTGTCGGTTGGATGAAGGGCCTTATCCAAGGTGTCCGTCCAAACGAACCCGTTCGCGATCTAATGACGTTTGAAGGGTTCAGCGTCACGCGCATGTACCGTCGGCCTGATGGAAGCTGGCGTAAGCTGCTGCGTGAAATTGTCTTCTACCGCGACATAGAAACGGGAAAGATCATGGACACGTGGCTCAACCCGTACACGGGTGAAACTGTTCGCGTCGTGCCGATCGCCAATGATCCTTACAACCAGACAATCGAAACCAACTTCATGGGCAAACCGTGGATTGGGAACTGGGACCGCAATCCAGACGGAACACTTACGTTGTCTGCGGGAGTGAACCTATTCTATCCGAACGCACTGGTGCCGTCGGTATGGCAGCGTGAGTCCTCAGGTGATTTTGCGCAGGTTACCGAGAATTTCACTTGGACCGTTACGCAGGATGACCTTGAAAATCCTGCAAAAACATACTTACCGTGCGTGGGTTCATGGCAGCGTATAACACCCTGGCTTCCATGGATGCTAATGGGTGATGCACCAGGGACTATCAACTATATCAGCCATTTCGCACCCTTGCCGGGTGGCATAGGAGCTTTGTCGAGGTTGCCTGACGATTTGATTGCTGCAACCCGCGCAATCGACCTCAAGATGCTACGCGCACCTACGCTCGAAGAAGATACATTGCCTAACGAATCCAGCCTTGAAGCCTATGTTAAGGAGCAAAAGCCGGCTCCGGTTCCGGCGGGCTGGTCGCCCCCACAGCCGCCTGCGCCACCAAAGTTCAATGGAAACAAATCCAAACTAGGCCAGCAATTCGGAGAGTAGTTTACAGCGCGCGACGGTCCATCTGACCAATGATGCTGGCTAAAATCCTGCATCATTGGTCAGGAGTGGCTGATATCCGGGGTCGCTAGCTAGGGGCCTACCAGTCAGTTAGCGGTCATAGATGACATTCTTCAGCCCTTGATTCCGCACCGCAGGAATGTCCGGTGTCGATTAAGAAGCCGTCGTTCGCAGAGGCGCAGCGGATGGTCGCTTCGTCCCGGCCCCGGTCAGGAGCAGGCTGTCCGCTCATAGGCTCGCAAATTCCCCACTTGAACGGCTTGGATTGGGCGCATTGCCGCCCTCCGGCAGAAAGATTGTGCAGGTCCGTGAATGACCGCCTTCCTGGGTGGGTTTCTCCGAAGCCGACAGTCGCGAATGTCCCAGGGCCGGTCATTCCGGACGCGCTGCGTACACATTTCGGCCCGCCTAGTCTACGCAGCGGGATCGTCGCCCGGCCACCCCGCCGCTAAGCGACAGGGTGGCCGATACTCCGATTACTTGGCCTTCGCGGCTGGACGCTTCCACCGCGTCTTGGCAGTGCCAGGAGCCGGGGCCGGGGTCCCGGTGGCAACGCCTATGTCGGAGGCCTCTTTTCCAAACAGACCCAACTTGCCGCGGCGCTTCGGCTTTTCTGCGGCAGCCGGGGAATCGGTGATTTCTGCGGGCGAGTTTTCTTCCGACACCGGGGCAGTCGCTTCGGACTTTGCCGCAGACTTCGGCGTCCGCGCCATGCGCTTCGTGGGTTGCTTCTTTGGCGCTGCGCCGCGAGCCGGAGCCTTCGTCGCAGTCGGCGGTGCGCCGGGAGTTTCGACGGCCTGCTCGGCGACCTGCGGCTCAACCGGGTTGTCCGCTACGTTCGCAACCGGCGCCGTTACCATTTCCGCTGAAGTGACGGTGGGTTTCGCGGGTGCTTTCGCTTTGCGGGCTGGCGCCTTCGCGGCCTTTACCGCAGCCGTCTTGGCAGCCTGCTTCTTCGGCTTGGCGGCAACGGTTGCGGCAACGTCAGTCGCTTCCGCAGCATCTGCGCCTGCTACTGCATCTGCGGGCACGACCGCATCAGCCGCCTTTTTGTTACCGAGACCGATCTTTTCCGCGATCGCACGGCGCATGGCCGCGAAGGACGGGGCGACCATCGGATAGCTGGCCGGAAGACCGTAGCGCTCGCGGTAGGTTTCCGGGGTCAGGCCGTGCCGCGTCAGGTGACGCTTGAGTGTCTTGTAGGGCTTGCCATCGATGAGGCTGATGAGGTGATCAGGCGACGCCAGGCTCTTGCGCGCCGTCACGGCAGGCGTGAATGTTGGCGTGTCCGCTTCAGTTTCAACAGGGGCGGCATCTTGCGTCAGAGCGGCCCTAGTTGACTGGATCAGCCCGGCGAGTTCTGCCGACGGCACCGTGTTGTTGGAAAGGTATGCGCTCAGCAGCTCGACAGTCAGCGAGGCGATGTCAGACTGCTTTTCGGTTTCGGCCATTCTTGTCTGCTTCCCTATCTTCCACGACGCGCGGCGAGTTTCGGCCGCCCGAAGGCTCTTTTGCAGCTCGAGACATTCCGACTGCACATTCCTGAAGCAAATAAACCAGCTAACGATGTTTTCATAGTCTTCGCTGGTTCAACGTCCATCCGAATGCACCGCGAGTGCAAAGCAGCACCGCTCGCGGAGTATGTTCGATTACCAGTCAGCGGCTTTGACAAAGGTATTCGGGCCGAGGAACGGGGCGACCTAGCAGACCGTTACCTAGGAAAGGAGAGCAATCATGGACGAAGTCCCGATAGGGCCCCAAGAGAACGACGATCAGCTCACGCAGCCAGCCGTCGATGCCCAATCCGAAACGGAACGCGACATTGAGCGCGGCCTTGCCGGGGCGGAAGCCAAGTCATTTTCCGAACCGGGGAAGGCAAAGATCTCGGATACGGAGGCACGGGCTTCCGAAAGTGATGAAGCGGATCCCTCATCAGAAACTCAGGACAGCCTGATCTCCGGCAGGCGAAATGCCGATCGGGAATAGGACTGCTTGGTGGGCGCGTTGGGCGCGCAACGCGCCTGACATATTCCGAAATGCGGCGCACCGGCGTGATCTCATTCGCGGTTTGGCGAAGCCCCAGCCAAACATAGCCGCGCAACGTCTCGCTGCGGCCACGGGTTTCAAATGCGTCTTTCTTCGGTCTGATACGTTCGCCTGACATGCCTTCATTCGCATCGCCCGAGCCCTACATCGTCATCATGACCGGCGTCGGCGTGCTCATCGCCCTGGTCGCCTGGCTGCCACTCGCGTTGAAACAACTGCCCCTGTCACTGCCGATCGTCTGCATCGGTATCGGAGCGGCCGTCTTCCTGCTCCCGGCGGTCTCACTGCGTCCCCTCCCGATGCTTCACCCTCACATCACCGAGCGTTTTGCCGAATTTGTCGTCATCATCGCCCTGATGGGCGCCGGCCTGAAAATTGACCGGGTGTTTGGTTGGCAGCGGTGGGCAGTCACCTGGCGGCTGCTTGGGATCACGATGCCGCTCGGCATTCTGCTGATCACTGTCATGGCGACCTTGACGTTGGAGGTGACCTGGGCTGTCGCCCTGCTGCTAGCGGCAAGTCTCGCGCCGACCGACCCGGTTCTGGCCGCTGATGTCCAGGTGGGTCCGCCCAAGACAGGTGACGAAGACGAGGTGCGCTTCGGCCTCACATCGGAGGCCGGGCTCAACGATGGCGCAGCCTTTCCGTTTGTCCATCTCGCCATCCTGCTCGCCGCCGCGCTGCCCGCCGGCAAGCCATGGCTCGGAGAATGGATCGGCTACCGCGTGCTGTGGGAAGTCGGCGGCGGCATCGTGGGTGGCTGGCTGGTGGGGCGCCTGTTCGGGTGGCTCACATTCCGCATCCCCGCTGAGACCAAGCTCGCCAAGACGGGCGATGGCCTGATCGCCCTGTCTGCGACTTTCGTATCCTATGGACTGACGGAGATGGTGCACGTCTATGGCTTCCTGTCGGTTTTCGTGACGGCGCTGACGTTCCGGCATGCGCACCGCGATCACGACTTCCAAAGCGAAATGCACGCCCTCACCGAGCAGATCGAACGGATAGCGATGATGGTGCTGCTCATCCTTTTCGGAGGCGCTTTGGTCAGCGGTCTGCTCGCCCATGTTGGCTGGGCCGACGCGGGCGTTGCCGCGGCAATCTTGCTGGTGATTCGCCCCCTCACCGGGTGGCTGGGGCTTTGGGGGTATCCGGCTGACGCCGGCGAGAAAATGACGCTTGCCTTCTTTGGCATCCGCGGCGTGGGTTCGATCTACTATCTCGCATTCGGCATCAACCATATGCCTGTGCCGCAAGCGGAGAGGCTGTGGGGTATCGTCGGGCTCGTCGTGCTGTTCTCGATCCTGCTTCACGGTTTGACAGTGACGCCGATCATGCGGTCGCTGGATCGCCGCCGCGGTGTCGACCCCGAGGCGCAGCAGCTTCCACCCCCGGGGCTGCGAGGCGGGAGCTGAGTGCACAGCGAAGCCTAATAAAACACCTGCTACCCGCTGGAATAGGTCCCCGACAGTTCGGCAAGCAACGTCAAGAAGTGCGGCGCGAGCCTGAGGCTCCATACCTTGCGCCTCTTGCTGATTGCGCTTGCTGCATCGCAGCGCGCGCTACACGCACTTGTGCTGCACCGCAGCATCGGACATACAGGTGATGCCTTTCAGGCATCCTCTCCCAAAACTTCCAGAGCCGGTCCATGTGTCCGGCTTTTTTTGTCGTCGGCCGTGCCCATTTGGTAGATGGGCTTCGTGACGTATTCGGCGCACGGCAACAAAAAAGAAGGGGTGATAGGAATGAAGGAAACGCTGACCACCACTGTCCTGCAGGTGATCGAGCGGACGCCGCAATGGGTACGCCATGATTTGGAATCCAAAGAGCCGGCAGTCCGCATCCGCGCAGAAGAAACGCTCGCCGCGATGATCGCCGCCGCACTCCACGAAGTTAGTGCGCTCCCGGTAAACTGATCGTCACCCCCCTTTCACCGAGCAAGGCGAAGCACGCCGCACAGGGAACTCTTCCAAGCAGTCCGAATTTCGGTGCGAAGTAGCCTCGAAAGGAGACCGTATGCCCAGAACCCTCAGCGAACGGGTGGCAGATCTTGAAACCGCCGCCCTCAAGTCAGAAGGCGCGCAGTTCGCGGTGCATGATCTGGTTGCGCGAATGCTCGCCCGGTTGCCCGATGCCGATGTCCGCAAAATGATCGAAGATCTGATCGAGCATGCGGATGAGCTGGATGGGCAGCTCGGCGCAGACAATCTGGTCGGTTACAAGGACGAGATGCGTTCCATCAGCGAAGAAATCGAGCACGCCCGGCAACTGCCAAAGGGCGTCTTCGCTCGCCTCCTCCGGGCATAAGCCAAGATCCGACCAGGCAGCCTACCCACCTCCGCCTTCTTTAACGCCTCCGCTGGGGCCCTGCTCCAGGGCCGGATTGCGATTGTCCGTGAGCGGCATACGCGCAACCGCGCTTCCCTGTGCGATCCGCGTTCCCACAATACGGAAAGCTCTCAACGACGACTTCAGCTGAGCATCTCGATCAACGCAATCTATCGGTTTCCTTCTGGTGCGAAGCGAGGGACAAGCCTCCATGCGCCTCACCATCGAACATAATACACGCTACCGGTATAGCCGCGAGGTAATGCTGCAACCACACAAGCTGATTGTGACTCCCCGCGACAGCGGTGGACTAACAACAGTGCAACGATCGCTGGAATGTTCCCCGCCCGCTGAAATCTCGTGGACGATAGACGTTTTCGGAAATCTGGTCGCGACGGCGAGCTTTTCCGAGCCGGCCCGGGAGTTGATGATCGTGGGCAAGGCAGTTGTCGATCACGTCGCCCCTGAATGGCCAATCTACGCGATATCGCCCGAAGCTCACAGCTACCCCTTCACCTATTCCCTGGACGACGTCATCGACCTTGGCGCCCTGGCGCAGCCAGACTGGCTCACGCCGGGCGGGGAGCGTGTCGGCGCATGGGCGCGTGCGTTTGTCATGGGACTTCAGACGGACAGCCTGTCCCTGCTCAAAGATCTGAATGCGGGCGTTCTCCGGGATATTCATTACCGGGTGCGCGACGAGGAAGGCACGCAGTCGCCTGCCGGCACATTGGAGCTGCGCAGCGGATCGTGCCGCGATATCGCCGCTCTTTTCATTGAGGCTGCGCGCCATCTCGGGTTCGGGGCGCGGGCCGTATCCGGGTACCTGTTCGACCCTGATCAAACAGACGAAGATGCCGGCGCCACCCATGCCTGGGCCGAGGTGTACTTGCCCGGCGCGGGTTGGATCGCTTTCGACCCGTCTCATCGCCGTATGGGCAACAGCCAGCTCATCCCCGTGGCGTTTGCCCGGTCGAACCGGCAGATTATGCCGGTGACCGGCGAGTATATCGGTGCCGCCCAAGATTTCGAGAGTATGGATGTCACCGTCCATGTGAGGCTTGATCCCCGGTAGCCAGTATCGATCTGGCACCGCCTATTTTGACAACGCTCACTGAGGTTGGCCCCGCATTTTCGGCAGGTCGGCAAAGCATTCCAGAAGCGGTAAGAGCTCAAGACGCCGGGCGCGAAATACTGCGCTTGAGGCTAGCGCAGAGAGCTTCAGGAGCGGTATGTCGGCACAGCGCCGTCCGTCCTAACGGCAGAAATTGTCATCGGAGTATGTAACGGTGGATCAGATTCGATGCCATACCTGCAGCAACCCCGTCGCCAGCTATGATGTGATCAGCTTCGGTTCGATGGAGACGGGTTACAGAGATCTGTGTAGCCGGTGCTTTAATGCGGAGGTGGCAGAAAACGGCGGGTTTGCCTTTGAACAAGTCGATTTCCTACCTATGGAAATTATGGACTTCGCGGGGGTAAAGCACAATTTCAAATTCCGCTTGCTGCATCTGGGTGACCGGGTGACGCTTGAGGCGTTCGAAGTCGACGATGGCGATCGCGGCGGTTATGAGTTTCAGATTCTCAGCGACGCTCAGGCCGATCCTTTCAAGCTGATGGCGCGGCTTGTCGAACGGATACGGCGCGCGCTTTCCCGGCGCCATTTAGTGGATGAAGGCGAACGGTGCTCGATCGCGACGGACGTCGTTCGAGGGAAAATCAGCTGCGACCTCGATTCCCCAGAGCGCGCACCCATGCTGCTCATTGATGGCCGCGAGATTAGTTGGGATCAATTTGGACAGATGCTGATGACGTTCGAGGGATGGCAGTTCAAGCTGGAAATCAAGGATGCCAGCGAGGAAGTTTAGGCATACGCGCGGTGCGGACAATTCTCGGTCGGTAGTGAGCGCGATTCACTTTATCGGAGGCGCTCACCAACCAGAGGCCACCTCCCGTGCCAACCAGGGGAACCAACCCAAGTGATGCGGTTTTTCATTTGGTGCGATGCCCTCTGGCCTTCGCTGGAGGCGAACTTGAAGCAAAGCGATAATTGGCATCTAACGGATATCCTTGACTATGAGCACGGCCGCGGCGACCCCTTTGCTGCGGCAGTGCGCGCCACCCGAATGCCCATGGTCATTACCGATCCAGCCCAGCAAGATAACCCAATCGTTTTTTGCAACGAAGCGTTTCAGAGCCTGACGGGATACACGCGCGACGAAATCGTCGGCCGCAATTGCCGTTTCCTTCAAGGGCCGGACACTGATCCTGAGGCGGTCGAGCGGTCCGTGTAGCGATAGCGGAAGGTCATGACGTAGACGTTGATCTGCTGAACTACCGCAAGGACGGCTCGACTTTTTGGAACGCCCTCTACCTGTCGCCGGTGCGCGACAAGCAGGGCACTATCCGCTTCTTCTTTGCCTCCCAGATGGACGTATCCGAGCGGGTTGAGGCTAACCAGATCATCAACGATCAGAAGCTTTTGGTAGAACGAGAGGTTGGGCGGCGCACAGCCGAGCTGCAAGCAGCGCTCGACGCGAAAACACTACTGCTTCACGAGGTCGACCACCGCGTCAAAAACAATTTGATGATGATTGGCTCGCTTCTGCGCCTCCAAGTTCGCACGATCGAAGATCCGGCGGTGGCGGCCAAACTCGATTCCATGCTGGAGCGGGTCGACGCCCTAGCCGTCGTTCACCGCCAGCTTTATCAATCTTCCGATCTCTCCCGCTTTGATCTAGGAACCTTCGCGCGCAATCTGGCTACCGACGTGGTCGGAGCAAGTGACCGGGCCGACATCGATTTGCATCTCGACGCCCGGCCTTTGCTTGTGGATGCAGCAAATGCCTCGGCTCTCGGTCTAATTCTGAACGAAATACTTACCAACGCGATCAAGCATGCCTTTTCCGATGGTAGAGGGGGTCGGCTAAGCGTTGTCGTGGACGAGGACGCCGATCGGGGATTGATCAGGATTTGTGACGATGGGCCCGGCATACCCTCTGCCAAACGAACCAAAAGCATCGGCACTTCATTGATTACTCGACTCGCGCGTCAGGCGAGGGCCGAAGCGATCTGGAGCGACAATGCTCCGGGCACGTGTGTCACAATCACCTTTTCCCGAAGCGAGATGCAAGCATGACTACCTCGATGAACGTCCTGATAATTGAGGACGAAATCCTTCTTGCCATGGATATCGAGGCGATAGTTGAAGATTGCGGACACCGGGTGCTGGCCGAAGCAACAAGCCTGAAGGACGTCGAGGACCTGCCGGACGAGATCGACCCTCAGTTGGCTTTCGTGGATATTCAACTCGCCAACGGTTCCAGCGGGCTCGACGTCTCACGGGTGATACAGAAACGATGGCCCCATGCGCTAATCATCTTCGTAACTGCAAATGTCGCCAAGATTCCTAAGGATTTTTCAGGTGCCCACGGCGTGATTGCAAAGCCCTTTTCGCATGCCGGGATCAAACATGCGCTCAAGTACCTGGCTGATGGCGTTTTCGATCCCCCGCCCAGCCAGCCTTTGCCCGCCAGCCTGATTACCTCGTCGCATCTCGCGCGAAAGTGGGCCGCCGTTTAACGGATGAGGAATTCGCGTCCCGCAAGGGTATGCTCTTGATCCTCTATCTTTGCATTCGGGATGTGAGCGTCCGTCCCCTCAGCCGTGTACGTGATAAGGACCCGTTGCCGGTTAACGACCTAGGTGGCGAGCAGGCGCTCGACAGCTTCCAATAGCTCCTCGTTGCGATAAGGTTTGTCGAGAACCTGCGCGAACAGCTCCCCATGCTGGCGCCCTATGGAACCCTGCGCTCCGCTCACCAGGATAATCGGCAGATCCGAAGTCTTCGGGTCGGATTTGAGCGCCATCGCCAGTTCGAGGCCGGTCATGACAGGCATCATGAAATCCGTGATCAGCAAGGCCGGACGGCGGGAGCGTATTCGCTCGAGAGCTTCCTGTCCGTGAGAAGCCAGGACCGTCTCGTATCCCTCGTCTTCGAGTATGTCGGCCAGCATGGCGGCAAGCAGATATTCGTCATCCGCAATCACGATCAACGCCATGACTTTGCCCCTCTCCGCGACGCTATCATGACGGATTAGTCCGCAGCAGGAGAGAGGGGCGAGGGAATCGCGGCTGAAGGTTTGGAACGCTCGCCAATATGAAGGCCAGCGGAGGTGAAGACGAACCGACGGGAAGCCGTATCGAAAGCGCTCTCTCGCATTTTCTGAATGGAAATTGAGCGCAGAAGGTCATCATTTTCTTCAAATTGCCGCAGCAAAATCAGGTTGTCCAAAACCGCCGATATCTCCCCGGCGGGCGCATATACGTTCGAACCAATAATCTCGCGGGTTTCCCAGCTTGCTAAAGTCGTAACGCCCAATGCGCGAAGATGGTTCATCAGCGTAGCGAAAAACTCGTTCAGCCTGTCGCGGTGGACACTTGCTCTCTCAAAGCCGCCCAGCCCATCGATGAAGAGCCTGGAGATTTTGCGTTCGCGCACCTCGTTGATGAGATCGTGGGCCAACCGATCGAGCAGGTTTTCTGCCATCGGATGAGATCGAACCGCAAAAAAGTCGGAGCCTTCTGCAGGCATCCCAATGCCGAGGCTTCGAGCCTTCAGTCTGAGGCGCTTCTCGTTCTCGAAAAAACCAAAATGCAATGCTGGTTCGTCGGCGCGTGCCCGGCTTAGAAAGTGAAGACCGAGTGTGGTTTTCCCGCTGCCGGTCGGTCCCGCTATCAGCGTGACCGAACCCTGCGGCAGGCCGCCACCCATCAAGGCATCCAGATCGTCGACGCCGCAACTCAGGCGCGCACTCGAAATCTCATCTTCGAGGGCCACGCCGCCATAAAGTGCCTCTAGGCGCGGATATATGGTTACCCCGCGCCGGTCGATTTCAAACTTGTGCAACCCGCCAATTGCCCTGCTGCCGCGGGACTTCCTCACCTGGATCTGACGGACTGTTCGGACACCCGCTAGCATATCGCTGAGTTCGATAACGCCATCGACCATCGTGTGTTCGGGGCTGGTCTCTTCGAGACTCGCGCTTGTCAGGAACATGACGGTGCAACCGACGAACGCGGCTTGCCCCTGCACTTCGGCAACAAACGTCTTCACGTCGAAGTCGGTGTCGGCGCGGTCGCGGGCGTTCAGAAGTCCGTCGAAAACCAGCAATGTCGCCTGGCGCCGCTTGGTTTCGTGGCGAAGCAGCTTGACGACGGCGTCCAACCCTTCCTGCCGCATCGTCTGGAAGACGCTGACATACGAGATATCCTCGCCCAGCTGCTGGGCGTCGAAGAAATCGAACGTACCAAGGGCTTGAAAAAGGCGGTCGTGGCTTTCGGAAAGCAAGGTCACGAAAAGTACCCGCCCGCCGTTGGCGACGTGATGGAACGCGACTTGATTGGACAGGATAGTTTTGCCGGCTCCGGGCCGACCCTGAACGATGTACGAGGCCCCCTTGATGAGCCCCCCCTCTAGGATCTGATCCAGTCCGCTGATTCCGCTCGCAATGCGCGAGAATTCCTCCACTGGCGAGACTCCTGCCTGAATACCCGAGATGACTGCTCGCCCTCTTATCGATGATGGCCCGATGCGAAAGCAAAAAAAGCATCGGCCGGTCGAGCCGGTTTGGGTAATCGGCGGGCTGGCCCAGCAAGGTTCGGGGCTGAAAGTGAGAGCGCCTGAAGACGAGCCGACAGTACTCGTCAAGCGCCTGCTGCTGCCGATCGGATCTGGAGATCGGACCGGCGCCAAGGCGTCCGCAACGGCTAGAGCGTTTTCCGATCACGCTGGATCGTAGCCGCAGGAGCTAAAGTAATTGGCGCACTCGTCGGGCTGGAAGATATCGACGAGTTTGCCGATGAGATCCCACAGGCCTGAGACGGTGCGTTCGGATGCTTTGCGCAGCATGGCCTTGAGGCGTGAGAAGGCCTTTTCGATCGGGTTGAAGTCGGGGCTGTAGGGCGGGAGGAAGCGCAACGCTGCCCCGGCGGCCTCAATTCTGTCGCGGACGGCCACGCGCTTGTGGCTCGAGAGATTGTCCATGATGACCACGTCGCCTGGCTTGAGCTCTGGCACGAGTACCTGGGCGACGTAGGCTTCGAACCAGTCGCCGTTGATCGGCCCGTCCAGCACCATCGGGGCGATCATCCCGGTCATGCGCAGCCCCGCGACGAACGTGGTCGTCTTGCGATGACCATGCGGGAAGCCCATCCGCAGGCGCTCTCCCCTGAGGCAGCGGCCATGGCTGCGGGCCATGTTGGTCGCGGTCCACGTCTCGTCGATGAAGATCAGGCGCTCGGGCTCCAGATCCAGTTGGTAGTCGAACCACGCCCGTCGTTGCTTCAGGACGTCCGGACGATCTTGCTCGATCGCATGACCCGACTTTTTTTGCGCGTGATCCTGTGCCGGTCGAAGAAGCGCCACAGCGTACCGATCCCAACGTGGACACCGCGCGCGGCAAGACCCGAGCGGATCTCTTCGAGGGTAATGTCCCCGTTCTCCTCGAGCATGGTCATGATGAGATCGGCATGTGCGTCGGTCTTCGATGATCGCTGATCGCCACCAGGCTTGCCGGCAACGGCTCGTCCATGCGCCAGCGCGATTTGCCGCCAGCGGATCGCCGTCGCTACGCCAACCCCGAAACGCGCCGCCGCTGCCCGGCAGCTCAGGCCTCCTTCGACTGCGGCAACAACACGATCACGCAAATCCTGCGACAATGCTCTGGCCATCCATGCCGGCCTCCATACCCAGCAAGGATTCTGAATCAGAATTTTCACGCGGAGGGAATCTTTCGCGATTCAGGCGCTGTGGAAAACGCTCTATTTGCAGCTATCCCTACAGCGCTCGGTAGTAAGCGGTAAAAATCTCCCACGTGGTGGAGCCACCCCGTCAGGTTTGCCGATGTCTTTTCGGTGATCAAGCAGCGGTGACGATGTTGCTCATTTCGAACATGGTTTGGCCGGCGTTTGTATTGACCCAGTTGTATGGGAGCAGATCGTCGATCGGATCGGTGTCGGAGCGGCTGATGATTCGGGCGAGTACATCGGAGAGGTAGGCGTAGGGCTCGAGGTCCAGCATCTTGCAGGTTTCGACCAGCGAGGCGATGGCCGCCCAATTTTCGGCGCCGAGTTGGTGACCGGCGAACAACGCATTTTTTCTCTGCAGAGTCACTGGCCGGATGGCACGTTCGGCGGCGTTGTTGTCGAGCTCGATCCGTCCGTCGTCGAGGAACCGGCTGAAGCCCGCCCAACGTTTCAGCGCATATTTCATCGCGTCGCTTGTCGCGGAGCCAGCCATGATGCGGGGGCTGATGGCAGTGAACCAAGCATGGAGGCTATCGATCAGCGGACGGCTTCGCTCCTGCCGTACAGCAAGGCGCTCCTCGGGCGGGCGACCACGGATGTCCTTTTCGATGCCGTAGATCCTGGCGATGCGCTGCAACGCATCCTGCGCGATCGGAGCATCACTGCCCGCGTCGACAAACTTACGTCGCAGGTGCGCCCAACAGTAGGATTTCCAGACGCCAGCATTGGCGCGGTCGTCCTTGCCAAACTGGTCGTAGGCTTGCCAGGCATCGACCTGCAGGATGCCTTGGTAGGCTCCCAGCAGCTGTCTGGCCCACATGGCCCCGCGGCCGGGCATATAGGTGTAGAGCGCCAGCGGCGGATCGGCACCGCCATGGGCCCGGTCGTCACAGACGATGACCCACATGTAGCCGGTTTTGGCCTTGCCGGTCCCCGGTGCCAGCACCTTGACGGTGGTTTCGTCGACGAACAGCCGTGATCGTGCAAGTGCATCCACGCGCATCCGGTCGACGATCGGCAGCAGCGCCGCAATGCCCCGGCCGACCCAGTTGGCCAGCGTGGCGCGGCTGATCTCGATGCCCTGCCGCGCGAAGATCTTCGACTGGCGGTAAAGCGGAAGGTGGTCGCAGTATTTGTTGATGAGAACATCGGCGATCAGCGCTTCGGTCGGCAAGCCGCCCGGCACCACGCGCGCCGGTGCCGGGGCCTGGTGTACGCCATCGGTACAGCACCGGCATGCATAGCGCGGCCGGATCGTCACCACGACGCGGTGCTGCGCCGGGATGATGTCGAGCCGTTCCGCACGGTCCTCGCCGATCTTGTGCAGCGCGCCGCCACAGGCGCATTCCAGGCTGTCGGGTTCGATCACCACCTCGAAGCGCGGCAGATGCGCCGGCAGCGATGCGCGCTGTGTATCGGCGGGCCGCGCGTTTGCGAAGCACGAGGCCATGACGCTCGGTTTCTTCGTCTGTCTTATCCTGCAGGCCCTGGGCTTCGCCAAGGGCCACGGCCTGGTCTTCCAGCGCCAGTGCGAGCTGATCGGCAGGAAGCTTCTCCGAACGCTTGCCGAAGGTCGTGCGGTTGATCAGCTTGAGGATATGCTCGAGCCGCGCTGCGCGGGCGCGCTCAGCCAGCAACATCGCCTTGAGCTGCTCGACGTCGTCGGGAAGCTCATCGTATCCGGCTTCTGCGCCGGTCGCTGCGGGGAGTTCTGGATGCGCCGCCACACCTGCATTCTAGGGGATTTTGCCTCGCGAGGAACAGCCTTGCGCCAAGCAGAATCAGGCATGCGCCCTACTGCGCATGAAGCGGTTTGGGCACGCGCGGCACGTGCACGCGCGACCAGTCCAACCCCTCGATCAACGCCGAGGCTTGCGCCGCTGACAGCTTCATCACCCCGTCTCCCGGGCGTGGCCAACGGAACTTCCCATCGTGCAAGCGCTTCGTCACCAGCACCAGCCCGGTGCCGTCCCAGACCAGGAGTTTGATCCGGTCCGCCCTGCGCGCTCGGAAGATAAACAGCATACCTGAGAAGGGATCGAGCCTGAGTTCGCGCTCGACCAGCGAGGCAAGGCCCACCATTCCTTTCCTGAAGTCCACGGGCTGCGTTGCGACCAGTACCTTCAGGGGGCCGGGCGGGATAATCACGCGCTCACCCGCGCGGCCAACAATACCCGCTCGATGTGATCCGCGCTCACGTCGGGCGGGATGCGGATCAACAGCCCGCTTGCCTCGACGACGATCTGTCCGCTGACTGGTGGCACTGCCGCGCTGGACAGCTCGTCGACCTTCCCACGCTCGACCATTGCCGGCACAAAGGTCATCGCCTCCGCGCGCTCCCGCAATCCGCGCCGCCATGTGTACAACTGCTGGGGAAACAGCCCGTGGCGGCGCGCCACCGCTGACACATTGGCACCCGGCTCCAGGCTTTCCGCGATGATCTGCGCCCGCGCCTCGGGCGTCCAGTGCCGCTTGCCCCGCGCACTTTCGATCACGTCAAGCCGCTGTACCTGACCCGGGGCGCTCGTTTCGAAACATGTTTCGAAATCAGTTTCATCACTCACTGGTAACCTCGCCGTTCAATGCGACAAAACTACCAACCTCAGAGCTTCTGAAAATGTGGGGGATTTTGACCGCTTACGCTCGGTAGGCCAGGCTAGCCCATTACCGGGCGAGTGAAAGGCGGTCGCCGGCACCCGGGTCGGACGAGTTCCGTTAAATTATCAAGCTTGCCGTAGATAACCGAGCCTAGACTGCCAGCATGCCAGGATGGCGCCACGTCCTTGTCAATTCGCCCAAAGGATCAATCTGCGGTTCCACCCGATATTATTTCGCGAACGCGAGTAGCAAGCGCATCCATAGCGAAAGGTTTGGTTATCATCTCCATCCCATCCCCCAAAAATCCAGAAGCCATGGCCGCGTTCTCGGCATAGCCCGTCATAAATAGGACTTTTAGGTCGGGTCGAGATTTCCGCGCTGCATCAGCGATCTGCCTCCCGTTAAGGCCCGGCAGGCCGATGTCCGTCACCAAAAGATCAATTCTTTTCTGAGACTGCAGAATACTGAGGCCGGTGGGCCCATCGTCTGCCTCGATTGCATTGTAGCCCTGGTCAGAGAGCACTTCCATAATCAGCCCGCGGACCACCGGCTCATCTTCGACAAGAAGTACGACCTCCCCATCTCCAGCTTTGCTGGCTTGCGGCGGTTCGAGAGCGGGCGACTCTGAGGAACCCGCAGCCTGATGCCGAGGCAAATAAAGCTTGATACTCGTACCGTGGCCCACCTTGGAATCAATCTGGACATGACCGTCCGATTGCCGCGCGAAACCGTAGATCATCGAAAGGCCGAGACCGGTACCCTGGCCAAGCGGCTTCGTTGTGAAAAACGGCTCGAACGCTCTCTGAATGGTATCCTTGTCCATACCAGTGCCGGTGTCGGTCACGGTGAGACAGACGTATTGGCTAGGCTCCACGTCTTGCTGCTGGGAGACATGCAGCTCGTTAAGCTGGGCGTTGCTTGTCTCAATGGTGAGCGTTCCTCCGTCCGGCATCGCGTCGCGCGCGTTGATGACGAGGTTCAGAACGGCGCTTTCCAATTGGTTGGGATCGCACAGTGTCTCCCACAGGTCGCTGGCATGCAAGCATTCGAGGTGCACGCTCTCCCCCAAGGTTCGGCGAAGCATATCTTCCATGGAAGCAATCAGTGGATTGGCCCGGACGGGACGGGGGTCGAGGGGCTGCCTGCGCGCGAATGCCAGCAAGCGATGCGTCAACGCAGCGGCCTTTTCTGCGGAGCCTGCCGCTCCGGCGAGCCATCGGCTGAGGTCTTCCGTGCGGCCCTCAGAAAGCCGGCTTTTCATGATATCGAGCGAACCGGTGATGCCTTGCAAGAGATTATTGAAATCATGTGCAATGCCGCCGGTCAACTGGCCGACGGCCTCCATCTTTTGCGACTGGCGCAGCGCATCCTCCGCGGTCGCCAGTGCATCGGCGGCCTGCTTTTGCTCGGTGATGTCGCGGCCATAGGCATACACCAGCCCGTCCTCCATCGCGGTATGCCATGAAATCCAACGCGGCTCACCGGCCTGGGTCAGAAAACGGTTTTCATAACCAATGAGGTCGCCCTCGCTGAGGGCCTCAGCCAGTGCCCTCGTGCTCGATTCAAGATCTTCCGGATCGATGAAGTCGGCGAAATATCGCCCGACCACATCCTCCGTTTGATGGCCGAAAATACGTGTCCACGACGGGCTGACCGCGCGAAACTTTCCCGCCTCATCGACAACGACGATGAGATCGCGCGTATGAGACCATATGCGATCGGCTCGCCGCCGCTCGGCGTCGAGAGATGCGATATTTGCGAGCGCGCCGCTGATCTGCCCGGCTATGAGCTGCGCATAATCGGCGATGTGCTGGTCATTGCCTTGATAAGGATTAAGGCCCAGGATGAGGTGGCCGAAGGGAGTATTTCCGGCGTGGCCAGGCACCTGAACCAGGATCGCCTTTCTGGGGGAAGTTTGCCAGGCTCCCGTCGGCCAGGTAGCACCTGAATCCAAATTGATATGGCTCAGCGACGCGCCAGCATTTTCTTCCTTGAGGCGATTAGCCCAACCACTCTCAGCCAGAGGAGCCACATCTTCGGTACACGCTGAAAAGCTTTCCTCGTCTTTAAGCTGAAACATGGCGAACGGAAAATCTCGACGATTGTTTTCAAATGTTGTGCAGACTGCGCGGCGAACCGCTGCGTCGTTCGTAACACCCACCAACCCCATGCCAAGCGAACGCAGCGTTTCGAGCCGGCGCTCCCCAATCACCCGCTCGGTTTCTTCGGTTACCACGCAGAGCAGCCCGCCGACCTCGCCATTGGCCTCGTACAGAGGGCTATAAGAGAAGCTGTGGTACGTTTCTTCAGGCCGGCCGCTTCTCTCGAGCAGCAGCAAGAGGGCTTTATTCCAGGTAGCCTCCCCTGCACGAACTGTTGCAACCTGGTCAGCGACATCGGCGTAAACTTCCGACCAGACTTCTCGAAATGGTCTCGCCAGCGCTGATGGATGCTTGAGCCCTAGCGTGGGAGCATACGCGTCATTGTAGAAAAACAGCAGGTCGTCGCCCCAGCCCAGCCACATCTCGAACCGGGACGTGAGGAGCATCCGCAGCGGGATTTTGAGGCCTTCGGCCCATCCTCGTGGATCACCCAGCGGCGTCTGCGACCAATCGAAAGATCGCATCCGCTGAGCCATGCCGGACTGTCCAGGGAAGACGTCCAGCAGATCTTGAGTCGAAGGTAGCTTCACTGATACCCCACGGCCAACTGGTGTCGTAAACGCATGACTTATCGCCTCGTTGCGTTTACAAAACAGCTTCGCTCAAGGCAACTGACAGGCACGTTCGCCCATACCTATCCTGGGCCGGCGGCCTCACAATCTTGCCCGAATGCGTGATTTGTCCTGATGGGCACCCGCAGCACCGTGGAATGATCTGCTCTCACCCACCTTGGCGGAAGGCGAGTTCGATCCTGTCTCCTTGCCTCCCACGCAAGCCAATTTACCGTAAAAATGGCTCACCCCATCCTCTCAGTAACGCAGCATTCATGGCTTTTACGTCGTTGTTCGATTTTGTCACTGACGGAAGAGGACATGATACAGCGACTGATCCACCGCATCCGCGCCGCGCTCAAGACCCCTTGGTTCTGCAACGCTGGGCAAGCCACATGCTCGTATCGACGCCGATGCCCGGCCTGCCGGGAAGAACATTCCGCGAGCGAGGCCAAATGAGAAACGCGGCTACGCGCACATGGAAGAGGGCTCAGGAAACTGCGCCACCATTTCTGGCGAGACAGTCGATGAATCGGAGCGCCGGAATCCACACAGGTTCCCCCATATGGACGCCGTACCACGGGACTCGGCCCCGGATCGATCAGCGCTGATTCAGGCTGCATAGCACGCTTTGTCGAGCCTCCCATAGCGACCTCGTGGTAGCGGATATCTTCGCGCACATCGCGACGCCTGGCATCAACAGTCTCGGCGAGCTGCTGGCTTTGAAGCGGCAAGCGAGGCCCGAAGAGCTATTTCTGGCGGCATGGCCATCCAATTGGCACAGAGGCCCACGGCCATTGAAAGGTTCATGCAGATCGCAACGATGCGCATCGAGCTCAAAGACAGCGATCCCGTGATCTGGCGCCTGGTCGAGGTGCCCACCTCGATCAACTTATACGTCCGACCGAGTGGCGCGCCGTCAATGGGGAGATCCGGTTGCCATGGCGCGAGCACCGCTACGACGCTGGCGCGAGCGCGGGGGCCGCGCCAGGCAGAACTCGGCGGCTTTCCCCGCCGGATACTTGTTAGTGCCCCATGGCGAAGTCCTCGCCGAACACCGCGTCCAGGCGGCCCAGATGCTCAACGCTCTGATAGGCCTGTGGACGGGGCGCTCCCGGCGACAGCCCTCTTCAATCGGCTGGCGCGGCCTCTTGCATAAGGGGCATCACGTACCATTGCCCCGCTATCGTCCGGAACAATAGCATGGGGCACGCTCCGTCGACGTGTTGAAAGCGGTCGTGATCGCCTTGAGTCATCGCCCATTCGCGAGCCCATTCGATCGCCTTGAATTCGTTTTCGTAATCGCCGCTTTGGGCAACCGGGCAGCTTTGGTCATCATCTCGATACAGGAGATAGCGCATGAGTCTGGCTCCTTACATACTGGTTTGAAAGGGGCGTTGAAACCTGCCCTGAGAACGGCGGTGGAATAGTCGGCCACGGTAGCGGCGGGATAGGTCCGCTGCGGGCGGCGTAAAAGTCGTCCACCTTGAAGCCTTTCTGCTTGGCAGGGAGGACTGGGGATTTTCAGCGTGGAACTCTATCTGAAGGTACGTCTGGCTTGCGCGGAAGGGCTGAGCCAGCGCAGCGCGGCGAAGCGTTTCAATGTGTCGCGCGACACGGTGCGCAAGATGCTGTCGTTTTCATCGCCGCCTGGTTACCGGCGCCAGGCAGCGCCTTGCCGTCCGAAGCTGGACGGGTTTGTAGCGATCATCGATGGCTGGCTCGACGGGGACGGGGGCGTTCCACGCAAGCAGCGCCATACGGCGAAGCGGGTATTCGATCGCCTGCGCCAGGAGCATGGGTTCACCGGCGGCTATACGATCATCAAGGATTACGTCCGGGAGCGCGAGCAGCGTAGCCGGGAGATGTTCGTGCCGCTGGCCCACCCGGCGGGCGATGCGCAGGCTGATTTTGGGGAAGCGCTGGTGGAGATCGGCGGGGTCACGCAGAAGGCGCACTTCTTCGTGCTCGATCTGCCGCACAGTGACGGGTGCTATGTCCGTGCTTACCCGGCGGCGGTGGCCGAAGCCTGGGTCGACGGTCACGTCCATGCCTTCGCCTTTTTCGGCGGGGTGCCCCGCTCGATCGTCTACGATAACGATCGCTGCCTGGTGGCGAAGATCCTGCCCGACGGCACGAGGCAGCGCGCATCGCTGTTCAGCGCTTTCCTGTCGCATTACGTGATCCGCGATCGCTACGCACGCCCGGGCAAGGGGAACGAGAAGGGCAATGTGGAAGGGCTGGTGGGCTATTGCCGGCGTAACTTCATGGTGCCGATCCCGCAGTTCCCGACCTGGGAGGCGTTCAACATGTGGCTCGAGGAGCAGTGCCGCAAACGCCAGAACGACAAGCTGCGGGGGGAGAGTGAGACGATCGGCGAGCGACTTCAGCGCGATCTTGCCGCGATGCAGCCGCTGCCAGCCTCCCCCTTCGAGGCTTGTGACCAGACCAGCGGACGTGTCTCGTCACAGTCCCTGGTGCGTTACAAGACCAACGACTATTCGGTGCCGGTGGCCTGGGGGCATCAGGAAGTCTGGGTCCGGGGTTATGTCGATGAGGTGGTGATCGGCTGCCGCAGCGAGGTCATCGCCCGGCATCCCCGTTGCTGGCGGCGGGACGAGGTCATCTTCGATCCGCTTCATTATCTCCCGCTGATCGAACAGAAGATCAATGCGCTGGACCAGGCGGCGCCGCTGCAGGGATGGGAACTGCCCGAGGCGTTCGCGACACTGCAACGCCTGATGGAAGCGCGCATGCACAAGCATGGCAAGCGCGAGTATGTGCAGGTGCTGCGCTTGCTGGAGAGCTTCGATATCGCCGATCTCCAGGCGGCGGTGGAGCAGGCTATCGACCTGGGCGCCGTCGGCTTCGATGCCGTCAAGCATCTCGTCCTGTGCCGGGTCGAACGCGTGCCGCCCAGGCTGGACCTGGACGTCTATCCCTTCCTCCCACGCACCAAAGTCGAGAAGACCTTTGCCAGAGCCTACATGAGCTTGCTCTCCGATGGGCAGAAGGCCGCATGAGCGGTCAGGCCCCCGAGATCCTGCTCGCCCACCATCTCAAGTCGCTCAAGCTGCCCACCTGCCTTCGTGAGCATCAGAAACTGGCCCGGCAATGCGCGGCCGAAGGCCTCGACCATATCCGCTTCCTCGCCCGGCTCATCGAGATGGAGATGATCGACAGGGAGCGTCGCATGGTGGAGCGGCGCATCAAGACCGCACGCTTCCCCGCGGTCAAAAGCCTCGACAGCTTCGACTTCACCGCCATCCCCCGACTCAACAAGATGCAGGTGCTCGAGATGGCGCGCTGCGAATGGATCGAGCGCCGCGAGAACGCCATCGCTCTGGGGCCATCGGGCACGGGCAAAACACATGTGGCCCTCGGACTGGGGCTGGCGGCATGCCAGAAAGGGCTGTCCGTCGGCTTCACCACCGCCGCCGCGTTGGTCAGCGAGATGATGGAAGCCCGCGACGAGCGACGCCTCCTGCGCTTCCAGAAGCAGATGGCTGGATACAAGCTGCTGATCATCGACGAACTGGGCTTCGTGCCGCTCTCCAAGACCGGGGCCGAATTGCTGTTCGAGCTGATCTCACAGCGCTATGAACGCGGCTCGACTTTCATCACCAGCAATCTGCCCTTTGACGAATGGACCGAGACCTTCGGATCCGAACGTCTCACCGGCGCGCTCCTCGACCGGTTGACCCATCACGTCAGCATCCTGGAGATGAATGGCGAGAGCTACCGTCTCGCCCATAGCCGCGCCCGCAAGTCAAAAACCAACCCTTGAAAATCGAGCCAACGCCCGGGGGAGTGGCCCTCGGGCTACGCCCTCACGCCACTCCCCCGGGCGTGCGCCACACTGGCCTGCTTTTACTCCGCCCCGTGGCCGACTTTTGCGCCGCCGTTGACACTGCCCTTAGGCGTGATCGTGCTTTCGCTGCTTGCTTGCGTGTTGGATCCGCGTCGCATGGTCGAGCGCGAGAAGGACACGGTCGATCATGGCCGCGCTGCTCGCCGCTTTCGGCAACTCGCGCAAGGCGAAGCGCTGAAGACAATCGATATCCCTGCTCAGCACGGCAATCTCGATCGGCATCTGCCGAAGGTGCTCGGGATCGACATCCTGCGCTGCGCGGCCCGATGCCAGGAACTGGTCGAGAAACCGCTTGCGGTCGGCAAAGGTCCAGCCAAGAGCCGAAAGCTCGGCGGGGCTCACGCTTAGCAGTGCGATAGCGAATTCCATGATGTCGTCAAAACGTAAGGTGACGCGCAACGCCTTGTTTCGCCGGAGTCGCAAAAGTTTCGATATTCCGTTTTTCATAACATTGAGACAATCCTACCAATCGCATTACTATTCGTCGGGCGGATATACAGCTTGCCGCGAGAGGGCCCGCCCGGGATGAAGAGAAGCGCGATCTCGTGCCGCCGATCCACCGAAAAACGAGGCACGATGGCTTATTTTCGGCAGCCGGAAGGTTGCAGCGGCGATCGCACATCACCGTGCAGGAAATGGATTTGCGCGATCGTGCCATGGTCACGCCGAAAATATCTTTGCCGGACAAGAACGCTGCAGTAGCTTAATGCAGACGGAATTGGCCGGCATCGCGATCGTCTGGCGCACGCGTTGCGGGGAGCACCTGATCGGTAGGAACCGCGCGTCTGACGCCGCGGGGTTTGAGCGAGGCCGGTTTGCTTCGGACCGACGGGCGCTCAAAAGCCCACGACGCCAGAATGGCGCGCTCGACTTCGGGCTCAAGTTTGGGGTGGTGCGCGACCTCAAACGGGTGAAGAAAACGGGCAAATGTTTGCGACATGGCCATGCTCCTTTCATCCTGTCGCCACTGTCTTTTCGTGCGGAGATCACCTTCCGCGACGGCCAATTTTGGTACGGCGGGAAGCCCCGTCAAGATGCAGTTTGCGGCGCCAACGCCCCGAGCGCTAATTTTTTGAGACGCCTCTTGAACGTACAAATATCGCCTCCCAGTTCGCTGAGAGCCTGACGCTCACTGGACCGAAAGGCTGCTAACGACTATTTTGCAACCGGAGGCTTTGCCCATGCATTTCCGCCATTTGCACGACCGTGCGCGTGTTCGCCGTATCAAAGCCGAGGAAACACCTCGGGTGACATCATCAGCCTCAGCACTGTCAACGAGGAGCCGTGCGGGCGGTCCCGATAGGCGTGGCAACGACGGCACGTTCGCCAATTGCGCAATCGGGATCAGTGATTGGATGCTGCCCAACAAATTTCTGCGGCACCGAGGTTCGCATCGAGAGCCGGGAATTGGGCACCATGAAAGAGAGCGCCATCCCCGCCATCATCGAGCCCCTCCCCAATTTCAAGCAGGCCGCCTGAGCCGATCCGCACCCGTGCTCGAGACCTGGGAGGGCCTACGAGCCGATAGCGCTCGCGGGGTGTCGCAGAAAATTGCCGAGAGCCCGCCTCCGGACCGGCGCGCGAGGCCTTGAGTTCCATAGCGCAAAGGTTCGCCGTTTTAATCCTGTCCTGCGATCGAACGAGAAAGGAGAAAATCATGACCGACAGAAATATGAGTTATCTATCGCGCGAACATGCACGTCTGGAAGATCAAATCCGTAAAGAGCGCAAGCAGCGGCTGCCGGACGAAGTTCAGATCGCCCGGCTTAAGAAGTTGAAGCTTGCGGTGAAGGACCAGATGCAGGCGTGGGCGCGCGAGAAGGATGGTTCTGGCCGCTTGACCGCATAATTTAATGGACCTTCTTCCGATTTGAGAATGCCATAGTGCGGCGCTGCGGTCAGTTCGCCGGGCTTTCCCGGTGTTGAGCTGGTCCAGCGTCCGCCTGATGAGCCGAGCGATTTGGTGACGATTCAGACGAACTCGCGTTCTTTTGGATGTGGGATGGGTCGGCCCTGTCCACGACTGCAGCAACGAGCAAGGCGGAAGCTCCGACTTAAGTAGTTCAAATCAGCGTCCCGGCTGCCGCCTGACGCTGAACACGGTCGGCATGACGAAGGATAGGGGCGCAACTACCTCCGGCTGCGGTGATGCTAAACTGCTGCATGGTGAACGGTGACCATCGCACGATCGGTAAATAGGAAGCTCTCGATCACACTCACCATCCCGTGGGCACTGGCGACCCCGGTCATGAGACGCAACAAGTCGCGGGCCGGCGACCGGCGCTCGGCGATAGCGCAGGTCTGCCGTTAGTGCGCGGAAGAACATATGCTTTTCCTACCCGGACCACATTTTTACAGGCGATCACGCCGTAGGTCACGTCGGTTCTGTCCCGAGTGCGGTTTCGATGCCGAACTGGTTTGCTGGCGGGATCCTCGCAGTCAGCGATAGGTGCTTGTTCGCCGGCGGGGCCTGCGACGGAATGGTGCTTTCCATATTATTTGGCCCCCAGGCTGCGGGGCGATGGTGCTGAAACCGGCTAGATCCTCATGCGATGTAAACCTTCACGCGCTCGGCTTCGGCAGCTGAATGGAAGCGCACGAGAATTTGCGTGCTGGACTGCGGGGTCGTCGACAATGGAGCGCTCAGCAGCCCCAATGCCACCCCTTGCGAGAGTCGGGCAAGTTCCTCACCCGTGAGAGTGTAAAGCGGCGAAACTCCGTCTTCGATCCGTTGCATTGCTAATGATCTCCTCGTCGAGCTTGGCTTTTTTGGCCTCGGTAAAACGCCATACCCGACGAGTTCGATCCATAAAATTTGCTACGAAATTGCTGATTGTGGATGTCCTGCACTCACATGACGGACTGTCCTTTGAATAGCTGATACGCAAGCTGCCGCGCGACGATCAGGATGAGAACGCCAGAAAGTTGCCGGCGTTCCGGGATGCCGGCCTGCGCCACAACGACCTCAGTGGCAATCAACAACCCTGCGTCCCTGGAAGATCGAAACCGCAACGGTCTCGGTCGAAAGCACGCGGTGTCTGCGAGGCTGGCCGTAGTTTTAGGGCACTGCAGACCGGCCGCTTTGTCTACCGAGCTGCGCCGACCTATCGCCGCACATACTTGGCGATGCCCAAGCGCTCTGAAGATCAGACGCCGGCCCGTGACTTTGCCGGCAGGCGTTCGCCTGCCTTTTGAAGTACGGCGAGGTTTACCTTTTCAAGTGCACGCACCTCGATCTGCCGGATACGCTCGCGACTGACATTGTAAACCAGGCTCAGGTCCTCGAGCGTTTTCGGCTCATCGACCAGTCGCCTGTGGACCAATATGTCGCGCTCGCGTTCGCTCAGTCTGTCGAGTGCCTCAAACAACATATCTCGCCGGAATTTTCGTTTCTGCGCGCTGGCGATCAGCTCATCCGGGAGGGGCTGGTCGTCCGCCAAAAGGTCCTGCCACTGGTCCTCACCGCTTTCACCGACCATCACATTGAGCGAGGCGTCGCCGCCCAGCATCATGCGCCGGTTCATGCTGATCACCTCTTTACCCGAGACACCAAGCTCGGTCGAAACTTTCTGGACCTGCTCTGGAGTCAGGTCGGTATCGTCATAGGCTTTCAACGAGTTCTTGATGCGGCGCAGATTGAAAAACAAGCGCTTTTGCGCGGCGGTAGCGGCCCAAATCCACCGTGGGGCAGTTGGTCCGAAAAATTGGGCGCCTGTGTGGTGAGCAAGGGCTCGCCAAGCCAGGCAGAAAGCCGATTGCCGCACGGGTCGCGACGATTGACCGGGCGAGATTGGTGAAGGCTCGTGACGGACCGAAAGCATCCGTTGACTTGTACCGCCCGGTGACGTCAGGCAGCGCATGACGCCATGCTGGCCGAAATCCTCGACGAACGCCTTCCGCCGCGTCGCGGACGGCGCAATCCACGCGGCGTCAAACGAAAGATGAGCTCCTTCCCGCTCCGTCGACGAGGCGATCCCTCGCCCACCGCAGTCAACCTCGCCATGGCAATCCGTATTATTAGGTGAACAGTATTGTGCTTAGCCGATGTTCTTCATATGTCTGGCTTAGCGGTGTCTGGCGAACAAATCTTGAGTTGAGGCCAAGCGGCCTCACATGCGCAAGGTGCTGCACCTCGGCGATGGCCGTTTGTGGGATGGAGATGCTCGCCGCTGGCGGTCGGATTGCGGCAAGGTCACCGCAGTGCGCGGTGCAGGGCTGTTGGACGTGCAGAGCACCTATGTCGTGCTGGCCTGTGCTCACCTGGACCACGATCCCGGCAACAACCATCCGGCAAACCTCGCTGCGCTATGCCAGCGGTGCCATATGCTACACGACGCGGCCGAGCATCGTTGGCAGCGTTGGTGGAACGTCTTCCGGCTTTGCGCAATCCGGGATCTTTTCGAGGATCCGCGCAGTGTCCGGGACGGGCGCGCCAATTAAGGCGTAAGACGGCCAGGAATTTGCGGCGGATACTGGGGTTGTTAGGGACAATGCGAGCAATACTGGAACCAGGCGCATGTGTTCACCTCGGCCATTGCTAAAGACCTAGTGGATTGATCGGAACGAATGAGTCCGCTTGAGGGATTCCCATTCTTTCGGTGCCGTGCGACGATGCGGCATGCGAACGGGTATTGAGATCGAGGTCACTGCACCGGACACGAAGCGGCTTGAGGCGATTGTTGCGGCGCGGGGTTCGCCGCAGAAGCATGTTTGGCGGGCGCGGATCATTCTCCTGACGGCTCGGGGCCTGGGCACCCAGGCGATCATGATGGCGACGGGCAAATCCAAGACGTGCGTATGGCGCTGGCAGGAAAGGTTCATGGCCGAAGGCGTGGATGGGTTACTGCGCGACAAGACCCGCCCACCGGGGATTGCGCCTCTCGAGGCTGCTTTGGTTGACAAGGTCGTGAAGCTGACGCTGGAGACGCCCAGCCACGAGGCTACCCATTGGACGGTGCGCGCGATGGCTAAAGCCGTTGGTATCGCGGCGTCATCGGTCGTGAAAATCTGGCACGACCACGGTCTGGCGCCCCATCGTTGGCGCAGCTTCAAGCTGTCCAACGACAAGGCTTTTGCCGAGAAGCTTCACGATGTCGTCGGGCTTTACGTCTCACCGCCTGCGCACGCGATCGTGCTGTCAGTCGATGAAAAGAGCCAGATCCAGGCGCTCGACCGGACCCAACCGGGCTTGCCGCTGAAGCGCGGTCGCGGCGCGACCATGACGCATGACTACAAGCGCAACGGGACCACGACCCTGTTCGCCGCGCTCAATGTCCTGGATGGTTCCGTGATCGGCCGCAACATGCAACGGCACCGGCATCAGGAGTTCATCCGGTTCCTGAACACGATCGAAGCCCAGATGCCCGCTGACAAGGCCATCCACGTCATCCTCGACAATTATGCGACCCACAAGCAGCCGAAGGTCCGCGCCTGGTTGGCCAGGCATCCGCGTTGGACCTTCCACTTCATCCCGACGTCGTGCTCATGGCTCAATGCCGTCGAGGGCTTTTTCGCCAAGCTCACACGGCGCCGGCTGAAAAACGGCGTCTTTCATTCCGTCGTAGATCTCCAGGCCGCCATCAACCGCTTTATAAAGGAGCATAACGAGGATCCCCGCCCCTTCATCTGGAAGGCGGATCCGGACGAAATTATAGCCGCTGTACGGCGCGGGCACCAAGTGTTGGAATCAATCCACTCTTATGTTCGTTTTCAAGAGCCTTCGGCATGATGATGTCCTTTCCGCCCGAGATGACGAAATCCAATTTGTGAAGCTCATGTGCAGAGTAGGGAGCAGGGCTTTCGACGACGGTTGGCATACTCTTATGCGCGGGTTGGCTACCGCATATCCGTATGTTCGTCTGGGGCTGCCTCTGTCTAGAATCGGGCATAGACTTTTAGTCCGCCACATAGTGGGTACGAGGATTCCCCACCGGGGCCCTGCTCCCAACTTTTGATCTGCCCCCCGCTGAGTGGCCCAGAGACTATGATAGTCTGGACCATGAAAGGGGCATTGAATGCCGAGCAAGAAGCACAAGCCGGAAGAGATCATCGGCAAGCTGCGTGAAGTTGAGATTGTGCTAGCGCAGGGAGCCTCGACTGCCGAGGCATGCCGGCGGATCGCGGTCAGCGAGCAGACCTATTATCGGTGGCGCAAGGAGTATGGCGGCCTGAAGACCGATCAGGCGCGGCGGATGAAGGATCTGGAGAAGGAGAACCAGCGGCTTCGCCGTGCGATCTCGGACCTGACGCTGGACAAGCTGATCCTGCAGGAGGCGGCAAAGGGAAACTTCTAAGCCCCGCGCGGCGGCGACGCTGCATTGATCATGTGCGACGAGAGTTTCCGGTATCCGAGCGACGGATATGCCGGGTGCTGGGTCAGCATCGATCGACGCAGCGCAAGATGCCGCGCGGGGCGGATGACGAACAGGCACTGACCGAGGACATCATTGCATTGGCGAAGCAATATGGTCGTTACGGCTACCGCCGGGTCACGGCGTTGCTGTGCCATGCAGGGTGGACGGTGAACCATAAACGTGTCGAGCGGATATGGCGGCGTGAAGGACTGAAAGTCCCGCAGCGCCAGCCAAAGCGCGGGCGTCTATGGCTCAATGACGGATCCTGCATCCGCCTGCGGCCGGAATATCCGGGACATGTATGGGCCTACGACTTCGTCGAAGGGCGCACGCATGATGGCCGCAAGTTCCGCATCCTGACCATCATCGATGAGGCCAGCCGGGAGTGCCTGGCGCTCGTCGTGGCGCGTCGGCTCAGGCATGAGGATGTTCTGGCGGCCTTAGCCGACCTGTTCATCTCGCGCGGCCCTCCGGCACATATACGGTCCGATAATGGCAGCGAATTTATCGCGACCGCCGTCCAGCAATGGCTGGGGCAGATCGGCGTGAAGACGCTCTACATCACGCCGGGATCACCATGGGAGAATGGCTATAACGAAAGCTTCAACGGGTCGCTTCGCGACGAACTGCTCAACGGCGAGATCTTCTACAGCCTCGCCGAAGCCAAGGTGCTGATCGAAGCTTGGCGGCGGCATTACAACACCGTCCGCCCGCATAGCAGTCTGGGATACCGACCACCGGCACCGGAAACGGCGACACCGCCATATCCGGCCTCCGGTTCCGCTCCGCTCCACCTCCGACCGGATATGGCGGCGATGGGCTTAATCCACTAACAAACCAAACGGTCCACTCGGTGGGGGCAGATCAGCAGGACCGGCCGAAGCAGTCGTTGGCGCTGAATATCTCGCCTATTTGCGCTCTTTATCCGAGCTAGGCCTACCGACACCAGGGCATTCATAGTCTTCAAGCCGATCAACGTTTCCGCCGTTTCGAAGGGATGCCATGCCGCCCGCACAGGCAGTGCCCGCGCGCTTCCCGTTCTCAGTCATTCTACGGATGGTGTCCTCGAAGCGTTTTTGACGAACTGGACACACGGCATTGATGGGGTGCGCACTCCCAGTCGCGCTCCAAACCGTATAACAATCATCGTCAGGATTGCGTGACGGTACCGGAGCGCCCCCAGCCAACAAAACAACAAGTAATAGCATGCTCAGCTTTTCGCCCCGGTCATCGAGGCCTACGCTAACACCGAAATGGCGGTTTGCCATCCTGAAGCCGTTAATATGCGGCATTCCAGTGCCGCCCCGTTGCGGACATGCAGGTCTTCTGAAATGCTGTACCAATGATGATTGCTAATTGTGACTGGAGCCTTTCCAACCCCGGACCGGATGAACTCCTCGTCTGGCTTGAACCATGGGCTGAAGAGTTCATGATTCCGGTTGAATCGACTGTCGCCTTGAAGGCATCAAGCGATGTCGGAGAGTCTGGTGTCGGTGACATCGAATGGGCATCGGATCACGTTGTTGTATGGGCCACTGCGAGAACCGTTGAAGTGTTCATCGACGGACAGCGTCAAGATTCTGCTTCGGCAATTGTGGCAATTCCTGACGGCCTGAGCAAAGATATGCTGAGCATCTTATTTGCGGGTCAACCGTCCGCCCGCCTCGGAGGCGTGGAGTATAGCGTAGTCGATCAACCGTCTTGGAGGGCGCGGCTTCGGCGTCTATTCCGCTTAAACTGATGTCCGGTTTCCACTCCTTCGCGCCCTTCCGGGACGATTTTGCGAGAATGGCAGCGTCCGCCCCAGGATTGCCACTAATGAGCGAAAGCTCAGCGCCCGCTAGCGGTCATACATAGTGTTGGGCTGACGGAAGTGTCTTGGGCGCGCTCTGCCAATGAGTTTATCTAATTCATGCTCAAATTCAGCGCGGTCATCGAGCAAAAGCCCGTTCTTGCTTTGGCTTGCCGAAAAGAACATAGATCCGCCGTCCAAAACTATTCGTAAGCGATTCCCCTTCTGCCACAGCCCTATATCGCACGTGGTTTCGGTTTGCATGACGAACAAATTTTTATGGACACCCTTCCACACTTTTAACGACCGTAGAACTGCACCGTTACCGGCATCATCCCCCGACGCTATTACTTCAACGTCGGCGATGATCGACGCTGACTCATACGCTTTTTGAGCCAACGCGCGGATTTCAGATTTCGAAGGCTCCAGATTTGCTGGACTGCAACCTAAAGCGGCACTGGCTGGCAGCAGGCAGGCAAAGGAGAATAGCGACATGGCAAGGCGTATCATACGTCATTATCGCCACAGTGTAGTGTTGACGCAACAGTCTTCCTTACTGCGGTGGCTGCCGAAACCCGATGGTCCTCTTTCCACCACTTCGCGCCCTTTCGGGACGATTTTGCGAAAATGGCAGCATCCGCCCCATTGCAGCCATGAGCGAACCCTCACGACGCACCACAAAGCTGACATTGCACCGCTGCCTCAAGGATGATTACATCGGCTTATTAACTGAGGTGCAAGGTCCTATGAAACAATTGGTCACAATTGGCCTCATTGCAATTTCATCACCCGCACTAGCAAAGCCGGTGGCTTCGCTTCCAACGCCGGTGGCCGCAGCGAAAGCTTATGTGGCTTACGAAGAGAATATCTGCCGGGCCCTCATCGACGTATGTGAGAGCATCCCGCATCCCGACCCGACCGGGGTACGAAGTTTAAGCTGCCGTCCCGTCGCGAGCGATGCGGCTCAGTGCAGGTTCGAGGCAGCAGGGCGCTCATGCAAGGCGCGGTTCGTTAAAGACCCTTCATCCACTGACGGCTGGGCGGTTGCGTTCCGCAGTCGCGTCCCAAAGGGGCCGGATTTGAACTGCAAATGAGCAAAAAATGCGCGAAGAATGTCCGGTTTGCCAGCAACGCCTTCACAGGACGACAGCCCGCTTACCACCACTTCGCGCCCTTCCGGGACGATTTCGCGAAAATGGCAGCACCCCCCAAAGTTGCCATTCGCCCGCGCTCGTGAACAATCTTGCATCCGCTGTGGAGGTGAAGCAATACAAGCTATGGTCAATGGTTTCACGGTTTTATGGTGTGTTGCGGGCATCATCATTACAATTATGACCGCACTCGGCCTTAACCGGTGCAGGCCTGAATGGACGCATGCGAGGCGCGCTTTAATCTCCATTACGGCTTCTACAACACCCGTCATCGGTATCACGGCTTTTTTGCTCACCTCACTAGATGGCCCCTTTTCGCTAATCCTGACGCTGGAACCGGATGAATTCTTAGTCCCTTTCGGCTTTCAGATTTTAGTGAGCGTTTTCTCGGCTGCGCCGCTAGGTTGGTGGATATCGCGCATCCCCAGAGCCCCCCATCTTTCCGAGACAGTTTTTGAATGATGCTGGCTAGCGGGCGCAGTAACCGGCACACATCCCGAAGCGCCAAAACGCGCCGTTCCGGACTCGCCCCCCGTCGGTCGTTCGTTCTTCGGCTTGAGAACCGCTGATCTCGCCGTTAGCTGCCGCTTCTCACATCAACGACAAGGCTGATGAACGAACCGGAAGTTACGGGCGAGCAATCTGCCCCTTGCAATGTCAATTCTCAGGGGTGGGGACCAGCTTTAGAGCGTTTTCCACAGCGCCTGAATCGCGAAAGATTCCCTCCGCGTGAAAATTCTGATTCAGAATCCTTGCTGGGTATGGAGGCCGGCATGGATGGCCAGAGCATTGTCGCAGGATTTGCGTGATCGTGTTGTTGCCGCAGTCGAAGGAGGCCTGAGCTGCCGGGCAGCGGCGGCGCGTTTCGGGGTTGGCGTAGCGACGGCGATCCGCTGGCGGCAAATCGCGCTGGCGCATGGACGAGCCGTTGCCGGCAAGCCTGGTGGCGATCAGCGATCATCGAAGACCGACGCACATGCCGATCTCATCATGACCATGCTCGAGGAGAACGGGGACATTACCCTCGAAGAGATCCGCTCGGGTCTTGCCGCGCGCGGTGTCCACGTTGGGATCGGTACGCTGTGGCGCTTCTTCGACCGGCACAGGATCACGCGCAAAAAAAGTCGGGTCATGCGATCGAGCAAGATCGTCCGGACGTCCTGAAGCAACGACGGGCGTGGTTCGACTACCAACTGGATCTGGAGCCCGAGCGCCTGATCTTCATCGACGAGACGTGGACCGCGACCAACATGGCCCGCAGCCATGGCCGCTGCCTCAGGGGAGAGCGCCTGCGGATGGGCTTCCCGCATGGTCATCGCAAGACGACCACGTTCGTCGCGGGGCTGCGCATGACCGGGATGATCGCCCCGATGGTGCTGGACGGGCCGATCAACGGCGACTGGTTCGAAGCCTACGTCGCCCAGGTACTCGTGCCAGAGCTCAAGCCAGGCGACGTGGTCATCATGGACAATCTCTCGAGCCACAAGCGCGTGGCCGTCCGCGACAGAATTGAGGCCGCCGGGGCAGCGTTGCGCTTCCTCCCGCCCTACAGCCCCGACTTCAACCCGATCGAAAAGGCCTTCTCACGCCTCAAGGCCATGCTGCGCAAAGCATCCGAACGCACCGTCTCAGGCCTGTGGGATCTCATCGGCAAACTCGTCGATATCTTCCAGCCCGACGAGTGCGCCAATTACTTTAGCTCCTGCGGCTACGATCCAGCGTGATCGGAAAACGCTCTAAGGCTTCGCACCCCCGTGTACGCTGCGCTTCCTAGCGCGGGCAGAGAACTGGAATGACCAGTCGCCTCATGCTAACGAAATTTCAAACGAGGGAATTAATTGGCATGATCATTAGTGTGATTTCGCTGGCAAGTGCATTAGTTGCCCCGTCTGCCGACCAGGGGGTAGCCAAGCAACTTTTACGGAAAATAGCGGCCGCGCGTTTTAGTGCACACTTAAATGAGCCTCTTTATCAAGCTGTTACGTTGGACGTGGCTCCGGAGGGAAAAGTTATTGCCTGCGATCCGGGAGAAGGAGAAGGTGATACAGCCAGCCTCGGAAAAATCTGTTCCATGGCTCTCGGCATCAAATTTATCGCTGCAAAAATCGAAGGAAAACCGGCGTATGGCCGTATCCGCACAATAATCGAGGTATACAGCCCCCCAATGGACAAGGCGCATGTCGAATTACCACCAGAACAGGTACTGAGCGTCAATCGGCTGCCCGACGAAGCAAAGGGTGCCCTCGAAATCAAAACCAACCTATTCATCTCCGCTGCCGGGTCAGTTGAGCGTTGCGAAGCGGCCGATGACAAGTACCGGGCTTATGCAAATGTCGCCTGCACTCAATTGATCCGCATAACGGCCCCCGTATTGAAAAATCGTTCAGGGGACGCAGTAGGCTACGTCACCGCAGTCCACACCCGGTTCGTCAAAGAAGGCACTTAATTGCCAATTGAACCGACCGTTACCATGCGCTGCAATTCACCCACTGGATCCCCGTTCATCCGGCCCGGCGTAGGCTCCGCCTTATGGCGGCTATCGGCGAAGGCAGCCGTTCGGTAGGCGCGAGGGCTATGGCAGGTTTCCACCACTTCTCGCCTTCCCAGAACGATTTGGTGAAATGGCAGCACCCGCCCCAAAGCGGACACTCGCTCGGGATTGCGGGCTTGTCATACCAGCCAGGCTCCTCCAACCTTGCCAGTTGAGACTGAGGAGGATTTTCACTGTGCTTAGTTGGACTTTGGCTGTCCTCCAAGCTGCGGTAGCCAGTGCTGTTGGTGTGACAGTTCAGGACGCATCGTCCAGCTTGCAAGGCAAGGCGCAGTGCGTGCCTTTCGATTGGGTGTCGGATGACGAAAGTTCTCCCAGGGCCGCGATCAGCGTTCCCATCAAGATCAACGGCAAGATCGTTCGACTTCAGCTTGATACCGGTTCGGATGCGACGATCCTATACGGACATGTAGCCGATCACGCCGGATGGGTCAGTCATGGGCATAAGTCGTTTCGCGCTACTTCGCTGATGATAGGATCGACCTCGATCGACAGGCCCGAAATTTATATCGCCTCAGACATGGAGGAAGATGCGAGGCTTGTGGGAACGCTTGGGCTTCCTGAACTAATGGGCCGCATTACTGTTATAGACTATCCTCGCCAGCGCTTCTGCTTGTTCTCTGAGGCAGACCTTCCAGCACCTTTGAAAAGCGCCACCTACGTCCGGGCCGACTTACGCCATTCAAAGTTTTTTGTCCCTGTGGCCTTTGACGCGTTTCACAGCGACGCCGTGGTTTTTGACACCGGCTCCAGTTCGATGCCGCTAATTGTCGATCTGGATACTTGGAAAAAGGTGACAGGCCTCGCCGACGTTGCGCACGCCTCTACCGCTATCAAAGGCACCGCGTGGGGTAAGCAAGTGACGATGTCTGGGGCACCCGCCGTAGGAACGATGATGGTGGGCAAGCTAGGCCTGGGAAAAGCGACGGTGTTTACAGATGGCGATCAGCCCACAGCATATGCTGACTGGCCCTTTCGAGCAGCAGGAGTGTTAGGTAACGCTTCACTCTGGAATGGGATCGTAATCGTTGATCTGACAGCCAAGGTCCGCTTCGGGTTCGTCCCATGACCTACATTTCGAACGACGCCTGAATATCTGAACCTTGGGGCTTCGCCGCCTGGATCGAAGCTCAGCGCACAGGTTGGGGCGAATTGCCGCGCTCGCCGAGGGAAGCTCGGTTTATCGCAGGCGGCGTTGGCTAGAAACACCGAGGTGGCGGCCTCGCACATATCGAACCTGGAGAACGGCAAGGCGAACCCCACGCTGGGTCTATTGGTGCAGCTTGCGGATGGCCTGAACTGCACGGTGCCGGACTTGCTGAAGGGACCGTAGGTCGATGGGGCCACCCGCGGATTTCTGAAAACACGTCGCGCGTCGGTTTGAAAAGATCGCGTTCTAGACTTGTTCTCCGGTGCTGGGCAGTATGCCTCTTGGCTTCACCCAAGGAGGATTGACATGAAATTGAAGGATGCGATGCGGGGATACGATTACGATCTCCCGCTGCTGGACGAGTTGAACAACCCGGAGGTGTCGGTATCGCGCCGTCTGCTGGCCGGTGCGTTGATCGGCGAGGGCCTGGATACGGCTTACTTCGCGACGACGGAAATGCTCGAGGCGTTTATCGCGCTCGAGACGGATGCCCGGCACAAGGTCCGGCACGGCGAGGGTTTCCTGATGGCAGAGGAAATCCTGACCGCGAGGAACCCGCTGCAGATGCGCTTGTGGCATCTGCTGTGCGAGAAGGCGATCGGCGAGGGCATGGTCGACCTCGGATGGCTCAAGAGCCTTGCGTTTCGCCGGGGCAACATGGCGCGTGTCCTGCGGGAGGAAAACCTTCCCCTGGAGTATGTGCCGGCGCGCGATCTGGTTGGCGGCGTGACTGCGGCCGACCTCATGGCGACCGTGATCCAGCGTATCTAATCGATACGCTTACCGGATTGGTTTATTAATCCGGTTGGCGTGAAGATCAGGCGACGCGGGCGAGTATGGTTTCCGAGTGATGCGGCTCGCGCCGGGTGACGCGGAAGGGCTGGATGGGATTGTCGGTGCGGACGACGAATTGGTCGACGCCGGTGGTTTCGCGAAGCTGGACAGCGACAGCGTAGCAGTTTTCGAATGAGGCCAGACGGGTACGGCGCGACGAGATTGATAAGACGGTCATGGTGATGTCCTTCGGGTGAAGTGCTGCTGCGGCAGTGAAATGCGACCAGGTGTCGTTCATGGAATGTAGATCGTTGTCGATGTATCGATCATCGGGACCGGATTCGATGGTGGAACGTTGTTCCGGTTAAGTCCCCCATTCGTGGGAGGATCCTTCGATCGACGGGATCGGGACCGCTGCTACGGTTCCGGTCCCGTTATCGTTTGTAGGGCGCCGCGCCGATCGCGCTCGGCCCGCAGGCGTTTGACCACCTCGATGTCGGGATGCGACTGGATCAGGCGGATTAGCGCTTCTGCCGGGAGGCGTGTCGGATCCAGCCTCGGACCTTTGCTCTTTGGCGCGGATCGTCCCAGTTTGATGAGCTGGCGCCTGTTTCGGACTTCGACCAGGAGTTCGCCGCGCTCGGCCTTGGTGAAGGCCCGATCGAGGCCGTAGAGCCAGCCTTGTTTCGCCTGTACCAGCATGGCCTCGCAACGTGCCAAGTCATCATCGTGGCGGCATTCGCGTATCCGATCGACGGTAAGTGTGCGTGCGGTGCCGCGTGTCCGTGCGTAATGATCGCTGCTCAGGGCCTCGATCGCGAACAGGTGGTTCATGTGGCGGACCCATGTAGCCATGCTCTCCCAGGCGAAGGCGTTCGGAGCGGACTTCCTGGGGGTTCGATAGGAGCGCTCGGGAGGAAGTGAGCGGGGCGGCCGCTTGTCTCCGAAGAACAGGTCGGGTTGGCGAACGCTCATGCGATCGGCTCGATGTCGCGTAGTTCGACCATGCGGATTTTGGCCGTGCGTTCGGCGCCGACTGGGTTGAGGAACACATAGCAGTGGTCTTCGAAGGTGCCGGTGCATAATTTCCAGACCACGCCTTCGCGGCCGAGGAAAAGGTGCGGTCCATATTCGGGATCTACGGCTCCCGGTGCATCGATGATGCGGACCCGTTGCCGCACCCGGAGCCAGTTCGTCGCCCCCTGGATGATCGCGGCCTTTTCGACCTTTGAAAGGTATGCGGGCCGATCTGCGCGTTCCGGCCCATAGGCAGCAAAGGGATCGTCCTTCGTGCGTTCGAGTTTCGCCTTGATCGATTCCATCGCTGGAGCCTCGACCTCAGGCGCAGGTCGATGACGCCGATAGTGTGTGATGGTTCGTCCGTTGAATAAGTCGGCCTGGGAGCCGAGGACACGTTTGCTTTGCTGATCCTGCTGATAGGCCCTGCGCCAATGGTCATCAGCGGAGAGAGCGCGCATGGGCGTAGGTTCGGAATAGACGATCGCCATAAGCTCGGCGAACTCCTCCGGGGAAACGGTGGCGAGCTGGCGATTGTATCGCACGGCGCCAGCGGGAAAGGGTTTGCTAGCTACGGTCACGGGTAAGGCCCCCGAAATGGTCCGCCAGCGTCGTTAGATGGACATCGAGCACCCGTTCAGCACCGGCCGGTTCGGGGAGCGAGACGACGGGGAAAAGGCACGGATACCTGAAATCCAACCGGGCATGATAACAGGATAGCTCGCGGACGAGCTGCGATGCCTCGTCTGAGATCAGTTTGGAATCAGGACTGCGCGCCCGGTAGTATTGCTCGGCCCTGTGAAGGTGATGATTGACCAGGTGCATGAGGTCCATTTCATCGTATCCCTGTCTTTCGAGCAGGGCCTTCAAGGATAGTTCGAGAGCATGGCCGACGCAGTGCCAGAACGGGGCTTCAATCTGGTTTCCGTCCAGCAGCACGCGCGCTGCGCGGCCGTGCTGAAGCGCCATCTGCAAATATCGGACACCCAAATCTTCATCATTGCGAGATTGCTCACGCATTGGCTTCTCCTGGGGCTGATGGGATTGCTGCGTCCACGGTCAGGGTTGACCCACAGCGGGCGTGATTCTAGAACGGCACTCGCTCTAAGCTATTGTTATTTAACATAAGTCTTATTATCAACCCGGCGCATTTGCGGTTCGGCAGGGAGCCGATCGACCAGAAAGGTGGACGATGACCGAGTGGACGATCAGCGCTGACGGCGCCGTGGTCGCTCCGATCCGCTCTCCTGTTGCGTCGCTCTGGTTGGTGGCGGCCCTACTCGTGTTCCATCAGGTCGCGCTAACCGTGATCCACTACGGGATCGGCCCAGCCCTGGGTCTCGATCCCGGCGGTGCGTGGTTGGTTTCGGCGACGATCGGGGTGGCCGCGATCCTGGTGCTGCTCATCATCACGCCGGGTCGCTCACATGCAATCCTGCTGATATTGCCGCGCTGGAACGCTCGCACTTTCGGGACGATGCTTGTCGGCCTCGCGATCGCGCAAATCCCGCTCGGCATCCTCGCATTACAAGGTGTGACGGTTTGGCAGGCGGGTGCCGGCAGCAATCTCGACGTCGGGCGGGCGTTGCTCGCGTCGATCTCCGGTCCGTCCGGCCTTGCGCTGCTGGCCGCGACGGTGCTGGTGGCGCCGATGATCGAGGAGCTGCTCTATCGCGGCTATCTGGTCGGTGCACTCATTGAGCGGATCCCGGCAGCCGTCGTCGCGGTCATTTCGGCGGTGCTCTTCGTGACGTTGCACTTCGAGCCGGCCAACCTTGTCGCGTCTCTGTGCTTGGGCCTCGGCGCTGGCCTGTGTGCCGTGCGCACCCGATCGGTACTACCGGGGATGTTCGTGCATATTGCCAGCAACGGCTTCGGCATGTGGTACGCGACGCTCGGTTAGCCGAACCAAGCGGTAGCCCATCCTGTCATTCGGTGCGGTTCGTGATCTTCACCCTTTGGGCGATGATATTCGCCGCCACCTGACGGAATATCTTCTCAGGCATCGACCCGATTACAGGGCTCCCGTCGGCGCCTGATCGCACATCGGGTCCGACCCAAGTGAACTCGTTGATGTCGTTCCATATTATGCGGCTCCTTCGATCGAGGCCGAGGTGATCGATCAGGCGGGGTGGCAAGACAATGGAATGCTCCGGCGAGTAGTCTCGCGTCGTCAGCGGAACGGTGATGACCCGAAGGCGGCCGTGCTTTGGATAAGTGGCAACGACCATGCAAGGTCGGACTTTTCGGCCTTCTTCTTCGCCGCGGTCATGCTCGTGACGCCACAGGTATAGGTAGGAAATGATCTCGCCCGGGCGAGGCTCAGTCCAGGAATTTGTTGGCATCGTAGGACTCTGCAACTGGCTGGGCGGCTGCGATCGCATGGAACGCTTCGTTGCTGAGTTCCTCTGGCAAGAAGGCAACGTGGTCGAGGCGAGCCAGGCGCTCATATTCCGCAGCTGGGAGCATCACGACGCGCGCAGCGCCGTTGCGCTCTACCGCGATCGGGTGGGTCATGGCTTCGTCGTAATAGAAGCCGAAGCGCTTTGACACGTCGGTCGATCGGACCTTTTCAATGTCTAGAGCCATGTTCAGTTCTCCTTGCACACGGAAAGTGAAGTCCGGGATGCATGTCACATTCCGTATAGTACGGAATGTGAGTAATCGCAATCCTGATCCATTAGAGGTCCTCGCGCACCATGATGGTCATGACGCGGCGCGTGACGCTTGCGTCCGCAGGGTCTTCCGAGCCGTAGACAAGGTCCAGGTCGTAGGCGTCGATCGCAAAATAGACCTTCGTGCCGCGATATTCGACATGCCCCCGATCGTGCGGGCTCTCGTTATCCCCGGCAAAGCGGTGCTTGCGGATTGCGGCAAGGATCTCGGCCTGGGCGACGATCTGGGAAGGCCCCTTCCCGTCGCTGAACGTCGCAAGGCAGGTTCGAGTGATGACGGCGCGGCTAGTTCGATCGAGGCCGAGCCGGCAGCGGTCATTGAGACGGGCGATGACTTCGGCGCGCTGGGCGTCGGCGGTGAATGTCGACATGAGCGTCCTTTCAACAGAGGGATGAGGCAGCGAGCGGTATCCTGCCGTCCTGGGGGAGCCAGGCGTTGAGGCTTGGAAGCCATTCCTCGAGCGCAAATTTACCTCCCCCTTTCTCTCTCGCGCCAATGATCCGCAGGGGCGAACATGGTTGGCGTAGTCAGCCTGCAGGCAGGTTCAGTATGTCAGCGAGAGTCAGCGGCGGGGTCGCCCTTGGGTGGCGCACGAAGCTGTAGCCATGTTTGGCAGCGTACTTGTGGACCGCAGCGTAGTTGCGACCCAAGGCGTCGGCCAGATCGCGCAATGCGACACCATTGATGTGGGCGAGACGGAGCGCCCTGCAGTCGTCATCCGTCCAGGGCTTATGAAACCCATGGGTAAGACCCATGGCATGGGCGCGGGTGGTCAACGACGCGCGGGTTCGGCCCATCTGCCGAGCCAGCTCCGTGGTCGGGATCACGCCGTACTGGCGGCGCAATGTGGCTTCCTCGGCCTCGGTCCAGTCCGGCGAAGTGCGCCATCCGCTTTGGTTGGCGTGGCTTCCTCGCAAGCCGAGGTATTCGGCGCGCCAGCGGATCGAAAATCGGCTGCGGCCTAATATGTGCTGCAGCGGCGTGAGGCTTTCGCTCCGCTCGTAAGCTCGCTTGAGCAGGGCGTCTTCCTCAGCGATCCAGAAGCGTCCCCAACCCGGCCCCTGCCCGGTCTTCGCCATCCTGCCTTGCAAGCCGGCCTTGGTGCGCGGCGTATGCCCTGAGGGCATAGCGCGGATGGTACGCCAGACAACGCTCTCATGACTGCCATCTGCGCTGCAGAACGAGTTTATCCTGCCGCCGACCTTTCGGCTAGCGGTGAATTTGGCCTGGCCGGAGTGCCGCGGGCTCCTGATCGACGACGATTGATCAAGCTCTCATCCGCGGATTGGTTACCGCACTACCCGTTGTCCGTCGCTGGACCTTCCTCATTCTAAGCACGGGCGTCGGACTTGCCTGCCCCAACGTTGACCGAGGATTGTCCATCACAGTCGGGTGCCCGCGACACACCGGCCAGGCCTATGTTGCCAGAGGGTTGAGCTGATGCTGAACCCCCTGGCAGGTCAAACCGTCACCTCCGGCTGCACCCGGCGAGCGATGTCCCAAGCGAAGCCCACGAGTTCGCGAGCGATCGCCGTATTGACCTTGGGCTGTGGCTTGCCTGTCGCCGACAATCGGCGAAAACGCTGGCAAAGACGCACCTGCGCCTTCCAACCGATTGCCTGAATATCCTCAGGCAATCCCGCGACACGATCCCGATAACGTCGCTCTTCGCGGGCAGGTAGGCGATATGTCCAGCCTGCCTCGACAAGCATGGTGCGGGCATGAGCGTTGCCGGCCCGCGTAATTCGGCCGCGATGGACGCGTGATCCGCTTGAATATTCCGAAGGCACCAACCCGAGGTAGGCCATCAGTTGTTTCGGATTCTGGAACCGCGTCAAGTCGCCAACCTCGGCGATCAGAGTTGCGGCGACAATCAAGCGAACTCCGCGCAGCGCCTGCAGGCTGCGAACAAGAGCGGCAAATCGCCAGCCCTCCACTGCTTCCGCGAGCGCCGCCTCCAGCCTTTCCACGCGCGCCTGTGCCTCCAGAACGCGATGCTTTGCTTCCTCGAAGGCCAGTTGCTGATGCGGAAAATCGAAACGTTGCTCTGACAGCCAGCGCCAATAGGCTTTGGTCCACGCCGTTTTGCCGCAATACCGTCGATCATGGCGAAGTAGGAAGCTCCGCACCATTTGCTTTGCTGAGGTTGCCGCTTCCTGAGCAGAGCGCCGCGCCCGCACCAGATCCCGGATCGCCTCATGCTCTTCGTCGGGCACCCAGATCGGATCAAGCTCTCCAGCACGCAGCAGGCGGGCCAGCGTCATGGCATCACGCCGATCGGTCTTCACCTGATCGCCAGGCCGTCTGGGCATCATCGACGGCGCAATAACGATACAGGGCTGAGCGAGCTTGGTCAGGAGACGCTGAAGCCCGTAGCCGCACGGCCCCGCCTCATAACACCAGCTGAGCGTGGTGCCGGAACCGCCAAGCCGCTTGACCAAACCGCGCACAGCATCATCCTCATTCGAGATCGTACCGTAGAAGCGAACCTCACCGCCACGCTCACCTTCGGCGACCGCCACCGCGACAGTTTCCTTATGCACGTCCAGCCCGATGTATTTGGTACCTTTTGCCATCGACTATCTCCTTTGCTCTGACCCCCAGGCGAGCAACGCAGATCGGAGCCAAAATGGCTCCCGGCAGTCATTGGGTCTAAGGGCGAACGATAAGCGAACACTTAGGCAGCGCGGCTATCCCCTGGCAGGTTGAGCGCCTTACGTCCTGCGGATGCTGCCGCTTTATCCCAGAGGAAGCCGCTTGAGAAGGCGATATGGGGGTTGAGTAGCAACGGAACAGATAACCTACATAAGGCGGCGCGCCTCGAGGCCGCGCGCCATTCCGGAATGGCAAAAAGTGGTGGAAACCTGCCATAGCGGTCGTGCCTACCAAACGGCTGCCTTCGCCGATAGCCGCCATTCGGCGGTGTCTACGCCGGGCTGGATGAACGGACGTCCAGTGTTGGGCAGGCCGTTTCGCTCCGGAAAGGACGAGAATTGGGGGTGGAAGCAGCCGTTCAGTCCCAAGTTTCGGTCCCGTCACCCAGATGAAGATGCCCTCCGCGGACGGTGAACCAGCGGGCGGGGCCATCCCGTCGGTCCACCAGATGCCATTGAGGTTGTCCCTCGGTGGTGGAGAACGAAAGGAAGCGTATACCGGCGTCTGTTGTAACGACAACTTCGGGCAAAACGCCGAATAGATCACATTGGGCAATCCGCGCATCTCGCAGCAGGGAAAGCGCAGGTTCCCATTGAGCTTCCTCGCTCCAGCTTCCGCAGCAAATTGTGTTTCTATCTTCTACGCGCCAACTCCATTCGACACCCAGCGACACCTCGCCTTCGGGGTTGCCGGAAGAACCATCCTTTCTCGACTGAGGGGATAGTTCGCCAATCTCAATGAATATGGCTGATCCGTAACCACGCCACACGTGGCTAATCGGCAGGCCTATCAGAGAAGCTGCGAACGAATGGAATGCTTCGGTTGGCGTCATCATGACACCGTAATGCCGGTTTATTATGACCGCAAAGAGGGCGTGACCGAAATGGCTGGTTTCGGCCTAGCGATAGCCGAAATAGACCTTCGCTCGGGGGTGAGGAAGGCACTTGGCCAATTGCTGGCCCCCAAAAGATGCCATTCCGGTCTCGCCCCCCTTGCGGACATCGCCTCTTTTGCTAGACATCCGTAATGCTCAGACGAAGCGGCGGCATCGCGATCCTGATGATCTTGGCGTTTCCGTTATCAGGCTGTGGTCCTGATCGGGAGCAAACAAGAATTATTCAACGGACGCCAGCCCCAGATGGCCAACGAGATGCCGTCTACGCCGAAGACATGGGCGGGGGTGCCACCGTCGGCACTGCAGCCAATGTCTATGTAACAGCGCCCGGCATGTTTCCTAAACTAGACCAGCGCATCTTCAGAGGGGAGCGAGTCTGTAATCTGCATGTTCGATGGAAGTCCCGAGATGAAATCGAGATCAAGTATTTTGCCCGCGAGCAGGAGAAGCGATATCCGTTGAGCACATCACCGGTTATCGTGCGATTGCTTTGGCTTGGACGCGACCCAGCGAACGGCTGCTAACACTCCCGATAATTGCCGTTCCAAAGGGCAGATTGCTTGCCCGTAACTTCCGGTTCGTTCATCAGCCTTGTCGTTGATGCGAGAAGCGGCAGCTAACGGCGAGATCAGCGCTTCTCAAGCCGAAGAACGAACGACCGGCATTGGGGCGCGAGCCGCCAGTGCGGAATTTCACGTTTTGGTGGTGAGCGGACATCAGCGATAAACGCAATGATGTTGGACTTAATTTCTGAGCGGAGACCTCGGGGGCGTGACAGTGTTCATCTCGCAAGGCTCCATTTGTGTTTCCGCGATACGCTGAGCTTTTCCAAACATAGTATTAAGAGTCTCGCCTGATGGGTAATTTAGAAAGCTCGTCGAAAGAACCTCGCCAGCTTCGCTCTGACGCTGAATTTCATACCGTCCTCCACTTTGAAGCAGCATCAGCTGATCATCATGATAAGTGAAGTTGGGCTTGTCCTTCACCCATTGAGCCGCTCGATACTCGATGCTTGCGTGCATCTGCGGGTCGTCAGATCGTTGGGGATGCAAACGATAAGTACTGGTCGCCCAAGCCCCGCCAGTAACGCGCCAACGAAGACGTTGGACTGTGTCCGGGGACGCCTCTGCGATAAGGTACTGTGACCGGATTGTGAGGCCAGCAGGTCGAAAACCTCCCTCATAGAACTCATATCCGACACTGAACTCAGTGCTTCCGTCTTCGCTAGTGGTAACCATCGGAAAGTAGGTTGGGGGCATGGACTTGTCGTCAGTTTGGAACAGCATGGCGCTGACCTTGGTATTTCCGCTAACAGCGTCTCCGCGACCGCAAAAACTATCAGCCCACGCCTGCGTCGAGGGCAGGAAAACTACCACTATCAAAAGTTTTCGAAGCATAAACTTCCCCCAATATTATGTCCTTGCTATCGAATTGCTGCTTCCATTGGAAGAGCGCAATCCTGCGCAGGAATGTGCCTCCGGAGCGTCAGCAATGGGGCGGATGCTGCCATTTTCGCGAGATCGTCCGGGAAGGGCGCGAGGTGGTGGATAGCGGAACTTCCGCATTGGTGACAGGATATGGGCTTGATTCGAGCAGGTTAGAGGGATGGGTGATGCAGAAGGTCACGGAGCCCTGGGTTGAAGACATCATTTTATCGATTTGCCCCAGATTGGGCGCGTTCACTCCAAACGTCTATATATCTCCCCCTAATTACAGCGAAACGGCACCGGTAAAAGCGACTAAATCAATCTTAATTGATGCCGTGAGCGGACGATATTCTGGCTCAATCCACGACATATTAGAGTCGACGCCAGTAGTAACTGCGTCGGATTCCGATATCACGAAACTCGGTAATTTCGGGAAGACCGGTGCAGACCAAGTTCAGATCGTGTCTGACGTGTTAAAAAGGATAATCGAGAGCTTTGCACCTCCGAAGTCTGAATTTTATCCCCTGGACGTATCCCTGGCCCGAAAGGGCCGTGAACACTTCGAGGACGGTGGCGGAGAACTCATATATGGTCGCTATTGGCTATGGAATAACTACAACTGGATCGATTTGATCGAAGAGAGTGAAAGCGTCTGGAAAAAGGGCGAGGGAAGGTTCTCTCACGCAGAACATCGCCGTAATGACCTTGATGATTGTCCTATTGAGATCATACGTTACTGGGGGACCAGCAATTACTTGCCACAAAGAAAATTAACATTGCGCGAGGTGGATTATATAAAGAACCCGTTTTTTCGAATTGTGGGTGTCGCAGGTGGCCCCTTCATCGCTCCTGCCGTTGCAGCCGCAATCCATGATGCAGGACTAAGGACCCCAACGGGTGACGTCCAAATCATGGCCACCCCTCTCAATACCCTCGACCTTCCCGATCCAGACGTGAAGCGGAGGCTGCGGATACATAGCTCCAACGAAATATTGGCGAGCTACAGTTCATTTCCGTTGGGCGGGGAACGGTAAAGCATTTCGCTGATCAGACAGAGATTGAATGTCCGCCATGGGGCGGATGCTGCCATTTTCGCGAGATCGTCCGGGAGGGGCGCGAAGTGGTGGGAAGCGGTCGTCCGCCTATTCCGGAGAAATCTTGGTGACGCGTTCCAACTCTACCTGACAGGTGTATGAGTTTAGATGACCAAACAAACCGGGACGAACAGCGATGCGACCCTGCGCCTTAAACCAGTATCTGCCGTCTTTCAGTGAGCCGGGAATGCCAAGCTTCTTAATATCGTCCTCCGCAGACGGCTTAAATTTTAACCAGCAAGGCTGGGGGGAACCATCGACATTAAATGGCCCTTCACATCTCTCCGTACCGTCCACGCAAATGTTTATCTCCAACGCCTCTCGGCCAATGAAGACAAGCCCATTAGTGCGAACCAAGTCTCCGTACTGCGGTGTCGCGAGGTATTGTTCCCAAGGATCGATACGCGCGGCGGGATCAGCTTCTGTCGTCTCAGATCTATCTTGATAGCCGCATGACGAAAGAATAGCTGTGAGTAGCAGAAGGGCTCCAGTTTTCATCTTCATCATATGGTTAAGCCAAGCTCTTCGATAGCGTGCAAGAGCGTTCTGCTGCCACCAACGCCATTGAGATCGGGTGTCCGCAACGGGGCGGAACCTGCCGAACAGGCGGTTTCTTTTGCCGATCGCCAGAAAACCGGCCGTTTTCCTTGTGGGGGCCCGCGCCGGTATCCGGCGATAGGAAGCCGCTACGGCGTCTCCATCCATTTCTGAATCCGTTCCGCCGTCGCCTTGAGCACCTGTTGCACCAGGGCCTGGGAAGCGATCGGTAAATCCGAGGACTGGAAGTCGGCGGCCAGTCGCGCGAGGTCGTCGGTCCAGCAGTGCATCACTACCGTCAAGCGCCCGGCCTGGTCGGCGTGGCCGCCATCGGCGGCTGCCTGAAGCTCGCGCTCCAGGTCGGCGGCGGCGTGCAGCACATGAGTGAGCTTTGCCTTCAGCGGTTCCGGCAATTCAGGCAGATCGCCATGGGGATGGCTGCCCGAGGACAACATGGCCTGGTTGCGTTCGGACATCTCCTCCATGATCCGGGCATATCGCTCAAATCCCGGAAAACGGTCGCACAGGTCGCGCAGTGTCCGGTCGCTGGCGGTGCTGTAGATGCCGTGCAGGTCCTGCATGTGGCCGATCATATGATTGGCAAGGGCGAGCCCGGTGATACCCTGTGCCTCAAGCTGGCGCACACGCAGGTTGATGGCGGCGGCGATACGGCTCGCATCGGTCATCCAGCATCGTCCTTCTATTGCAATTCTCGTGAACACATCGCCTTCGATTGCAGGCAGCGCCGGATGATTGCAACCGCTATGCCCATTGCAGCCCGTGCGGAGCGGACTGCCCCTGTTGCAGTTCCGGGCGTCCATCATTGCGAGCCGCTGCACGTAGAATTCGTCGCCGGCGTCTACGCTGGCTCTGATCCCCCTCCGTTTGCAATCTGGTCCTTCAGTTGGTGGCTAGCCCTGAACGTCAGCACCCGCCGCGGCGAGATGGGAGCTTCCTCACCCGTCTTGGGATTACGGCCAACCCGCGCACCCTTGTCGCGCAGCAGGAACGTCCCAAAGCCGGCGATCTTGACGTTCTCGCCGCGCTCAAGGGCAGAGCCCATCTTCTCCATGATCGCCTCCACCATCGCCAGCGATCCCGTCTGGGATATACCGAGGTTGCGATTGATGGCGCCGGCAATCTCGGCTTTCGTCAACGTTTCGCTCGACTTGCCCAAATCCAGCCCTTTCAATGTGCTAGGCGACCCATAGCACAGGCAAACGCTTCGTTACGATCGGCAATGATCCCGGTGTCGGTCGAGCGGTGGACGTGCGGCGGTCAGATTGATGAACAGATACGTGAACGCCATGCCGGCGATGAAACACATCACCGCCCCGGCCCGCCCGTATTCGACGAAACCGGCATATGGGGCCACGACCAGGAACACCATCGCCGCAACCAGCTGGGCAAGCTCAAGCATCATGGCCCGTTCGAGCAATTCTTGCTGCCTGCGGCGCCGGTCAGGCGAGACCTGGCGCACCTGCCCTGCCCGGTACACTTCCCCGCCAAACTCCACCTCACCCGCTGGATCATCCAGCAGCTGCACCTCGATCCGCATGCGGATCAGCGCATTGTCGCGGAGGTTTCGGATCTGATGACTCGTCAGGTCAAGTGACGCCGCGATTTGCGTGGTGGGCATCGGCGCGCAGCCGATCCCGAACGATAGTCTCACAATACGCTCCTGGCGGGGCGTGCAGACCTGAAGCAACCGCGCCACCAACTCCCGATCCTCGATCCACCGAAATGCGTCACCGCTCGCGACGGCCCGGACTTCGTCCAGGGACAAGACGTCAACGGCGTCGCTAGGATCAAAAACCTGCGGCATCCCGCGATAATCTACATCGATCGGCGGCTTTCAAGCCCGAAATGGCCCACGCAACAGCATGCAACGCGGTGGCATCAAAATATCTCGCGACAGGATCGCGAGGCGCTCAACGCTATGCTGCAATGCCTGATTGCCAGCAAAGCGGTTTGCCTTCCAAAGCGATCCTTCTCAGGACCGTGCTGACACCCCTTTTGACCACACGTAAGGCGTGTTATTAAACCCTCAAAATGTGTCATGAGGAAGCGCCATGAACAATATGAAGAGCCTTCGCGAAGCTGCCGGCCTCTCTCAAAGCGCCGTCGCAAAAGCACTCAGCACGACACAGCAGACCTATCAGCGCTGGGAGACCGGAAAGTCGCAACCGCCGATCGATGCCCTCCAAAACATGGCCCTCCTCTTCAAGGTCCCGCTCTCACGCATCATCGGTACACCGGACGGCTCAACCCTCGGCTTCGAGCCCAACCACTACTTGATAACCGACGATGACTCGGGGTTCTGGGGGCACCTCGGCATCCAGCTGGACCAAAAGTCCAACTCGCTATGGTTTCCCATCTCCGCAAGCGAACAACATCGCCTCGCAGCCCATCTCAGCAACTACGACCCCGGCGACATCGTGCAAGCAGGCACCCTCAACAACCGGCTGCTCCTCTTCAGCATGGACGCCGTTAACCGCGTGCGCTTCCTCGAAGACGCCTGCGACCAACCGTCAGACGACACAGGGTGGTTGGCCAAGGACGCCTCACCTCTCGACGACTTCAATGGCCAGCCCACCATCTTGTACGAAGCCATGATCGCAGTTGCTGAAGGGGACTTTGGCAAAGAGGAAACCCTGGGTGACGCCGTCATGGAGCACGCACGCCAGCACCTCGAAGCGCTCAACCTGACCGACCAACAACTCGATGCCGCCCTCATTCAAACTCGTATCCATCTCATCGATGGCATCGTAATCAAAACCAAGCCAGACGACATGAGCCTCCTCGCCCTCACAATCGAAATGGCAGCCGGCTTTGGCGAACACCTGATCGCCATCAACGACGACAATGAATGCCTGGATCTCATCAACCGCGATAGGATCGTTCTCGTCGACATCCCCCTTACAGCCTACGCCAAAAGCCAGGACCAAATTGCCCCGAAAAACCCGTTCGAGCAGGACAACTGACCTGCAAACCTGAACGTATGCGAAGGCATCCACTCGTTCTCCCCAACCGATTGGGAGGCATCCCGCCCAAGGGCGGGACCGGGCTCTAGTCGCCTGTGGCTCCCGGAGCCCCGCAAAAGCGGGTCTCCGCCCTGCGGGTATCGATCCCTTGCCCAGCATCGCGTAACGCCCACAAGGGCCGTGCGATCCCATCTGGGCCACGCCCGGACATACCCCCCTGCCCTGCGACGAACCTCAGCCCTTACGCCGGCGCCGCGCCAGGCAGCCTTCGGCTAAGGAATCATCCGCAAAGCGGATGATGGTTTTCTTTGGGCCAATGATTTCATCACACCGTTCGCCGCCTCCCAGTGTCCCTTCGTTGCAGAACTGTCCGTCGGGGTCGGCGCGTACCGCGCCTCAACAGAAATACCGGGCCTGAAGGCCCTACGGTTTCCACCCTGCGGGCGGAGCCTCCGTCATTTCTGTTGCCCCCGACGGCCAGCCCCGGCCCTTGCGACCCTGCGAGGACGGCTCCGTGTGCGATGAAATCATAGCCCGGCTCCGCCCACAGACACAGTAGAAGAATAATTGTCCGCATGAGCGGCCAATGCGTTGTTTGTAGTTATTCTATACGGTCACTAGTAGTTCCCTTTAAGATGCTCGGACTCACCATGTACGATGAAATGCAGTCAAGTAATCAATGACCTGTAATACTTGGAGTTTAGCGGGTATAAGAAAGGGGCAGGCAGGGAAGGGGAAAGGCCCCGGACCACCGGCAAGGGGGAGAAGCCCCCGCTAACGGAGTAAATGCTATGAACATCGGTTCCTTCAAGCTCGTAAACGGCCAGCTCCTCGGTTCGGTCGCCACCGTCACCATCGACCTTGCCCGCCTTGGCCTGCGCCCCGTCGAGAGCGACAACGACAAGGCCCCCGCGTTCGAGATCATGGTTCTGAACGTCGCCAAGCGCTGGGTGCAGATCGGCGCACTTTGGGAAGCCACCAGCAACAGCAGCGGAGAGGTTTTCTATCAGGGACGCCTTGACGATCCCAGCCTGCCCGAGCCGCTGCAGATCATGCTCTTCGGGGACGACGAAGACGGTTACCGCGTCGTGTGGAACCGCCCTGCCCCGCGTCGTGAAAATCTGGATGGTTCGCGCCAGAGCCGCCGCCGCCAGCGTGACGACAATTTCGGTGAAGGCAACGCCACCGACGACGGCCGCATCGCCGACGACCTGAACGACGAAATCCCCGCGTTCTAAGCCTCCAACGGGAAGGGAGAGGGTTGCCCCCCTCTCCCGACCCTATCGCAACCACTGCCAAGGATTGTGACCATGAACAACGATACGAATAGCCCTCGCTACACCTGCTTTGCCGACCTCGCAAAGGCCATCGGCACCACCCCGCAGGACTTGCGCAAGCAGTACCTCGACAAGGCGATTGCCGACACCATCCGCGCCGACGAACAGGGAGCGGCATCGACCCCCGACGAGATGGACGCCGTCGCCCGCGAAATCGAGATTGCCGACATGATCCGCGAAGGCACCGTGCTGGACAGCTTCCACGAAGCGTTTGGCGAAGTCGGCGCGCTTTCCATCGTCGAGATCGGCGCGGATGCGCAGGAACTGGACATGCCCGAACCCGCCGAGGCGCAGGCCGATTGCCACGCCATCGTCACCACCATCTTTGACCTCTTCCGCGATACCCGCCTTGAGCCGAGCGCACAGGCGATCGCATGGGGCATCGTCAATTCGTTCCACTACGAAGCGCAGAAGCTGGCCCGCGAGGAAGACACCCTCTCCCGCGACCTTGGCGAGCTTATCCGCCGCTATGACCCATCGGAGATTTACGCCATCGAGGTGGAGGAACTGACCCTTCGCGCACAGACCAAGACCGAGCAGCGCAGCGCTATCGAATGCATGCGCGACTATGCCGCCGACTGCTACCGCACCGAGACGGGGCACCCTTGGAGCGCCGCGCGGGGAACGAAGGTTTCCAGCGCCACCAACGCAAGCCAGATTGCCGCCGCCGATTTCCTGAAAGCGCGGGCAACCGCCATTCGTGAAAAGCGCAATCCGACCGGCCCGCTTGTCGTGTTCTCCGGCGGTCAGGACTGGCACGACTTCCAGCAGCTTTACGACCGGCTCGACCAGATCAAGGCCCGCATCCCCAACATGACGCTTTGCACCACGGCGCAGCGCAAGGGAGCCGACGCTATCGCCGCAGCATGGGCCGCAAAGTCTGGCGTTCCCATGGTTGCCTTTACCCCGCAGAGCGCCCGCTATGGCAACAGCGCAGGTTTCAAGCGCAATGACCAGCTTGTGAGCCTCCGGCCCGTCGAAGCAATCATCTGTCAGGGATCGGGCCTGCAAAGCCACTTGCTCGACAAATTGAAGGAGGCGAACGTTCCCTGCCACGCCTTCCGCTACGACAAGCAAACTCCCATTGCCGCAGAGCCAAAGCGCCAGCTTTGGGCATGACGTGATCGGGCGGCGCAAGGCGCGTCGCCCCCCTCTTTCCTTGGCAGGAAGTGACTGGGCCAGCGACGGGGCAACCCCCCCGGCGCTGGCCCTTTGTCGTTTACGTTGCGTCTGTGGGGGAAACCCTACGGTTCCCCCCACGCCAGGTCGCCGCGCGCGCCGCCGCCAACATCGCCCCCGCCGGGGCTCGTTACCGGCGACGCGCGCGGCGACCTTGCCCCCTCCGGTGTCGTGCTGCCGCAGACCTGGCGGACACCGGCGCTGCAGAATTTGGCCGCGCGCAAAACGAGGGCGCGTGTGCAGCGTCCGGGCATCGAACCCGGACGCTGCAGCTGCCGCATTTGATTGTCAGGGGTAGCTTGAAACAGGCGGCCGGCGCGCTGCTCGGGAGGGCGTAGGGGGACCCACGCGCCGGCCATGACCAACGCTACCCCGAAGACCGACCTTTGCAGCCCCCCAAGAGACAAATCGTGGAAATGATGGGCCGAGACGATCAGGTCCATCAATGCCTTGGAGAGGAGGCAGGAAAGGAACGGCGTTCCACCGATAAAGGACATTGGCCGATGACCATCACCTTCCGCGTCAAGGACGACGCCGCCACCCCCGTCATGCCACTTCATCTTACCACCTTGCGCGTCGCCGCCTTGCGCAAACTTCTTGGCCAGCATGCCGCGCGCCACGAGGACGATTACATCTTTCCCATCCACGGCACCCCCGACACCCCGGTTTACGCATTCGAGGCCCGTGTCTGCCCGATCCCGCTCGCTGAACTGAGCCGCGTCTTCTTCCATTACGAACCGGCCATCGCCCTGTTCGACGAGGCCCAGTATCACCGCCGCCGCGTTCGCGTCTCGCGATCCGCGCGCCACGCCGATCCTATCCTCGACATCGCCGCCAGTTCCGACAACGCGCCCCAGCTCGCAATGACCAACGTACACGCCTACGCCCTGCTCAAAACCCTCGGTCTGCGACCCGACAGCTACGGCGCGATCCCCATCGCCGACGTGCGCCAACGGCTTATCGATCCCGCCATCCGCCAGCGCCTCGATGCAGACCCGCGCGGGATCGGGCAGTTCGTCCCGACGCTTGACCAGATGGCCGCCCTCAAAACACCCCAGGGAGCCCTCACCATAGCGTGGACCTGACGCCATCGGCGCCGCGCAACACCGGCTTGAAAGCCAGCGTTCATCTCGCCCCTGCTATCTGACCCTTCTGTGGGTGGTCCCCTCCGCCCACGAGGCATCACAGCCTCTCTCCCAACCCTACGGGAGGCGCTGGCCTGACGGTCCGTGCCTCCCTTTTTTTGCTTGCTGCCGCTCAGACGGCTACGCCGCGCCCACCCTGCTCGCTCGCCTTGGACTGGCGTCCAGGGCTACGCATCGCGGGAGCCGATTTTGCCCGGCACGAAAGGGGGCGCCCTGCCCTGCTCGCTCGGCTTGGCCTGACGGCCAGGCCTACGCATCGCAGAGGCCTTTTCCGCTGAAAAGAGAATGGCCGCGCAGGGCTTCGCCCCACGCGGCCATTGGCACGGACGATCGCCGCGATCCGTCTTCCGGCTTACGCCTTCAGACGCTTCTCGACCTCGTCCACTCCCAGCGTCTTCACCGCTGCCATGATCTGCTCCAGTCGGTCCAGCGGCAGCTTGAGCAAACCCGCCTTCTCGACCGTCCCGATCGCCGCATCTCGTAGCTTGGCAAAGTGCGCCTTTCGGCGTTCCGCCAGCTTGCGTTCCTCAGCCTCGATCGCAGCCATTTCAGCGTCCAGTGACTTCGCCATTGCTTGTACCTTTTCGGTCAGGCTGATCGGGTCTGAACCCGACTTACATAGCGCCCACTGACCTTCTCGAAAAGATACCCCGTACACCCCTACGACTGCACGCATTCACACGAGGATTTCATGACCGAAACATCATGCCTGGACCGCCTGCGACGTTCCAGATTGCAGGCATTTCCGCCTCACGGCGGTCCAGTGCCCAGCGGAATCGCTGACCTGACCCGGACGACCTCGAAGGACCAGGGCCACCCAGCAATCGATGATGGATCGGGACTAAGGGAGAGCACACCGAACGCAACTCGGTTGCATTAGTTACGTTCTATTTCAACACGTTAGCGGAATTTTGGGTTGATCCCATCCGATCCCGCTGGCGACTTCAAACGATCCCGTTCACTTAAACCGCAGAAATACGCCATTTCCGCGGTATCGAATGGGATCGCTGCAAGGCTGAAGAACTTAAGATCGGTCTTGCAAGACCGTTGCCGGCCCTGTATTTCGAACATGCCTTTCTGAAGCTCACCATCCTCCCTGCTAGGAGGTTGGTTTGAAAACTACCTACACTCAGCGAACCATCCGGTTCGACCCAAGACAGCTTCACCGTCTTGAAGCCGTAGCTGCTCAACAAGGGCGCACGGTTCCTGACATCTTGCGGCTCATCATCACCAATTATCTTGATGGCCAATCTGCGCTCACCGCGAGCCAGAGAAGACAAGCCAGGGTAACCGAGTACGCGCAGATCGCCCTCGACGCGATCATCCAGGAACAACACCCCGAATATCGCGAACGCATACTGGCGGAAACGGACCGCCGGATGGAGCGTTATCATGGCGCGTAAAGAACCCAAAAAAGCCCCCAAAAAGGCTCCCAAAAAGGACATCCGCGACGACGGCCGGCACATCCCGCTGGAGCACCATACGGCCCGCGGCGATGTCCCCCGTAACTCCGGCAACTTCACCCGCGGAAGCCAGCTCCTGACCACCCAGGTCTGGATGTGGTCGCAAGGCGCGAGACTGCCGCTTGTGATGTGGCTGGTCCTCTTCGCGCTGTCCTATTTCATCATCCTGTCGGTCACCCTCAACGAGAACAACGTGCAGCTGATCTGCATGCGTATTCTCTCGGCGCTGTGGGACTGGGTTGCGCTCGACAATCTCAAGCAGGTCAACCTGCGTCTGCCGGACAATTCCGTGCACCGCACGGTGATGGGCTACGTGCCCTTTGTACCGGAAGTCGCCGCCGCCTGGGGCAAGGCGGTACGGGGCATCTTAGGCTCCATGCTGATCGCCTCTTTCGTGACCGTTCCTGCCGCAATCTGGTACGTGGAATTTGCGAACCGGCGCGGTAAATCCATCGTCCAGGAACGACACGAGCGCGGCGCCATGCTGGTCGAGCGCGATATGCTCTATGAGGAGATCGTCCAGCACAACACAATCGAGTTCGAAAAGGACGCGGCCAAGCTGTTCCCGAATCTGTCCGTAAAGCAGGTTCTCCAGCTTCCTTTTGCCGACCGCAAGGCAGCTGGAATCCACCATCCCTACGACCTCGCCGGCATCCCTTACCCGCACCGCCTCGAGCAGTCTCACACCATGCTCATCGGCACCACGGGCGCCGGCAAAACCACTGTCCTTCGCCACCACATCGCGCAGATGCGAAAGCGCCAGGACACCGCCGTGGTCTTCGATCTTACCGGGGCTTACGTCGAGGCGTTCTACGACCCGGAACGCGACACCATCCTCAACCCGCTGGACCAGCGCTGCCCGGCCTGGTCGATCTTCGACGACTGCACTACGTACAGCGAATTTACCGCTGCCGCCTCGGCGCTTATTCCCTCCGACGGCGGATCGTCCGAACCGTTCTGGGCGCTCGCCGCACGCACCCTTTTTATCGAAATGTGCATGAAGCTCATCGAGCGCGGCGAGACCACCAACAAGGCGCTCGCCGACAACCTGATGACCGCCGATCTGAAGAAGGTTCATCTCTACCTTCAGAAGACGATCGCCGACCCCCTCACCGCGCCGGAAGCCGCTCGCATGGCAGAGTCCATCCGCGCCGTATTCAACACCAACGCGCAGGTCCTGCGGTTCCTGCCCGACGAGGGTCAAAGCTACTCGATCAGGGACTGGATGACCCGCGATAAGAAGCCGGGGTCGATCCTCTTCATCACCTCCAATTATACCGATCTGGAAATGAACCGAGCGCTGCTCACGCTCTGGTCCAACCTCGCCATCCACGCCCTGATGTCGATGCCGCGCACGCGCTCGCTTCGCACATGGTTCATCTTCGACGAGCTTGGCGCCCTGCATCGGCTTCCCGCCATCGAGAGCGGGCTGCAGACCGCACGTAACTTCGGCGGCGCTATGATCCTCGGCCTCCATTCGTTCGAGAAGCTGATCCAGGTCTACGGCGAGGAAAATGCGCGCAACCTCTCGTCACTGGCGCGCACCAAGCTGATCCTCGCTGCCGCCGATCTCGACACGGCCGAGCAGTGCTCGCGCTACATCGGCAACCGGGAAATCCGGCAGATGGATGAGGGTTACAGCTACGGCTACAACAGTACCCGCGATGCATCCACGCTGACGCCGCGCAAGCAGATCGAGCCACTGGTCATTCCCGACGACATCACCAACCTCCCTGCCCTGCACGGCTTCGTGAAATTCCCCGACGGGTTTCCTGCCGCGCGCATCCTCCTTCAGTGGCGCGACTATCCCGATGTCGCCAAAGGCTTCATCAAGCGCAAACCAAAAAAGCCGGACGATCCTGAAGGCACAGTTCGCGGAAGAGGGGGTAAGCCGAAAGGTGGAGGCGACGATGGCGGGCGCGGCGAAACGTTCGCTCTCACCGAGGAGGAAATCTCAGAACGGGATATCCCGGTAGCGTTTGCGGCGGGGATCCTTTCGGCGCCGAGTGAGGAACAGGAACGGCAGGCCCGGGACGTTGCCCGCGAGATCGCGGAACGAATAGATCCCAGTGCTCCACGCGATACCGATCGCAAGCCCTCTAGTGATACTCGAGACGAGCGCGAGCGCAGCACGGATGCGACCAACGTTGTCCCGATCAAACAGTCCGATCGCGACAAGGATACTCCGCGCCCAGAGCAACCGGACCGTGAAGACCTGGGTGTCCGGGAGGCCCGTGAGAATTTCAGTCGCGAGCATGGTGATGATGACATGGGCATTGGGGACTGACCATGCACTCGATCGCCTCCGTTCGCTCATCCTCCGGCGCTGCCAACTACTTCACCAAGGACGACTTCGTCAGCGGGGAATATTACACCGATGACGCTGCCACCGAGGTGAGCCAATGGGGGGGCGAAGGCCTGCGGGATTCCCCCCTCGGCGCCGCCGTCACCAAGGAAGCCTTCGAGAAGATCCTGAACGGCGAGACGCCCACTGGCGAGCAGGTCGATAGCCGGGACGGCCGCCGCCCCGGCATCGACCTGACCTTCTCCGCCCCAAAGTCGGTTTCGATCATGGCCTACATCGCCGGCGACAAGCGTATCCTCGGCCCGGACGGCGCCCATACCATGGCAGTCCAGAAGACCATGGCCTGGGTGGAAAAGAACCTCGCCGAGGGGCGCAAGACCGTCGATGGCAAGACCGCTCCGATCGCGACCGGCAACCTCGTCTATGCCCTGTTCCAGCATGACACGAGCCGCGCGCTCGATCCCCAGGCGCACATCCACGCGATCGTCGCCAACATGACCCGTATGCCGGACGGCAAATGGCAGGCCCTCCATGCCGACAAGATCTGGGCTAACAACTCCGTGATCGGCTCGATCTACCATTCCTTTCTCCGCAATGAGATGGACAAGCTCGGTTATAAGACCGAGCTGCAGGGCAAGCACGGCACCTTCGAGATCACCGGGGTTCCCAAGACGGTTATCGACATCTTCAGCCAGCGCCGGGCGAACATCGTCGCCACTGCGGATAAGCTGGGTATCAAGAGCACTCAGGGCCTCCGGGAGGTGACTGCCCGTACCCGCGATCCCAAACTCAATGTCGAAGACCGCGCAGGGCTGCAGAAGGAGTGGCAGGACAAAGCGGCGGCGCTCGGTTTCGATGGTAAGGACGTCCTCGCATCCGCTCTACAGGTCACATCCGCACGGGAAGCGGACGGTCCGCTCGATCGCAGCTATCAGGCAATCGTCGAGGCTGTCTCAGGCGCCCGCGAGTTCCTGTCCGGCCTGATGCGCTCTCCCGATCCGCTGGTCGATCGCGGCATTCTGCGCCTGGTCAAATCACCTGCAGAGGGCCGCGCGCAGCTGGCTGTCGCATCGGCCGTCCGCATCCACGGCCAGCGCGAAGCTGCCTTCGAGATTCACCGGGTTGCCAAGACCGCGCTCGACCTCGGCCTGAAGGGTGTCACCATCGACCATGTCTCTGCCCGGATCGACAAACTGGTCGACCAGGGCAAACTGCTCCCCGGCGAGATCCGCGTGAACGGCCGAATGGCGGATGCCGTCACGACGCCAGACGCCGTCGCAACCGAAGAGAAGATCATTGCCCACTTCGAGAACGGCAAGGGCCAGATCAGCCCCATCGTCCCCGCTGCCGATGCGCCGGCCCGGCTGCAAGCGGCCTCGCCTCATGAACTGAATGCCGGGCAGCTGGCCGCTGCCACCATGATCGTCTCCGGCTCGGACCGGCACGTTCTCATCCAGGGCGTCGCCGGCGCCGGCAAGTCCACCATGCTCCAGGCCGCCGCCACCGTCCTGCGCGATGAAGGCAAGAACGTCCTGGGCCTGGCATTCCAGAACAAGATGGTCGTCGACATGAAAGAGGGCATGGCGCCCAAGAACCTGTCGGTCGAGGACATGAAAGCCGCCGGGATCGAGGCCCAGACGATCGCCTCCTTCATCTGGCAGAACCAGCGGCATCTCGAAAATCCGCATACGCCTGCTGCGCAGGCCAGGCGCGATGAAATGAAGAACACCGTCATCGTCGTCGACGAGACGTCGATGGTCTCCAGCGACGATATGCTCAAGCTGGTCGCGATCGCGGAGGCGCTGGGCGCCGTGAAGACCGGCGATATCGGCGACCGCCAGCAGCTCTCCTCGATCGACCAGGGCAAAGCCTTCGCCATGGCGCAGGCCGCGGGCGCTCCGATGGCCCGCATGGACCAGAATATCCGCATCAACCCCGATAACAAGCAGCTGCTCACCGTGGCGGCGCTCGCCAACGTCGGAAAAGCGGGCCAGGCGCTGCGGGTGCTTGGCGACAACGTGCAGGAGCACGGCGAGCCCGCACTGCAGGCGGCCGAGATGTGGCTCGCGCTGTCCCCGGAGGAACGCGCCACCACCGCCGTCTTCGCATCGGGCCGGGAAAGCCGCGGGGTCATCAACGAGGAAATTCAGGCTGGGCTTCTGCGCGAAGGCTCGATCAAGGGCGACGGCCTCTATGTGACCATTCAGGAGAGCGTCAGCACGGTCCGGGAAGAGTTTCGTTACGCCCACACCTACAAAGTCGGGCAAACCCTCAACGCTACCGGGCATGTCCCGGAGGTCGGAATTCAGCGCGGCAAATACGAGGTGACACGGGTTTTCGGGAACGGGAGGGTCGAGGTTCAGGGAGAATCTGGCCGCAAGCTGCGGTTCGATCCTCAGAAGATCGACCCGGTGAACAAGCAGAACCGCCTTGAGATCAGCACTCTCAAAACCGTCGCCATTCATGAAGGCGATAAAATCCGCTGGACCGCCACCGACAAGGATCGCGACCTCATGAACTCCGCGATCGCGCAGGTCGTGTCGATCGAGGGATCCAGCGTGACCTTCGAAACCGCGTCGAAGAAACAGATCACCCTGGAGCGCGGCGATCCGATGCTCTCCCGCCTCGATCTCGCATACTCGCTCAACATGCACATGGCCCAGGGCATCACCGCCGACAAGGCGATCGGCGTCATGCTCAGCTATGAAAAGAACCTGTCCAACCAGCGCCTGTTCAACGTCCTCGTCACCCGCGTCAAAGACGGCATAACCATGGTCGTCGACGACCAGGCCAAACTGGCGCAGCAGCTTGACCGGAGTCCCGGCGACAAGACTTCGGCGCTGGAAAGCCTCGGCCGGCTCGACATCGACGGACCCGGCGCCAAGACCCAGGCTGCAGATGCGGCACTGTCGGCCGCGATGGAGGCTCAGGAACCGGGCGACCGCGACCCCATCCTAATTGGCGACTTGGACAGCCTCGAGCTTTCCGACCTTCCGCCAATGGGCAAGTCGGACACCGACTATTCCAAGCCTGAGAACGGGGGCGGTCACACGAGGGAGGATCGCATCCAGGACCAGGATAGCGATCACGGTGGCCAGAAGAACGCAATCGATCCCCTCGAGGGGGATGGCCTCGGGATTAGGCCGCCCGATGTCGATGATCTCCACGGCCTGCCGCCCATGCCCGGCGGCCCCAAACAACTGCCCGGTCTGCCACAAAAGAACCTCAGCCTCGACCTGTAGAAGCCATCATGAAACAATTGACTATACACAGCGCCATGCGCCGGCCCTGGCCCCACACAGCTTGGAATTGTCCCGCTCTACCGTTCATTGCGCCTGGTGGGAAACACCGGGCCGCGTACAACCATACGCGAGGCGTCGTATGGTTCTTGCAGCGCGACAACCTCGTCATAGGACCCTCGCAACCAGGTTTCGATGTCGGCCGGCTCGAGGATGGTGATCATGGCCTTGGGATGGATGGGCGCCACAAGTTCGTTAGGGTTGCAGGTCACCATCGTGAATCCATTGCCGGCCTCAGTCCGTTGCCAGAACCCGGCCACGGCGAATGTCGGCTGATCGGTAACGCTAAACCACATCTCGCCCTTGAGCGGCGGCTTGCCGTCGTTCAGATCGTGCTTTTCCGGCGTGAACTCGCAGAACTCGGTGAGAGGAACGAGGCAGCGGTTCTCCGGCTTTTCGGCCAGCTTGCGCCACTGCGGCAGCGACAACTGGCGCACGTTCGTCATCGGCCAGGCCGCCTTGCCGCCCAGCACGTCCCACGTCATCACATCCCAGGCACGTTTGCCGCCCTCTTCCCGGATTACGTAGGCCCGGCCTTTCGGGCGCAATTCGACCGGGTCGAACCGGTTGTCCCGCGGGCGCTCGGTGAACAATTCGGCGACTGAGCCGAACAACGTCTCAGGTTCGCCCCTCATGCGTGCCCGGTTACACATAAGAAATTCCTCGTTCTGCGAAAAGCGCCGGAGGCTTGGCCGGTGATCGTGGTACATTCTCGCCGTGCGGCATCGCACAATCAAGCGGCAACGCCGTCGCTCGGAAACCAGCCCGCGCCGTGGCTGGTTCCGCAAGCATGCCGGTAGCCATCGATAATGCAGGGGAGGATGGTAGAGTGGGATCGCGCGCTGGGGGACATCCCGTGACGCCTGACGGGCGCTATTTCGTGGTGCGGGGGCGGCTATGGCGGATGTCCGACCCAAAGCTGCCCGAAGAGGAGCGGGCGAACCTCGTCAACGAACTGATGACGGCTCGCCGCGCCGTCAGTACAGCCCGGCGTGCCGGCGATGAGCAGGCAGAAGAACAGGCGCACGCCGCTGTAGACGAGGCAAAACGCAGGCTCGGTGAGCGCGGTCCAGTATGGTGGGACGATGGCGCCCCCGACCTTAACCGACATATGGCCAGGACGACGCCTTATGCCGAGTGGTACGCGGCACAGACCAAGCAAAATTGAAGGCACGTGGACGCGGCGAACACATGCCGGAGCGAACGCCATTCCGAGGAAGATGCCGGGGTGCGTTCCTTTGCAGCCCTGTTGATAAACCTGTGTGCGTTCTGGTCATAAGCTGCGGATGATTTCTCGCATGTCCGTGCCACTCCTACCCGCCGCCCGAGCTTCAGCTAAGAATGGGCGCATCATCGAGCACTTTGCGGAAGTAGACCACGCGCTCGGTTTCCTCGAAATCGAGCGCGGCGTGCACATCGTGGGCAGCGCTGTTTTCGAGCAGGGCATCGGAAGCCAATTCACGGCATCCTATGCTGCGGGCCCAGGCCTCAACCGCTTCGATCAGGCCCCGGCCGACGCCGAGCCGGCGGCTGCTCTCGGCGACGTATAGCCCTTCGAGGAAGGCGACTGGACTGGTGTCGCAGCCATTGACGTAATCACTGCGCAGCGCTGCCTCTGCAAAACCAACCGCCTCGCCCGCAGCATTGCGCCCGAGGAAGCCGATCAGTGAGCCTGGCTCGGACAGCGACTCCAAAGATCGTTGCGGTGGTCGGCCGCGTCGGCCACCGGCCAAAGCGCCGCCCGCAGATTGGCCCAGTCGTCGAGGTTGTGTTCCCCAGCTACTTCAATCCGAACCATCATGCCAAAGGCTCTCCATCGTCATCGGGTCGGACGAGGTTTGCGGTGCGGCGCTCCCAGGTCCAGAGCGCCGCAATGCCTCAGATCAGCCGTTCAGCTTGTCCTTCACCGCCTTGGCCGGAGTAAAAGCGAGCTTCTTCGATGCCTTGATGGTCATGGCCTCGCCAGTTGCGGGATTGCGGCCTTCGCGCTCCGGGCTGTCCTTGACCTTGAACTTGCCAAAGCCGCCCAGCGAGATCTCTTCGCCCTTGCTGGCCGCTTCGGCGATGGCGGCGAACACGCCGTCTACAACCTTGCGCGCATCGGCTTTGGTCAGGTTGTGGGCGGACGCAATGGCGTCGGCAAGGTCACTGTTGTTCATTGGTTCGTCCTGTCGAATTTCTAAAATGGTTGTGCGCCCGCGCGTCTGGCCAAGTGGCAACCCGCGCTAGCTCCGGCAGCATGGCCCAAACCCGCCGCGGATCAAGGGTTTGGCCCGCAGTCGGCACAGCTGTGATACCGCTTGTCCACAGGCTGTGGCTATCGAGGCGCCATCAAACGCTTCGCCTGCATGATATGTTCTCCGCATGTTCCATCGCTTATGGATTCGGATGACCTCCCCTTGGCGGATGATATCGACGTGCCCGAAGGCTGTGAGCGGCTAGGCCGGGCGCACCAGCTGCGCGTGGACATCACCATTGCGCTGACCGGCGTGGGACACCTTTACGGCGGCGAACAGCAGAGGGCGCGGCGCGTAGTCCGGTTCTGCCGCCGCATCGGCCTCGATGCCCGGATCGCCATCGCCGGCACGCTGGTACGGCGCATGCGCTTGCGCGTGAGGGGTCACGGCGTGTGACCATGTCCCGCTCCACAGGGAACTCGCCGCGATCGGAAACCTGCCGGTTGCGGCTCTCAGCTTCGAACACCGGCGGCGCGAGACCGCAAAGCGCCTTGGGATCGAAAAGATCAGCGATCCCGTGGCGATGCCGCGAGCGGCTGAGCCGCAGGTTCGGCGCCAGCCTTCTGACACGTCTCGACCAGGCGATCGGGCGGGTCTGTGGCCTCGGCAAGGCTCCGCTGCAGCTGTTCGCAGCGGCGGATGCGCGCGAGGGCCACTTCATTCCTGCAAGCGAAGAGCGGCTGTAGCGCTAGATCCACTGAGTGAAGGGCGCGAGGTAATGGAAGACTACCGCACGATCCAGCTATCGCTTCGCGCGCATCCCTGCACTTCCTCCGCAAGGACTTAAAGCGCCGCGGCATCAAGACCGCGGCGCAGCTCTATGAGATCAAGGATCGCCGGCCTGTTGAGGTCGCGGGGATCATTCTGGTACGCCAGAAGCCAAGATCGGCCAAAGGGTTGCTGTTCATCTCCATCGACGATGAAACCGGGATTGCGACTGGCATTTGGTGGCCGGTCCGTTTTGAAGCGCAGCGGCGCACGGTGCTGTCGGCGGCCCTGGTCGGGCTCAAGGACTGGCTGCAGCGCGAAGGCATTGTCACCCACATCATCATAGATAAGGTGATCGACTACACTCCCTGCTCCGCGGGATTGCCGACAGGGAGTTTCCGTTTCGGGCGGGGCCGTGGCGACGGTCCCACTCACGAGCCGCGCGAGCGGGCGCACGAGCAGGAGCAGGAGCGCGGCGAAATCCGGTCGTCCGAATGAGGATGAAGTCTCGCGATTTCCATTTAAAGCCAATCTGTCGTAAAGCACCGGCAGTGGCACTTTACCCGCGGGTAAAGTGCCACTGCCGGTTTTTCTTGCATCGCCGCTATTTGGGGATTCACACAAGACACGTGGCGTGCTTGATTCATGGTATGTTCCAGCCCGATCTGTTCTCCGCCGGCCTCGTACCTACCCCGGCCCGTCGCGCCCCACTTACCGTGCCAGGCGTTCTCAAGCGTCTGACGGCTGTATGCGAACGTCCGCGCTACAGCTACATGGTCCTAAATCTGATTGCGCAAGCCGCTTCGGAGAGCGGATCCGCAGGACCGTACGTCAGCGACGGTGATAAATTTGTTCCAATCAGGGAATGGCTTTGCGACGCTCTAGAGCGTTTTCCGATCACGCTGGATCGTAGCCGCAGGAGCTAAAGTAATTGGCGCACTCGTCGGGCTGGAAGATATCGACGAGTTTGCCGATGAGATCCCACAGGCCTGAGACGGTGCGTTCGGATGCTTTGCGCAGCATGGCCTTGAGGCGTGAGAAGGCCTTTTCGATCGGGTTGAAGTCGGGGCTGTAGGGCGGGAGGAAGCGCAACGCTGCCCCGGCGGCCTCAATTCTGTCGCGGACGGCCACGCGCTTGTGGCTCGAGAGATTGTCCATGATGACCACGTCGCCTGGCTTGAGCTCTGGCACGAGTACCTGGGCGACGTAGGCTTCGAACCAGTCGCCGTTGATCGGCCCGTCCAGCACCATCGGGGCGATCATCCCGGTCATGCGCAGCCCCGCGACGAACGTGGTCGTCTTGCGATGACCATGCGGGAAGCCCATCCGCAGGCGCTCTCCCCTGAGGCAGCGGCCATGGCTGCGGGCCATGTTGGTCGCGGTCCACGTCTCGTCGATGAAGATCAGGCGCTCGGGCTCCAGATCCAGTTGGTAGTCGAACCACGCCCGTCGTTGCTTCAGGACGTCCGGACGATCTTGCTCGATCGCATGACCCGACTTTTTTTGCGCGTGATCCTGTGCCGGTCGAAGAAGCGCCACAGCGTACCGATCCCAACGTGGACACCGCGCGCGGCAAGACCCGAGCGGATCTCTTCGAGGGTAATGTCCCCGTTCTCCTCGAGCATGGTCATGATGAGATCGGCATGTGCGTCGGTCTTCGATGATCGCTGATCGCCACCAGGCTTGCCGGCAACGGCTCGTCCATGCGCCAGCGCGATTTGCCGCCAGCGGATCGCCGTCGCTACGCCAACCCCGAAACGCGCCGCCGCTGCCCGGCAGCTCAGGCCTCCTTCGACTGCGGCAACAACACGATCACGCAAATCCTGCGACAATGCTCTGGCCATCCATGCCGGCCTCCATACCCAGCAAGGATTCTGAATCAGAATTTTCACGCGGAGGGAATCTTTCGCGATTCAGGCGCTGTGGAAAACGCTCTAATGCCAATTGCGCACCACGATTCAAAACGACGCGTCGTTACTGAAAGGGTCCAATCCGATCTGCTCGCTCGGGGTTTAATGCCCTCAGACGAGGTTCAGGCCGCAAACCTCATCATTGAAACCGTTGATCAGCGTTTGCGTCGCTCTGCTTTGACGAACGTCAGTCGGGCCGTATCGGAACTCGTTCGCGCCGGACTGGTTCGACGGTATTACAAAGGATACCGCGTCGATCACCCAAATCGCGGCGCCGGGCGCTTGGCCGTGTACACCCTTACAGAAGACGCTTTAGGGACGTTACGATAAGCTTCTTTGAAGTCGCCATGTTATTTATCTCTAACTCCCGGCCAGTCTGAACTGGCAGATTCAGCGTGCAGCATATGGCGGGCAGGGGGTCTGGCGCCCCTTTCCCGCCATATGATCTCGACTGTTTATGGGGCGAGCGATTGTCGGGAGATTCGGGCTTGCCCAGTCAGGGAGTAGTCCTGCGCCGAACTGCCCACCGCTACCCTGTAGCGACCGCCCGCCACCTTCCACGAATTGGTCGCAACGTCGAAATCGGCCAAGAGGCGGCGGTCCACATTGAAAGTGACCTCGCGAGTTTCCCCAGCTTCCAGGGCGACCTTTTCGAAACCCAAAAGACGATTGGTCTCGATGCCCGCCCTATCCACCAGGTAAAGTTGAGGCACATCCTTACCGGCCCGGGTGCCGCTATTGTGCACCGTGAAACTAGCGGTGATGGTACGCCCACCATGCAATGCAAGGTCGCCATACACAAATTTCGTGTATGAAAGGCCATAACCGAACGGAAACAGCGGCTTTAGGCCAAGAGCGCTGAAACGGCGGTATCCAACATCAGCACCTTCGACATAGGGAACATCGAACTGCACCTTCTTTGGAAGATCTCGTCCGGGAGTGTCCAGTCTCGGGTACTGATCCAGGCTGACCGGGAAAGTAACTGGTAAGCGACCTGACGGGTTTACCTTACCGAACAAAACGTCGGCGATAGCCTCGCCCCCCTTAGCGCCGGCATACCAGGCGGACAACACAGCGGGCACCGACCCCAGCCAAGGCATGGCGACCGGACCACCGGTCTCAAGCACGACGATGCTATTGGGATTAGCGCTAGCAGCTGCAGCGATGACGGCGTCCTGTCCGGATGGGAGGCTGATGTCGGGCGCATCTTCGCCCTCAGTCATCCATTGAGTGGCAAACACGATGACCACGTCCGCCTGGCCAGCCAGCCGCGCGGCCTCGCCTGGGTACCGGCCGTCATAAAAAATGACTTCAGCTGCAGGTGCCCGCTCGCGGATGGCTGCGAGCGGGGCCGACTGGTGGAATAGCATGCCGCGCCATGCACTGTTCTGCCCTTCTCCGCCGATTTGAACGTACGAACGCTTACCGCCAGGTGCGATGACCTGCGATGAGCCGCCACCCGAAAGTACGCCCGCCTCTGCATGGCCCCCGATGACCAGGATTCGCTTCGTTGATACGGAAAGCGGCAGGGCTCCGCCCTCGTTCTTCAGCAAGACGATACCATCCTGTGCGACCTCGCGAGCGACTAGAGCATTAGCGTCATAATCGGTTTCCCGCTTTACCGGAGGATTGTCGAACAGCCCGGCTGTGAACATGCCGCGTAGAATGCGGCGTGTCATGTCGTCGATACGAGCCAAAGGAACTTTTCCATCCGCCACGGCCTTGCGCATCGGCTCTCCGAACCAGACCTGCTCGTCTTCCTGCTCCGCCTGCTGTTGGTCGAGCCCATTGAGCGCGTCCTGCCACCCATGAGTCGTCGCCCAGTCCGACATAACCCAACCCGGGTACTTCCAGTCCTGCTTCAACACTTTGTTGAGAAGATGGCTATTGCTGCATGCGTAATGACCGTTGACCAAGTTATAGCCGCACATCACCGAGACCGGCTTGCCCTGTTCGATGGCGATCTCAAAGGCGAGCAGGTCGGACTCGCGATGAGCCCCCTCCTCAATCACCGAGTTGGCCCAGAACCGGTTGGTCTCTTGCCCGTTGAGCGAGAAGTGTTTGACCGTCGACACGATGTTCCGGCTCTGCACGCCGCGGATCTGCGCACCGCCCATCACGCCGGCGAGCAGCGGATCCTCGCCCATGTATTCGAAGTTGCGTCCATTGCGCGGATCACGGGCGAGGTTGATTCCCCCCGCCAACAGAACGTTATAGCCCTTGTCACGCGCTTCTCCGGCGATCATGGCGCCTCCCTTTTCCGCAAGGGTAGGGTCAAAGGTTGCCGCGAGCGCCATGCCGGACGGAAGCGCAGTCGCGCCGATTTCAAGGCGCTGGCCCATGCGGAAGCCGAATGGATTGGTCACCCCGAGGCTGGCATCGGTCTCCTGCAGCGGCGGGATACCCAGACGGGCGTTACCTGGAAGGTAGCCAGCTGACCCAATGGCGCCTTCGGGCACCGGAGTCCCTTTGTAGGGCCACGCAAAAGGTGCGTGCAGCATGGCAATCTTCTCATCGAGCGTCATCTCTCGAAGAAGAAGTTCGGTACGTGCAGCCGGAGTGAGGCCTGCGGCCATCCAGGGACGTGTAGCCGCCAGCGTCGATTGCGAACTCTCCGGACCATCTGCTGCCGCGGATGTGGCCGTCGCTGCGACAGTTGCCAGCAACGCTGTTGCTGCCAGCAGTCCCTTGGCGGCATCACGCACGAGTAGCATCCTTAAGCACGACTTCTCGGCGGGCGATCTTCGCGGCCTGGGAGAAACCATTTAGAACAACATCAACATCGTTAGCTGCTACCGACATTGCATAGCCTTGTTCCATGCGCGCGGCCGCCGCTTCGGCGGTTGCGGTGAAGATACCGCAAGGAATTCCAGCTTCTTTGCACGCATCAAATACACTTTGACAGGCTGCCTCATGCCGCTCGTCGATCTTAGGAAAACAACCGAGCGAAAGCGCCAGATCGCCGGTCCCGATGAACACGAAATCAACACCGGAGACCGCAGCGATCTCAGCCGCATTTTGTACGCCAATAGCCGTCTCGATCATCATCCCGATCAGCGGATTGACGCTGCGCTTGTGATAGCGCGAGAATCCTTCTGATAGGGGGCGAACGCCGCCGCCCGAACGAACTCCTTCCTCCGGGAAAGTCGCCGAGGCGACCGCCGCTCGGGCCTGCTCTGCAGTTTCGACCAGCGGAACCAGGACGCCTTCAGCGCCGCTGTCGAGAGCTTCCCCGATCGCTGGCATCGTATTCGCAGCCACTCGCATGATCGCTGGCTTGCTGCCCAATACACTCACCGCAAGATGTGCGGTCATCCGGTCCCACAGCCCGTGCTGCAGATCGATTATAGCTGTGTCAAAGTCATCCAATGCGCCGATCTCGATTAATGGGACTGAACCCATCGCGAACCATGACGAGATCATTCCGCCCTCTTTCAGGGCTGCCCGCATATCGCTCGCGCTGGTGAGGCTTGGTTTAACGCTGGTCATATACATCCTTGGTCGTGTTCCGGTCTGGCGAGATTTTTGTCTGAGCTCGGCCTGGCGTTCTTGCGGCCAGATGCTCAGGAACCTCTTGATTTGAGAGCGCCGCAGGCTGGGATCCCGAACGAGAGTGATTCTCGCACCGCTGGCCAATGATCCGGCCAGCAAAGCTAGGTGGTTGTAGCAACCTCAGCTTGCCGCCCGCCCTTTCGTGGACCGTGATCCACGTGACTAAGCCAATTGCCCCATACATTGACGTATACTTTTCCCAGTCAGCCGCATGGCTCATTGGAAATCAGAATACCCTTTAACCCCCATCTGTCCATGAAAAATTGTCAGAGCCGTGCGATTTTAGCCCAGTTTGCCGAATTTCGACTCTTGACAGCAGGGCAAATTCGCATTCTTTTCCGTGTATCAGTATTCCAAAAACAAATCGGGGAAGAAGCAATGCATTTGGGGATCGTTCGCCGTCGTTGGATCGGCACTAGCGCGCTCGCTTTGGCCCTTAGTGGCTATTCGCCCGCCCAAGCCCAAGGAGCTCCGGCCGGGGCAGACAGCGCAGAGCCGGTTAATGACATCGTCGTTACAGGCTCACGCATCGCGCGCGACGGTGCGAGCGCACCCACCCCGGTAACGGTCATCGGTGCGGACTATATGGCCCAGCGTGCTCAGACCAACGTTGCCGATACGCTCAACGAGCTCCCCTCGTTTCGTCCGGCGCAAACTCCGGCAGGCTCTTCCAACCGCTCTCAGGTTGCCGGCTCTAACTTCGTAGACCTTCGAGGCTTGGGCAGCGCGCGTACCCTTACGCTGATCGACGGCAAGCGCTTCGTGCCATCAGCCGGCACGGGTCAGATCGATCTCAACAATATCCCCTCGATCCTGATCGATCGTACCGAAGTCGTTACGGGCGGCGCTTCGGCGAGCTACGGCTCGGACGCGGTCGCTGGCGTAGTGAACCTTGTGCTGAAGAAGGACTTCACCGGCATCCAGGGGGAGATGCAGTACGGACAATCGCAAAAGGACGACGCGAACGAATACCGCGCGGCATTGCTGGTTGGCGGTTCGCTTCTCGATGATCGACTGCATCTGATGGCGGCGGGCGAGTTTTATTCCAATGACGGCGTCGGCGATCAGTACACCCGCGACTGGGGCCGCAAGCGCCCTGGTCTGGTCGTGAACCCGGTGGCAGGCGCAACTCCTACCCGTGTGATCACCAACAACGTGCACGATTCTCGTATGACCGATGGAGGTCTGATCACGTCCGGGCTCACCTGGGGATCATTGACCGGCACTGTCGATCCGCGTCTGATCCAGTTCTCAGCGGACGGCACGCCAGCTCCGTTCACCGTTGGCCAGTCGGCCGGAAGCCAGTTGATGATCGGCGGCGATGGTGACAGCTATTTCTATCGCGGCTTTGCTCTCCTGCCGCGCATGGAGCGCAAGATCGGCTATGGCCGAATCGCTTACGATGTTTCGGATTCCCTACGCATCTTCGGCGACTTCTCCTATTCCGACAGCCAGGTAAACGGCCAAAGCGCCAATGCTTACAACTATGGCAACCTCACATTAAGCGCGGATAATGCCTACCTTCCTGCGTCGGTGCGCAGCGCCATGGTGGCCAACGGTCTGAGCACCGTCAGCTTCGGCCGTTGGAGCGGCGACATCGGCCAGGTCAAGTCCGACATCAGCACCAAGACCTTGCGCACCGTTGTGGGCATCGAAGGTTCGCTCGGCGCCGACTGGACTTTCGACGGGTATTACGAATACGGGCGTACGCGCTACACCGCCCTGCTGACCAGTTCGCGCCAGCCCGCACTATTCCGTCAAGCCCTTGATGCAGTTGTCAACCCGGCCACCGGCAACATCGTTTGCCGAATCGCGCTCACAAACCCAAGCACGGCATGCCAACCGTTTAACCCTTTCGGCGTCGGCAACTTCGACGCGGATTCGGTGGACTACTTCACCGGGACCCAGGTCCTCAAGCAGACCACCGAGGAAAACGTAGTCTCGGCCAATATCCAAGGATCGGTACTTCAACTTCCCGCAGGCCCACTCAAGGTCGCTTTCGGCGCCGAATACCGCACTGAGAAGGCGAATTCCATGTCGGATGCCGCTTCCCAGGCATCGCTATGGGAGTATGGCAACCCCAAGCCGCTGAATGGTTCCTACAACGTGAAGGAAGCCTACGGCGAGATCAACGTACCGGTATTGCGTGACGCCCCGTTTGCGCGCAGCCTCGATCTTTCAGGCGCCTTCCGCTATACCGATTATAGCACTTCGGGCGGCGTTCAGACCTGGAAGGTTGGCGCCGAATGGCAGGTTGCTGACTTCCTCCGCTTCCGCGCCACGCGTTCGCGCGACATTCGCGCGCCAAACATCGCGGAACTCTTCACTCCGTCCGTGCTTGGCCCCAACACGCTGCGCGACCCGCAGACCGGCGCCAGCTATTTCGTGAACGGCATCACATCGGGAAATGCGAACCTTAAGCCTGAAAAGGCCGACACCCTGACTGCCGGTGTCATCCTGACCCCGGACAGCCATATCCGGCTTGCGGTCGATTATTTCGACATCAAGATTAACGATGCAATCTCGACACTGGCTTTGCAGTCGATCATTGATCGTTGCTACAATGGTGAGACCGCTCTGTGCGCCCAGGTCGTACGCAACTCGAGCAACGTCATAACCGATGTGACCAACCGCTACATTAATATTGCTTCGCTCAAGAACCGCGGCATTGACATAGAATTCTCGTATCGCCTTCCTCTCGATGAAATCTCCTCGCTGCCAGGCACTCTGAGCTTCCGCAATTTTGCTACGCATACGATCAAGTACACCACAAGCGATGGTCTGGTCACAACCCGACTCGATGGCCAAGCGGTCAACACGGTCGCGAGTGTTCCCAGCTGGGTCGTAAACACCAATCTCAGCTACGAGGTCGGGCGTTTCCAGATGCTGGCGCAGGGTCGTTTCATCAGCGCGGGCAAGTACGACAATGCCTACGTCGAAGGCGTGAATATCAATGACAATTCGATACCCAGCCGCTTTTACGTAAATCTTTCGGCTCAATACAAGTTGCTAGACAGCGACCTTGGCAACGTCGAAATTTTCGCAGTGATCAACAACCTTATGGACAAGGATCCGCCGCTCGTGCCGGTATACGGGGTGGGCGCGACCAACTTTGCCTATTACGATGTCATCGGCCGTTCAGGGAAGGTCGGCGTGCGGTTCAAATTCTGAAAACATAGATGATGAGCGTTCGCCAGCCCTGAATCAGCGGCCGCTCATCATCGCGAAGGTCCGGTCATCCTCCTCCGGCCGGACCTTCGCACCTTGCCCAGGAAGGCGCTCTCGTGGCGACAGTCCAAGATATGGAACGATCCTTGCCTTTAGATACGTCAGCTCGCATTGCGGACACTGATGATGCGCTTTACTCCAAGGTTGCGCGTCGTCTCCTGCCGTTCCTCTTCGTTTGCTACCTGATCGCACAGGTGGACCGTATGAACGTGGGCTTCGCCAAGCTGACCATGCTGAAGGACCTCGGCTTCAGCGAACTGGTCTACGGGATTGGCGCCGGCACCTTCTTCATCGGCTACGTCCTGTTCGAGGTGCCCAGCAATATTGCGCTGCGCAAGTTTGGCGCGCCGATGTGGCTTGGTCGGATTATGATTACCTGGGGTGTGCTTTCGATAGCCATGCTGTTCGTGCGTACGCCGACGACCTTTTACACTCTACGCTTTCTGATCGGGGTGGCCGAGGCGGGGTTCTTCCCAGGGGTGATCTTCTATCTCACATTGTGGTTTCCGGCTGCGCGCCGCACCCGCATGACTGCAATCTTCATGACCGCAATCGCGGTTGCAGGTGTCGTGGTCGGCCCGGTGTCGGGTCTCATCCTCGAAACCATGCACGATTTCGGTGGCTTGCCAGGTTGGCAGTGGCTGTTCATCCTCGAAGGCGCGCCGGCTGTGCTGCTCGGCATCGTCACGATCTTCCGCCTGGACACCGGTCCGCAGACGGCGAAGTGGTTGGCGCCGGCCGAGCGTGAGCGTATTGCGACGCTGGTGGCAAAGGACGGGCCGGCAGCAACGCACGCGCCTCTCTCATCGGTGCTGACAAACGGACGGGTGCTGGCGCTCAGCCTCGTCTATGGCTGCTATGGCACGTCTTTCTTCGGTTTCGTTTTCTGGCTTCCTACCATCATCCAGAGTGCGGGGATTGCCAGCCCGCTGATGATCGGCATCCTAAGCACCATACCCTGGCTGGTCGGTGCCGCCACGATGCTTACGCTGGCGTCCCGCGTTTCTGCATTGCGGAATGTCGGGCCGCTCCTCATTGTTCTAGCTCTTGTTTCGGCAGTAGGGTGGGCGGCCAGCCCGCTGACTCTGTTCAGCCTTCCGGTGGCAATGCTTTTCTGTTCCCTAGCCATGGCAGGTACGATGGGTTCACTCCCGGTTTTCTGGAATCTGCCGACCGCAATGTTCACAGGCACTGCCGCCGCTGCGGCGATTGCGCTAATTTCCGCTCTAGGCAACATTCCCGGCTTCATTTCTCCCTACCTGGTCGGGTGGATCAAGACCGTGACCGGCTCTTTCGACATCCCTATGTACGTTTTTGCGGGCACTATGCTGCTCGCGGCCGTCGTCCTCTCTTTCCTGACACGAGCTTCCGACCATGACTGAAACGCCTATTACCCTTTCCGCCGCCACCGTCGTCGATCAGCTCGTCGCGGCGCTTGGTCCAGACATCGTCACGCTCGCTGCCGAGGCTCAGGCCGATGGCCGGCGCTTCGCCGACTGGAGCGGAGTGCCCTCGGGTGATGTGCTCGCCCTCGTTCGACCCCGTTCTACCGAGGATTTGTCGCGGGCTCTGGCAATCTGCCACTCTGCCGGGCAACCCGTAACGGTGCAAGGCGGCCTCACCGGCTTGGCCGGCGGTGCGAGCGCACTGGACGGCGAGATTGCCGTGAGCCTAGAGCGGATGAAGGCGATCGAAGAGGTCGATCCTATCTCTGCAACAATGACGGTCCAGGCGGGCTGCATCCTCCAGACCGTGCAGGAGGCGGCTCTGCAGGCTGGATACTTCTTCCCGCTTGACCTGGGGGCCCGCGGCAGTTGCACGATCGGCGGCGTACTCGCGACAAACGCAGGCGGCAACCGCGTGATCAAGTATGGCATGACGCGAGATCTTGTGCTCGGCGTCGAGGCAGTCCTGGCGGACGGGAGCGTGATCAGCGGCTTGCACAAGATGCTCAAGAACAACAGCGGCTACGATCTCAAAAATTTGCTGATCGGCAGCGAGGGGACGCTTGGCGTCATCACCCGCGTGGTACTGCGCTTGCGCCCCCGTCCCCTTGGCGTCTCGACCGCATGGTGCGGCCTTTCCAACTTTGAGTCTGTCACCTCGCTCCTGCGGCGTGCCCAGTCCGAACTGGCCGGCGGGGTGTCGGCGTTTGAGGTTATGTGGCCAAGCTATCTTGGCTTTGTGCTCGGTAACTTTCCCGAACTGCGTCGGCCGCTGGCTGGCGAGCATGCCTTCCATGTTCTCCTCGAGACCGATGGCGCCGATCCGGAAGCGCAAGGTGAGCAGTTTGAAGGCTTTCTTGGCAGAATGTTCGAGGACGAAATCCTCGACGACGCGGCCGTGGCGATGTCCGACCAAGCAGCGCTGGACTTCTGGGCAGTGCGCGATGCACCGGGCGAATTCCCGCGTCTGATCCCCAAAATGATTGCCTTTGATATCAGCTTCGCGGTGCGCGATCTCGCCGATGCTGCCGAACGTATTACGCAGGGACTAGACGAACGCTATCCAGGCTCACTGGCACTGGTCTACGGTCACTTGGGCGACGGTAACCTGCATCTCATCATTGATGTGCCTGGCGCGACCAAGGAGGTTGTTGAAGCGGTCGAAGCCTTTGTCTACGGCGTCGTGTCCGAATTGAACGGCTCGGTATCCGCCGAGCATGGCATCGGCCTCAAGAAGCGCAATGTCCTTTCGCGCACGCGCACCCCTGCCGAATTGGCGGCGATGGTCGCGATCAAGCGCGGGCTCGACCCCAAATCGATCCTTGGAAGAGGTCGTATTCTCGGATGAGTTCGGCCTCACCCCCTTTCCGCGAGCGCCTCGACTGGCAGGCTCAGCCGGGCCAGGTGCGCGATGGCTCGGTGCGCTACATGCTGATCCGGCCGGACGCCCTGATGGGCGCTATCATGCGCCTGACCCCCGACGCGCGCGACCAGATGCTTTGCGCCTTGCATGCCTCAGTCTTGGACTTCGGCGGGCGTTCAGCGGGAAATTATAACAAGACCGCGACACGCCCGCTGGTCGAGGTGGTTGCTGAAACTGCGCCGGACCTAGGCTGGGGGTCGTGGACCGTGACGCGCGTTGCGGACGCTTTTCGCATCGTCGTAGAGGACAGTCCATTTGCTGCTCCTTTCGCGCTCGAAGATGCGGCCAACTCGCCGAACTCGGTGTGCACACCGATCACCGGCATGCTGTCTGCCGTCGCTACCATCATGAACGGGTCTGCGGTCACTGCAGTCGAAACCCGCTGCGCGGCCCACCATGGCGGTACGGCTTGTCACTTTGAAATTTCCCTGGAGCACGCGCAATGAACCCGATGCTTGGCCCAAACCGCCTCAAGCTGGGCACCTTCGCCAGCAACGCAGATGGCGGGCTCTCGCTAACGACTGTGCCCGAGCGTTGGACTGCTGCATGGGACGATTGCCTTGCAGCCGCCAAGATCGCAGACGAGGCTGGCCTCGACTTCCTGCTGCCGATCGCACGATGGCAGGGCTTCGGCGGTGCAACACGGGCGCGCGAATGGTCTTTTGAAACATTGACCTGGGCGTCCGCACTGGCTGCCGCTACTAGCCGCATCGCGCTGTTCAGCACGGTCCACGTACCGCTGATCCACCCGCTCTTCGCGGCAAAGGCTCTGGCGACGATCGACCATGTGTCGCACGGCCGGGCCGGCCTCAATATCGTTTGTGGGTGGAATCCCAGCGAATTCGGCATGTTCGGCATGACCCTCGATGACAATGGCTACGAACGCGCCGCCGAATGGCTCAACATCATCGAGACTCTCTACGCCGCCGATGGGCCGATCGACTACGATGGCCGCTTCTATCAACTGCGGCAGGCAATCACCCGCCCGGTCGCGCTGCAGACCCCGCGCCCCGTCACGATGAACGCTGCTTTCAGCCCGCCTGGCCGCGATTTTGCGGCTAAGGCGTGTGACCAATTGTTCACCACTTTTTCAACCATTGAGGAAGGCAAACACCACATCGAGGACATCGCCGGGCGCGCAGCATCCACGGGTCGGGAGGTAGGCGTGAGCACGGTTTGCCACGTTGTCTGTCGGCCTACGGACGCGGAGGCGCAGGCCTATTACAACGATTATGCGCTCGTACATGCCGACCACGACGCGGTCGAGCAACACATGAGTTCCAAGCGCAAGTTCTCCGGTTCACACGACGACCAAAGCTATCGCCTCTACCGGCAGCGTTTTGCAGGGGGCGCCGGCAGCTACCCATTGGTCGGATCTCCCGAAACGGTGGCCGAACAGATGGCGCAGATTTCGGAGGCGGGCTTCTCAGCGATCGCCCTGTCATTCGTGAACTACCGCGAGGAACTACCCTACTTCTGTCAAAACGTGCTGCCACTGCTGGCCGAGCGTGGCTTGCGCGATACCACCCCTCTAACGCAAGCCGCCTGATGGCAAAGCCATGGGTCTGGGCAAGCCTGCTTTGCTCTATTGTACCTATGCCCCCGGCGATGGCGAAACCGCAGGTTACCCGGATGCAGCAAGCCGAAGCTCTCGCCGCGAAGGATCTTCGTCCGCTTTACGAGGTCCTGTGTCCCGCCGAGGTGCTGCATCCGCCTGCGGTGCAGGTCGCTGAACGTGCCACGTGGTATGCTCCGCCCGGGCGTGCTTTCGACGACCTCTTCTACGTTGGTCAGCAAAGCGTTTCTGCCTGGGCGCTCAAGACCGACGACGGTTTGGTTCTCATCGATGCCCTCTTCAACTATTCGGTCGGCCCAGAGATCGTCGAGGGCCTGAAAACCCTCGGACTGGATCCAGCGACGATCCGCTACGTCGTCGTGTCCCACGGCCACGCGGACCATTATGGCGGCGCGCGATATATCCAGGACACGTTCGGTGCACGCATTGTAGCGAGCCGCAAGGACTGGGACGTCATTGAGGCTGAAACCGGCGCGACTGATCCCAAGCCGCGCCGCGACATTGTCGTCGATCGCATGTTGGATTTGAGAATTGGCAATACGAACTTGAATATCGTGGAAACGCCAGGCCACACGCCCGGAACGCTTTCCATGCTCTTTCCCGTTCATGACCGCGGTAAGCGACATGAAGTAGCGCTATGGGGCGGAACTGCATTTAACAGCAGAACCCGCGAGCAGTATGAAAACCTCGCGGCCTCCGCCGAGCGCTTTGCCAATCGCGACAAGCATGAACACTGCGGTTGCGAGGATACCGCTGAGCGCGGCTACCCAGAAGAAACCTTCGCCCTGCGTCCGGCCAAGCCAAGCGCTGACCGGCTGCGTGCAAAACGCCACGACCAGGCCGGCGGTGGTCCCGCACAGTAACCGGTACCCGGTCAGCGTCGTTCGCTCGCGGCTGTCGGTGGTTACGCGCGCGGTCAGCGACGCCACCGGCACCGCAACGCTTGTATAGCACGCTCTAAAGAGAATATGTGCGCCCGTTACGAGTACGACAAGAGCGGTACCACCGGCCGACGGGACCCAGTAGAGTAGGCAGAACGACAACGCGAGCGGCACCGAGCCCATTGCGATCCAAGGGCGGTAGCGGCCCCAGCGCGTTCGGGTGCGATCGATGACCATGCCGATGATCGGATCGATGCATCCATCGACGATCGACGCAATCATGTAGATCACCGAGGCCGACGCGACACTGAGCCCGACCACATCCGTGTAGAAAAAAAGGAGAAAGTAACTGATGGAGCGCCAATAGATGTTCAACCCAAAATCGCCCACTGCGACGATCAGCATTCGCGCGCGTGGCAACGGTGCATGCACCGATACGGTCTGGGACGGAGAGGGTTTCAGCGTGGGAGCCGACGTCATGATGGTGCGCGCATCGTCTGTTCGGCCAATGGATAAGCGACGTACGCGAAATGACGACCGTCGGGCGCCCAGCTGTTCACGTTGATGGTGCCTTGCCCGCCCCAGAATTGCGCGAGTTTCCACGACGTCCCCCCCGTGGCGGCCATTGCATGAAGTTCGACCGGCCGATCGGAGGGATGACCCTCGGTCCCTGCTGGATAGCTGAGGTAGACCACGATCGTCCCGGACGGATCGGGGTGCGGAAACCAATCGACCCGGTTGCCGTCGGTCATCTGCTGGCATCCGGTGCCATCAGGTCTCATGCGGAGATCTGCTGGCATCCGGTGCCATCAGGTCTCATGCGGAACAATCGCGCATGCCCTGAGACCACGGCGCCAAGTTCCGCATTGAACCAGATCCAATCACCATCGGGAGTCCATTCCGGCCCGTCCATCGGTTCCGAGCCTCGCAGCAGTGAAACCGGCTCTCCACCGTCTGCGGGAAGGAGTTGGATGCCCCAGCGATACTCTTCGCTCCCGGGGTCGATCGTAGTGCAGGCTAGCCGCGCGCCATCGGGCGAAACGCCGTGCAGGAAGAACAAGACATCGCCTTCTGGCGACAGGCGGATCGGCTCGCCGCCTGCTATTGGGACGGCAAAGATATGCCCGCTAGCCGAGAGATAGATCGTCCGTCCGTCGGGCGACAGCACATGATCGTTGTTAGCATCGCGGACATCGCCCAGCGGGATCTGTATAAGCCCGGTTTCGCCTTCGAGATCGAAACGGAACATGCGCCCATGGCCGTTGAGAATAAGCGCGGCGCCGTCAGGCGTCCAATTGGGCGCCTCGAGGAGGTATGGCACTTCTAGTACAATCTTGTCGCTCGATCCATCAATGGCCGCGACGCGCACTTGCGAACGCTGGCCCGCCTGAAGTTCGCGAAAAGGTCCTCGCGTCGGCTTCGCCGCCGCTTCGAGTGGCGCAGATGTCATGAGAAGGGTCACCCTGAAAAAATTCACGGCATATCGACGGCCATGAAACAACGAGCCCCGCGGTGCTCAGGCGGTCTCGATCTGGTTAAGATAGGCAAAGCTCTTCGCCAATGAATCGATCGGCGGCCCAGCGAACGGAGGCTCCTGTTCGACCACAAAGTCCCGAACGCCTGCGGCATATGCCGCAGGCAGCAGCCTTCGCCAGTCGATCATTCCCGACCCCACTTCAGTCGGGGCGACCCCGCCTTCAAAATCTGGGTTGGTCGATGGTACAACATCCTTGACGTGCATTTTCGCAAAACGGCCTTGGTGCGCCTGCAGCATGTCCACGGGATCCGATCCGCCGCCCATGACCCACCCGACGTCCAGTTCGAAGAATACGAGGCTGGGATCGGTTTCGCGCAGAAGTATATCGAAGCCAGTGGTGCCGCCCCGCAACGGTGCGAATTCGAAGTGATGATTGTGGTAGCCCATACGTAGGCCTTCCGACTGCAGCTCCCGGCCTTTCGCATTGAGGAAATCGGCGATATACTTCCAGTCATCCGCGACGAGTGCTTCACCAGCGGCTCTAAGCGTCCTGATGCGGTCGGCGCCTGCCGGGGCCACGAACCGCCGCGGCATGAGGAAGATTGGCAGGATGACGTCGGTTGTTCCGAGCGCGCGCGAGTCGGTGATGATTGCTGCGATATCGCCGTTGAGCGATGGCCCGGAACGGCCAGCCACCGGATCGGGCTGCACATGGATACCGCGACAAGAAAGTCCGGCGGCGTCGAGTGCCAGGCGTATTTGCGTGGCGGTACGGTCATGATAGCCCGCAAGCTCGACAGTGCGATAGCCGGTCTTGGCGACAGCTTGCAGAGTTCCATCGAAATCGCGCGCCAGGTCGGCAGCAAGGGCAAATAGCTGAACCCCCATCGACAGTTGATGCGATTGGAAAAAGGGCATACCTGCCTCCTTGGCCCCGCAGGCCGGCACTGTCACAAACGCTGTAGTTACGGCAATCAGCCCACTACTGAGAAATGCACGACGGTCCATCGAGACGATGCTCCCCTTGCTGGTCGCCTAAGCGGATGTCGGGTTCGGTCAGCGCATTGGTAGGCGTACATACGCCCAAGCACACCACCTGCAACTGACATTCCATATACTGAAAGCACGGTCAATACCGTTATTTTCGGCTGGAAAACAAACAATGACACACATAGCTCGTCATTTCGCTGGTTTTTGATGATATATGGGTATACTGAACGTGGCCGGAAAAGAGGATGTGCATGAATATGATCCGCGGCGTAGCAGAAGGCCCGGGGGCCCGCGCCTACCAGACAATTCTTCAGCGTCTGCGCGCCGGGGAAGTCACCGCGACCGACCGTTTGGTCGACACCGCGCTTGCTGCGGAACTTAGCATTTCCCGGATGCCGGTGCGCGAAGCGCTGTTGCGCCTCGTGCACGAAGGTTATCTGGTAGGCACCACGCGCGGCTTTTCGCTTCCGAGCTTGTCGCGCGAGGATATCATCGAGATTTTCGAAGTCCGCCGGATGCTGGAGCCACGTGCTGCCGCCGCCGCCGTCGTTGCCATCGACGATTATGGGCTGGCGGCACTGTCGGTGGCCCTGGTGAGAGCCAAGAGCGCCGCACAGGATCGCAACGCCGCCGAGCTGTCGGAAGCCAACGTTAGTTTCCGGCGAACCTGGCTCGATGCTACGCCGAACCAAAGGCTTGCCGGAACGATCGCGCGCTTCGTTGATCACGTGCAGATGATCCGCAGTGCGACGATGGAAGATCCCACGACACAGCAGATCGTGGTCCGGCTGCTCGAACGAATGCACGGGGCGTTCCTCAGCCGCGACACTCTGATGGTCTACGACCTCATGGGCAAGTTCATCGACACGGCGCAGCAGGCGTTCTTCGACCTCACCGTGGCGGAGGATGCAGCAATCGCCAATGCACAGGCAGCCCGTTAGCGCCGTACTCTCTCGGGGGACGAAAGAAAGCATCGGCCTCACAGCTCGAATGCGATCACTTCGTAGTCTCCAACTTCCGGTATCGTCGCATAAACGGTCGATCCATCCTGTCGGAAAGCCACTTCAATACCCTTGCGAAGCAGCCGTACCATCCTGACTGGCTCGGCTGCATCCAGAGTTAGGGCAAGCTCCTGGGTCCCGACGGGATAGACCTGCCGGAAAGCGCCGCCTCGAAAGTCGGGATTGGTGTGGTTCACCAAGTGTACCGCGTAGCCCGGCTCTGTGCGCCATGCGTAGAGATCGAGAAATCCCGGCCCCTCGACCTTCACGCTCTTCCGATCGCGAACAAGCCACTCCAGCGCCCCGGTCAGAAGATCACCGAGGTCCGCCGCGCTGTCCCGCCAGTAGGCTGCATCGATGTCTTCGGCCAGATAGACAAAGCGCCCTTCTGCATTGCCCCCGGCCACCATCGTCGGCAGCGCGGTATGCATCCGGTCGCTATACACGGCTTCGACGGGATAAACGGGGTGCTGGGGAATGTGCGTCAGAACTGGATTTCCGGTGGCTGCGATCGGCATGCGCCACGACGATCCGGCGATCCAGTTGGTATCGAGGAACCCGTTTACGATCGGATGAGGTCGCTCAATCCGTTGCATCGAAACCGCGCCCGCAACCGGCGTTCCATCGCTCGCGACATAACCGTAGCCTTCGCGTGACCCGGTCTTGTGTACGCCGAAGACGTCGCTCAGCGCGAAGTCAGCCCGCTCCTGTCCAGCTTCGTCGTAAACTCCGGTTTCGAAAGTCGCGAGTATCGAACCGCCTTGTTTCGCGTATGCCCTCAGCGCTCCGGCCGTCGCATCGCTCATAAGGGCGATGTTGGGTAGTACGAGGACGTCGTAGCGCGCTAAAACATCTTCGCTCAAATGGCCATCGAGAACGAAATCGAAGGGAGTGCGCGCTTCAACCAGCACTTTGTAAATGCCTTGCAGCGCGTCCATCGGATCGGTTCCTGCAGGCGCGCGATATGCACGGTTGTTCAAGGGCGAAACCACCACCGCTACTTTTGCCAGTGAACGCAAATTACGGAAATGGCGATCGTGACCAGCCTGCCAGGCCAGAACGTCGCGTCCGACCGCCTGCCAACGACGATCATCCTCAAAGCCGCGCTCGAAGCCCAGCCAGTGGAGATGAACCACCCCTCCCGCCGCAAGCGTCTGAAACATGCGGCTACGCATCTCCTCCGGATTGGCGGTGACGCTGCGCCAGAAATCAGCGCCGATGAACGACCATGCTCCTGTCGACACTACCGATGGTCGCTTCCCATCAGTCAACGACCTGCCTACGCGCGCCTGTTGGCTTGCGTCCCAACTGGGAGTATAGCGCTTGTGCCGGCCCTGATTGTCCGCAAACATCCAGATGGCCCGATCGGCCAACGCCTTGAAGTCCAGCACACCGCCTTCAATTCCTCCGCCCAGATTGCCGGAAAACACGGCCTGCGGATCGCGTGTGGAGACGATACGTGCATACCGGTCCCACAATTGAAAGGCACGAGCCTGATAAGCGATCCGGTAGCTTTCCGAGGTGGGATCGCCGATCGTGCGACAAGCTTCACAATAGCAGAGGGGCACGTTCGCATTCGGCCAGCCGTTAGCGTAAATCCCATCGATGCCGTAACGGCGCATGACCTCGCGCATAAAGTCCGCGATATACTCTGAGTAGTAGCTGCTGAACTGACACGTCCTCCCGTAGTCGGCGGAACTCGAAGGATCGGGCCCGCTCGGCGGGGCTGCCAGCGTCTTGGCTATAGCGATCCCGCCGTCTGGCCGGCGCCGAAACCAGTCCGGGTGGTCCGTGGCGAGTGACGTCAGCGCGGTATCGATGCTGAGCCTGCCCAGGACGCGGATGCCCCGGCTCCGCGCCGCACGAGCGCACTCGCTAACGATATCGCGCTCCCCCAGCCAGCGGCTGCGTGGAAACCCAGGTGTGAGCGGCGGGAAGAATGCCACGATGTTGGTGATGCTCACGAATGTGCATTGCGCATGCACCGACACCAGGTAGTCGATCCACTTCCCCACGTCGAAGGCCATCGGATCGGGTTCGGTGAAGTTTATCTGCATGATCCGGCGAACACTTTGGTGCCAGTCGTCGGGATGCACTGCTCCTGGCGCCGCCGCAGCCTGTGTCGCATGCGGGAGCAGTGCCATCACCGCGGCTGTTCCGCCCATGGCCGCGAATTCGCGCCGGTTAAGCTTCATTGGTCACTCCGTTTCTCGACCGGGTGCATTGCTTGACTATGCCCGAGGGCCAGCACGCGGCGTTGTGACCACCCTGGCGGCCCGATAGGCCGCCAGGGACCGACGTATTCAGAGCCGGAAGCGAATGCCCGCGCGATAGGCCCTGCCGATCACGTCGAAATAGGCCGGATTGGTCGGCGACGTGCTACTGGGAGACACTGAAGGATCTTTGTCGAGAAGGTTATTGACGACGACAAACGCCTGGATTTTCCCCTCGCCCGATTGCGCCCGCCAGACGTCGTATTGCAGGCTCAAGTTGAGATAGAGGCGCCCTGTCACGGTGTTGTCGTTGATATCGACGCCCTCGACATAGCGGTTGTCGTACTTGCCACCGCCGACGAAACGTCCAGTTAGCGACGCTGAATAGCGATCCTGGCTATAGGTAAGTGTCGAATTGCCGGTCCAGTGCGGTACGCCTGGTTCGCTGAACTGGCCCGCAAGCTGCTGCACAACGATGCCGTTCGACTGTTCGTACTTGTCCACGTAGGTGGCAAGATTGCGCCACGACACAGTGCCTCCCATGAGCGGCGTGGTGTAGGATATTTCGAAGTCGATGCCCCTCGTTTTAAGCGATGCTATGTTGATCTGGGCGATGTTGATCTGCGAGATCAACCCGTCACCGCCACGCTGGACCAAGCCACAAAGCGCCGTGTCCCCGGCGTAGCAACGGTCGAGAATGTTTTGCGCCGTAAGGCTCGAAATCGCATCGCGAATACTGATGTTGTAATAGTCGACCGAAGCCCTCAGGCCAGGTAGCCAGGGGGCAACGTAACTGGCTCCAAGGGTCACGGTCTTTGCCACTTCCGGCGTCAGGGCCGTGCTCCCCGAAGTGACGGTGTTGGCGAAAATCAGACTGTTGTTGCGGAACGGGTCTGTTACCGAATTAATGCGGGACACGGCACTGGAAAACAGTTCCGAGATATTAGGCGCGCGCACGTCGCGCGAGCGGGTCGCGCGCAGGCGGAAACCATCGAACATTTCCCAAGTCGCGCCGAGCTTCCACGTCGTCGCCCCGCCGCTGGTCGAATAGTCGGCATATCGGATCGCGCCGTTGAGGTCGAGCGAGCGCACGAGTGGAAGATCCCGCAGCAGTGGCAGATCCGCCTCGACGTACCCTTCGAAGACATCGAAAGAGCCTGAAATTGGCTTATAATTGCCCGCGGCGTAGGCATTGGCCTGGCTCAACGCATCCGACGTGCCGCGTGCGGATTCGAAACGATATTCACCTCCGACGGAAATCGCCAACGGGCCCGCCCATAGATCCGCGACCGTCCCGGCCAGATTGGCGGCCGCAACATGCTGCTTGAGCGTCACATCTTGCCAAAGATCCCCGGTGATGTTGTCCTTCGATTCCTGCGAGGCCTGATCGCCGAACGGATTGTAAGCAACGCAGCCGTTTGACGGTGACACCAGCGACGAGCGACAGATCGCGCGGCCGGTCGCCGGATCAATGACCGAGTCGATGGCGGCGAGATAGTTGGCGTTATTACGAACACCCCGCAAATGGGCATGATAGTCGACTTTACCAAACTGGTAATAGGCATCCCACTTCCAGTCTCCAAAAGCGCCACGCGCGCTTTGTACCCATCGATACGTATTGGTATAGTTATCTGGAGTATTGGCACCTACGTCTAGAGAAAAACGGCCGAATCCGAAACTGTTTAGCCCCTGAACGTCCATGGCAGCGGCGACGCTGGACGGCAGATAGGCATTGTCGCGGCGGATCGTCAGGGTTCCGAAGTCGAAGGGAGCAACAGATTCGTTGGTAACATGCGAGCGGCCATAGAAGAACTCGCTCTTGATCTCGATGTCATCGGTGGCCTGATATGAGACCTGGACACTAGCCAGCTGCCGGCGGATTTTTGGGCTGAGCCAGAAACCGTGGAGGAAGTTGTCGCCCTCGCCATCACCGCCCACCATGTACTGCGAACCGACGAGCGTACCGTAGTTGAAAGGAAAAGCGTTGCCATTCGCGTCGAACTGCGTCCCGCGCAGTGGGCCAGAGGTTATCAGGCCGTAGGGCGTCATCGATGCGCTGTGAACGTCGCCGGTGATGATACGCGTTGGCTGCCCATTGCCCGGTGTCGGGTTGGTGACGAGGAAGTTTTCTCGCCGCCCCCAGTCACGGGTGTACTGACTTCCAGCACCGTTGTTACGGTAGAGTTGGCCCGCGACGGTGACGTTGAGTCGACCGTCCAGGAAGGACTTACCCGCAACCAATTCCGCGCTGTAGCCTTCCGCGTCACCCAGTTCGGAAACATCGCCCTGCACTGAGCCTTCGATCCCTTCGAACTTGTCCTTTAGGATCAAGTTGACGACGCCAGCAACCGCGTCCGAACCGTAGACGGCGGATGCTCCGCCCGTAACGACTTCGACTCGGTTAATCAGAACGGACGGTATCATGTTCAGGTCGACGCGACCGGTGATCGATGTTGGCACGTGACGCTTGCCATCGACGAGTAGCAGCGTCCGGTTGCTTCCCAAACCGCGTAGATCGATGAAGTTGCCGCCGGCGGTTGTCGCGGACGTGCCGTTGGTTGTCGGCGTGGAGGTGCCTCGGAAAGAAGGGATTTCGTTTAACACATCGGCGATGTTGGTTGCGGCGCGCGTCGCCAGATAATCGCCGCCGATGACTGTTACAGGTGTCGGTGCCGAAGCGCCGTCGCGAGCGATGCGTGTTCCAGTGACCACGATGCCCTCATCGCCGCCGGTCGCTATTTCTGACGATGGGCCGGCCCCAGGCTCTATCGCTGAATCCTGTGCCATGGCCGGCATTGCGAGGGCTCCTGACAGCCCAATCATACTTACCGAGTTCAACACGGCTTTGACGCGAATAGCCAGCATGTGGTTGTCCCTTTTTCCCTGTTGTCCGGTATCGCCTCCGGCGCCCAAACAATTGCCCGCCGGCCGCCGCCTCTATTGCGTAGAGGAGACGCTCCCTCACTGCGGTTGGCGCCGCCCCCTTCGTTAGGTCGCGCGGCTATTCGCCTGCCACCCGGACATACGATGGCGCGGCCAACTACCGGCCCGAAGCGAAGAAGGCTGCAACCGACAACTCGAGCAAAGCCGGCGGCGACGCTGAGATTTGGAGGCGATTATCCAATATATTTTAAAGCAGGAGCTCCCTGATACTCCTGCAATCCAGAATACGATAAAGAGTCGATTCGTCCAGAGAAATTTTCTGGTTTGTTAAATAATCTTGAATTATCAACGAGATGGCGCCTAATCCCCACCTCGCTGACGATATTTTCGTATACGGAAATCAAACATAGGGCCGGGTGCTGTCATAGGCAGAGGAGCGGATGGTCGGTGGCAAAAAATGCCTCGCCGCGCCATGCGCTGACTCCAAACCTTGGCCACCAGAGGCGCGCGGGTTCCTGTCGACCATCTTGAGACGCCTATCTATTTCGAAGCTGGAAACGCCCCAGCTGCGATAGAAGGAGCTCCCGCATTCGTTTGCACCACTTGCCTGAGAACGGCGGTGGAATAGTCGGCCACGGTAGCGGCGGGATAGGTCCGCTGCGGGCGGCGTAAAAGTCGTCCACCTTGAAGCCTTTCTGCTTGGCAGGGAGGACTGGGGATTTTCAGCGTGGAACTCTATCTGAAGGTACGTCTGGCTTGCGCGGAAGGGCTGAGCCAGCGCAGCGCGGCGAAGCGTTTCAATGTGTCGCGCGACACGGTGCGCAAGATGCTGTCGTTTTCATCGCCGCCTGGTTACCGGCGCCAGGCAGCGCCTTGCCGTCCGAAGCTGGACGGGTTTGTAGCGATCATCGATGGCTGGCTCGACGGGGACGGGGGCGTTCCACGCAAGCAGCGCCATACGGCGAAGCGGGTATTCGATCGCCTGCGCCAGGAGCATGGGTTCACCGGCGGCTATACGATCATCAAGGATTACGTCCGGGAGCGCGAGCAGCGTAGCCGGGAGATGTTCGTGCCGCTGGCCCACCCGGCGGGCGATGCGCAGGCTGATTTTGGGGAAGCGCTGGTGGAGATCGGCGGGGTCACGCAGAAGGCGCACTTCTTCGTGCTCGATCTGCCGCACAGTGACGGGTGCTATGTCCGTGCTTACCCGGCGGCGGTGGCCGAAGCCTGGGTCGACGGTCACGTCCATGCCTTCGCCTTTTTCGGCGGGGTGCCCCGCTCGATCGTCTACGATAACGATCGCTGCCTGGTGGCGAAGATCCTGCCCGACGGCACGAGGCAGCGCGCATCGCTGTTCAGCGCTTTCCTGTCGCATTACGTGATCCGCGATCGCTACGCACGCCCGGGCAAGGGGAACGAGAAGGGCAATGTGGAAGGGCTGGTGGGCTATTGCCGGCGTAACTTCATGGTGCCGATCCCGCAGTTCCCGACCTGGGAGGCGTTCAACATGTGGCTCGAGGAGCAGTGCCGCAAACGCCAGAACGACAAGCTGCGGGGGGAGAGTGAGACGATCGGCGAGCGACTTCAGCGCGATCTTGCCGCGATGCAGCCGCTGCCAGCCTCCCCCTTCGAGGCTTGTGACCAGACCAGCGGACGTGTCTCGTCACAGTCCCTGGTGCGTTACAAGACCAACGACTATTCGGTGCCGGTGGCCTGGGGGCATCAGGAAGTCTGGGTCCGGGGTTATGTCGATGAGGTGGTGATCGGCTGCCGCAGCGAGGTCATCGCCCGGCATCCCCGTTGCTGGCGGCGGGACGAGGTCATCTTCGATCCGCTTCATTATCTCCCGCTGATCGAACAGAAGATCAATGCGCTGGACCAGGCGGCGCCGCTGCAGGGATGGGAACTGCCCGAGGCGTTCGCGACACTGCAACGCCTGATGGAAGCGCGCATGCACAAGCATGGCAAGCGCGAGTATGTGCAGGTGCTGCGCTTGCTGGAGAGCTTCGATATCGCCGATCTCCAGGCGGCGGTGGAGCAGGCTATCGACCTGGGCGCCGTCGGCTTCGATGCCGTCAAGCATCTCGTCCTGTGCCGGGTCGAACGCGTGCCGCCCAGGCTGGACCTGGACGTCTATCCCTTCCTCCCACGCACCAAAGTCGAGAAGACCTTTGCCAGAGCCTACATGAGCTTGCTCTCCGATGGGCAGAAGGCCGCATGAGCGGTCAGGCCCCCGAGATCCTGCTCGCCCACCATCTCAAGTCGCTCAAGCTGCCCACCTGCCTTCGTGAGCATCAGAAACTGGCCCGGCAATGCGCGGCCGAAGGCCTCGACCATATCCGCTTCCTCGCCCGGCTCATCGAGATGGAGATGATCGACAGGGAGCGTCGCATGGTGGAGCGGCGCATCAAGACCGCACGCTTCCCCGCGGTCAAAAGCCTCGACAGCTTCGACTTCACCGCCATCCCCCGACTCAACAAGATGCAGGTGCTCGAGATGGCGCGCTGCGAATGGATCGAGCGCCGCGAGAACGCCATCGCTCTGGGGCCATCGGGCACGGGCAAAACACATGTGGCCCTCGGACTGGGGCTGGCGGCATGCCAGAAGGGGCTGTCCGTCGGCTTCACCACCGCCGCCGCGTTGGTCAGCGAGATGATGGAAGCCCGCGACGAGCGACGCCTCCTGCGCTTCCAGAAGCAGATGGCTGGATACAAGCTGCTGATCATCGACGAACTGGGCTTCGTGCCGCTCTCCAAGACCGGGGCCGAATTGCTGTTCGAGCTGATCTCACAGCGCTATGAACGCGGCTCGACTTTCATCACCAGCAATCTGCCCTTTGACGAATGGACCGAGACCTTCGGATCCGAACGTCTCACCGGCGCGCTCCTCGACCGGTTGACCCATCACGTCAGCATCCTGGAGATGAATGGCGAGAGCTACCGTCTCGCCCATAGCCGCGCCCGCAAGTCAAAAACCAACCCTTGAAAATCGAGCCAACGCCCGGGGGAGTGGCCCTCGGGCTACGCCCTCACGCCACTCCCCCGGGCGTGCGCCACACTGGCCTGCTTTTACTCCGCCCCGTGGCCGACTTTTGCGCCGCCGTTGACAGCAGCGAGGCTTCCTACCACGTTATCGAGCATCCGGGCGGCGACAACGCCATCGCCCGGCTGAAGCATATAGGTGACAATCACGAACAGCGCCGTCAGAAAAGCGACGAACACCGTGTAGTTCAGAGACCAGGGCAAAACGGGGGCTGGAGTTCAACTGAGTAGCGGTTGAGCTCGGGATAGGGCAGCTGCTGGCGATGGCCAAAATGGTTTATCCCGAGGATCGCTATCAGCTTCATGTGATGCTGCTTGACGTTGGTCCTGCGCCTTGGCGTCGATTGCTTGTGCGGCCGGATATGACAATTGGCGAGCTTCACCGACTGATCCAGCTGTGCATGGGGTGGGGCGACCGAAGCTGGCACGAGTTTTGGATCCACGGGCTTGCCCAGTTCGGTCGTCGTCGCGGTTGTGGCGGTGCCGATCTCAGCGGAATGGCAGAAGAGCCGCTTTCGAGCTTTTGCCTGACCCCAGGCGAACGCATTGGTTACGACTATGGTGGCTGGCGCTGCCAGCTTCGCCTGGAAAAGGTAATGCTCGTCGAGCGTCCGTGTTTCTGGCCGATTTGCATTGGCGGCAAATGGGGAGCGCCGCCGGAATGGTGCGGAAGCGGGCGATCGTATATGACCCACCCTCAGCGCATTCGCGACCCATTCGAGGTCATCGATCTTCTCGCCGATCTATTGCACGAGGTGCTGGAGGATGCGGGACAGTTCCGGGAGCGGGCGAAGCAGGTCATCGAATGGAGCCGCTGGATGCATTTCGACAGGGCCCTGTTGAACACCAGCCTTCGCTCGGCAAAACTGACCTGGGTTGAGGAGATGGACGATGCATTTTCGTTTGCAACTGGTGATTGAGGGTGCCGACGGTGTGATTGTCGAGACTGATCAAATCGCCAGCCTTGAGCGTGTCGGATTTGGGCCCGCGACAGCTGGACTGACGCTGGACGAAGCTAAATCGCTGCTCGCTGCTTGTCAGAAACACATGATCCTGGCGCAGGCGAGGGACTAAGAAACCATGATCAAGCCTTGCCTGGCATGTGCGTTGCCTCGCTCGGTCAAGAGCGCCAGCAATATCGTCTTGCGAACCCTGTTCGGCTCGCTGAAGATTCCATCGCAGCGCCTTTACCACTGCCGATGTGCGTGCGCGAAGCGATCCAGTTTCAGCCCGATCGCCGCCCTGTTTCCCGAACGGTCAACGCCTGAGCTGGTCTATCTCCAGACCAAATGGGCCTCGCTCATGTCCTATGGCCTGACATGCGATCTGCTCGCGGATATTCTGCCGCTTGAGCATCGATTATCGCCGCGGTCGGTCCGGCGACAACTGCATCGGGTGGCGAATTGCCTCGAAGCCGACCTTGGTGACGAGATTGGCATGATCAACACCCAGTCATCTATGCCAGACGGCAAGGACCGGCCGCCCGCGCCTATGACGGTCGGCTTGGACGGGGGCTATGTCCATGCACGCGAGGGCAGCAACCGCAAGGCGGGCTGGTTCGAGGTGATGGTCGGCAAAAGCGTTCCCGACAAAGGCGATGCCAAATGCTTCGCCATGGTTCAATCGCTCGATACAAGACCACGACGACGGTTGGGCGCTGTGCTTGATGCACAAGGCCTTGCCAGAGGGCAGAGCATTCACTTTGTTTCCGATGGCGGCGATACCGTGCGCAATCTTCAGCTGCACCTGCATGGCGAGGCTGAGCACTGGCTCGATTGGTTCCATATCACCATGCGGATCACCGTCATGCGGCAGATGGCCAAATCGATTGTCAGCATTGATACAACCGATCTCTCGGATCGCATCGACCGCGACCTGGCTCGGATCAAATGGCTGTTATGGCATGGCAATCATGTCGACGGTGCGGAAGCGGCCGACCTGCTCACCTGGTATCTCGAACTCGCCGACAATAAGGAAGTCGCCGCTAAGCTCGAGAAGGCACTTTGCGAATTCAGCGTCTATATCCGTAGGAATGCCGACTTCATCACCAATTATGGCGACAAGTGGCGCAACGGTGAACGCATCTCTTCTGGTTTCACGGAATCGGCTGTCAATCAGGTCCTGTCACGCCGCATGGTCAAGAAGCAGCAAATGCGTTGGACCAAGGTCGGTGCCCACCTGCTTCTCCAGACCCGAACCCAGACCCTCAATGGCGATTTGCGGCGTTGCTTCCAGCGTTGGTATCCCGATATGAAATCTGCCGCATAGCCCCCGTTTTGCCCTGGTCTCTGTTCGGGGCGATCGCAGCGGTTCAACTGCCCGATATTCTCATCGAGATCGATGCCCTTACCCATTTCTCGTGGATCCTGCTGGGGCGGCAGCCTGCCAGCACGACCGAACTTATGCTGGTCTATTGTGCCCTGCTGGGCTTGGGCACGATGCAGAGCGCGGCCAGCGTCAGCCGGATGGTTGCGGGCGTCAGTGATGACCAGATCGAACATGTGATGCGCCAGATCATCGCAAGCGGGCAGCTGCGCGCCGCAAGTGACGCGGTCGTCAACTACATGCTCTCGCTTCCAGTTGCACGGCGGTGGGGCACGGGCAAACAGGCATCGGTTCAATTCCGGCCGGAGCGAGGTGGACATCTCGAACTGGGCGCTCACGCAGCACCCGATCTGGATGCCCGTAACCTCCGACATCCGCATCCCGTCCGGCACGAAGCTGGCGGCGGGGGCCTTCTATCTGCTGGGCTTGGCAAACTCGGGCTTGGTAGTACCGACCCGCGCCGGCGAAGGAACGATCCATGTTCGCAACCTGGACGGGCTGAAAGCGGGTGACACGATCCGCATCGGCGACGAGACCCGCCGCATTGCGCGCGTGGGCACGGCGGCGCGCGACGCAACGACGCTATGGCAGCCGATGCCGGATAGCCGATCTGTGATGACGGTAGCCAAGGGGTCTACCAACGTACCGGTGGCGGGCGTCGAAGGCTTCGCCGTGGGCGAGAAGATCGCGCTGGGCCACGGCACTACGTATCCCGCCACCTATATGGATGTCGAGCGGTTCGAGGTTGCAACCGTGACGCACGTCGGCAAGCCTGGCTCGTACCCCTACCTTGCCGTCGATGCGCCTGCAGGCGCCACCAACATCGCGGTCACGAACGTCAAAGACATCAGCGTTGGCGACGAGATCCGGCTCGATGTCGACTCCATCGGCCGCGGCATCGAAACGGTAAAGGTGAAGAGCGTTGGCACGCATGCGAACCTGCTGATGCTGTCGGATGACGTAAAAGCTGGGGCGACCACCTTGAAGGTCCGCCCGGCCGCGCTGGTGTTCAACATGGAAGCGGTGCGGAACGGCGGCGGCATTGCTGCTCTGGCAGTCGGCCAGACGCTGAAGATCGGCAATCCGGGCCGCGTGCAGACGGTGAAGATCACCACCGTGCGGGGCGATCGCGTCACAGTGTCGCCTGCGATCGCGCGCGATTACCGCGCGTCGGAACATGCGATCGATCCCGGCACCGGGCTCGAGCTCGAAGCGCCGCTGAAGTTCACTCACGCTGGGAATCTGCCTTTCTCCAACCGCGGTACCGGGATCAGCTACTCGCCGGCATCCACCTTCGATCGCCACACCAACGAGCCGATCGTACCCCTCGGCACGGGCATCGCCCTCGATCGGCCCTTGTCGAAGGCGCACGGCATCAACGAAGTGGTGCGCGTCGATAGTGTAACGACGGCGGGCTATCAGGGCCCGGCACCGCACCAGTGGTTCGGTGGTCCCTCGCTCTCCACGGCGGCCGGCAACATGGCGCTGCGCGATGCCGGAGGCGGCACCGTGGACAGCTTGAACTACGGTCTGATCGTGCAGCCCGCCATGGCGGAAGGCTTTCAGGCCACATCCGGCACGAGCGCGTCAGGCTGCCGGGCTCCGGCAGCCGGCGGCCCCGGCGGGCGTGGCGCAACGCTGACCACGAACAGCAGCGCTGGCCGCCTGCCCGATGGGCGGGATACGGATAGCAATTGCAACGATTTCCTTACGCAAGCAGCCACCGTTCTGCCGAACGGCGCCAACGCGGGCAGCAACGTCATCAACGTGGAGACGGTGAAGGACTTCGCGCCCGGCCAGTCTATCATGATTGGCGCGGATGCAGGCGCCGAAACTGTGACCATCGCATCAGTGGGTACTGCGGGCATCATCAAGTCCTCTGCCGCCGTAGCGGCGGGCGAGACGGTCATCCCGATCGGCGGCCCGAAAGTCGGATCGGGTTTCCGGCACGGTTTCGTCGCTGGGCAGGCGGTCACCATCGGCGAAGGCGCCAGTCGTCAGGCGACCACCGTTCTAGCGGTGCAGGGCGGTCCCAACGGACTTCGCATGACGATCGGAGATCCGTTTCGTTCTGCCCAGCCCGCAGGCACTTTGGTCGCCGGCACCGGCATTACGCTCTCCCGCGCACTAACCAAGGACCACGCGGTGAACAGCCAAGTATCATCCGACCAGCCAACGCCGGGCGCGCCAAACCGCTACAGCCAGCGCCGCTGAGGCTTCCAAATTACCGATGCGGAAAGAGCCCCGGCCGTCAAAGCCGGCCTCTTCTCGTTTCATCGGGTCAGGTGGGTGCCAGTTTGTCCCACATCAGCCGGAGATCGCGATCCGGATCGTTTGCGACACGCGTGTTCGTGTCGAACAGCATCACCGACCGGCGCTGCGCATCATAAGCGGGCCAGTCCGGGATCTCGCCGCAGTTCGGGTTGCCGGTCTTCGTGAACGCTATGAACGCCTGCCCGATCCTGCGCGACATCAGTTGTGCCGCGGGGGTGTTCATGGTTACTAGCGTGGTCGGGTTGGACATGGACGGGCTGAGATCAGCGCCATGCACCGCACCCCAGCCGCCTCCGCCCCCTGGCACTGGCCAGTCCCAGCGGTAGAGGTAAGCAGGGGCGCCGCCTTGCGCGGCTTTGCGCTCCGCTTGCCTGATAGCGTCGCGGGCAACCCGCAGGTCCGTCACAATCATTGCCTTGACCAAGTACGGGCGCTTTGCCGGGTGGAGTTGTCGATAGGCCTTGAGCACCTCGGCACCATGACCAGGAGCCTGCTGCTCAGCAAAAGCGCGAAGGGAATCTTCCGTATCGCCCTTGTCGGGCAGGGCGAAGCCGAAATCCTCCAGGCAGGTTCCGATGATCATGGGTACCGCTGCTGAAATCGCCGGAGCGTCGGGATCGAAGGGCTGACGCGGCAGCACCGTCCCATCGACCACCGGCCCAAGCCGCCCCTGCGCGGTGATGATCTGCTCGTAGGGCAAGGACTGCAGCTTGCGCAGATCGCCTTGCGCAACGCCCAGCTTGTCCAGCATCTGCTGCGTCTCGCGCTGGGCTATGTCGGGCGTAGACACGCGAAGCGTGGATCCGGATTGCACCGCTGCACGATGGATCAGGCCCGCGGCCGAGGGCATGGCGAGCAACGTGGAAACCTTGCCTCCGCCCCCCGATTGGCCTGAAATCGCCACACGCGCCGGATCCCCGCCGAAGCGTTCGATGTTGTCGTGCACCCAGCGCAGCGCCTGGGCGATGTCCAGCATGCCGACGTTGCCCGACGCGGCCAACTCTGCTCCGCCAAATGCCGACAGGTCCGAATAGCCGAGCCCGCCGAGGCGGTGATTGACCGTAACCACCACCACGTCACCGGCGCGCGCCATAAACTGGCCTTCCAGGGCCACGAGATTGCCCGATCCACTGGTGAAGCCGCCGCCATGGATCATCACCATCACGGCACGCTTCTTCGCATCGAGTGAGGGCGTCCAGATGTTTACCACCAGACAATCTTCGCTGATCCCGCCGCGATAGTTGTTCCAGCCGACCATCTGGCCATATGCATCCGGGTTCGTCGCGTTCGGTTGCGGGGCGACATGGCCCCACTGCGTGGCATCGCGGATACCGCTCCACTTCGCCACCTGGGTCGGCGGCATAAAACGGTTCCGATTGCCCGTGTCGCCGCCATAAGGGATGCCGCGGAATTGGATCACGCCATCAGCGCGAGACCCACGCACCCTGCCGTTCGTCGTCTCCGCTATCAACGGCCCCGCTTGCGCCAGCACGATGTTGGGAGCGAGCAGGGCTGCGCCTAGGGTCGAGCCGCTCACCAGGATGTCGCGGCGCGAAGTGATCACCTGTCGGATGCGATCAGCCATATTCGATCCTCTGTTATTAGATTGATAAAAATAGCCCCACGCAATCTACTCTTTCTCACTGTATTGTAATGGGTGCGTCTATTTAGCACTGTCGTGAGCAACTCATAGCGCCCCATGCAATCATGCGTATTGCCCTGAGCTTGGTACTTGGGTGCGCGCTGTTTCCTCCTTATCCATCGCACTTTAATCTAAACATAAAGGGTGCGCTTCTTTTTCGAAGATCGATTAATTCGAAATATGGCCACCTTCCCGCTTTGTTGGTTCAGCTAGCCATTATGAGGAGACAGCTAGCCCTCGCATCGCGTGGCACATTTTGCAGCAGAGGGTAAAGAGCCATTGCTCGTCTGGCGTTTGTCGGACTATATAAATAGCTACCATAAAATGTCGGATGAATTGTGTGTGGCACGGCTCCTGTGCTCTGCGACATCGCCTGGCGGTGAGCACATCGTGATTGGAATTGTGACTTCTAGCTGTTGAGTGTGGAGCGGTGCGTGTATTTTTTATAAGCGGCCGACTGCGTTTTGGCCTCTGCAGGTACCTGCAAGTCACGGCTATCGCTTGGACTGCGGACAGTAAGATAAAAGATTGGGGATCTGAACCTATGGCACGATACGAGTTTAAGGCGGCATTGGGTTATCGGGCTCTACTTGCCGCGGGACTAGGAGGACTATTTAGCACCTCAGCTCAGGCGGCGCCGGATTGCGCCGCGAGCGCCAATTTTCGACTCGAGTTGCCTGCGAAAGTCAAAATCAGCGGTGCGGAGCACGTCGCTGCGACGATCGGCAAGGCCGGAGGCGATCCCCTTCCTGCACACTGCCGCGTGTCAGGCACGATCAACGAGCGACGTGGTGCGGACGGGAAAACCTACGCGATCGGGTTCACGGTCGCGCTGCCCGATAGTTGGAACGGGCGCCTCTTGTTTCAGGGAGGGGGTGGGTTGAACGGTATCATCCAGCCTCCGGTCGGCCGTGTGGCGACGGGCGCGCGCCCAGCGCTTGCTAAGGGCTTCGCGGTCGTCTCCACAGACAGCGGTCACAAAAGCGGAGGCGGCGGTTTCGATGCAAGCTTCCGGGTGGACCAGCAGGCGGCGCTGGACTTTGCGCATGCTTCGGTAGGTACCACGACGCTCGCGGCCAAGCAGATCGTCGCCTCCCACTATGGCCGGGCGGCGCATCACAGCTACATCGTCGGCTGCTCCACCGGCGGGAGGGAGGCGATGCTAGCCGCTCAGCGATACCCCGACCTGTTCGATGGCGTCGTATCGGGCGCGCCGGCGATGCGCCCCGGCTTTTCTGGCATTATGACGGCGCACATCGCAGCGGCGCTAAACCAGGCTTCGCGTCGCGATGCCGAAGGCAAGCCGCTCCCGCTGTTCTCATCGGAGAACAAGGCGCAAATTCGCCGAGAATTGCTGAAGCAGTGCGACCGGCTCGACGGCTTGGCAGACGGCGTGATCGCCAAGGTGGGCGCCTGTGCGTTCCAGCCGTCGCGCATCGTCTGCAAGGACGGGAGAACGGCTGACTGTTTGGCGCCATCTCAAGTTCGGGCTCTGGAAGTGGCGTTTGCTCCGGTGAAGGATGCTGCCGGCGCGACGGTCTACCCCGCGTTTCCATGGGATACCGGGATCGTTGCAAGCGGCTCGGGCATCCCGGGCATTCTCACCAACGGCCAGGCCGGTCCTCTCGGCCCGTCCTCGGCAGCAACGTCGATCGATGTTGAGGCGCGCCTGCGTGCGGTACGCAGCGATGCGATGCAGGCTCTGACGGAGACCTATACCTGGACAAATCTATCGACCTTCTTCGACCGAGGCGGCAAGATCGTCTGGTATCACGGCGTCAGCGATCCGTGGTTCTCCGCCATGGATACCCAAGATTATTACGAGCGGGCCGCGGCGGATAATGGGCCGCGCTTTCTCGGATCCTCTCGCCTCTTTATGGTTCCAGGTGCTGGGCATTGCGAAGGCGGGGACAATACGTTCGACCAATTCGACCTACTTTCAGCGGTGGTCGAATGGACAGAAAAGGGGATCGCGCCAGACCGCGTCACAGCGACCCGCCTAAGCCCAGGGAAAGGCGAGCGACCGCTTTGCCCATTCCCTTCTTACCCCTTCTACCGCGGCACGGGTGATCCGATGCGCGAGGATAGCTTCGAGTGCCGCAAGGACGCGACAACCAAACCAGGCCAGCTGTCCTGAGCAGATTGCTACTCTTGCCGGTCCGAGGCGGCGGCGTCTCGTCGCTAACACTTCGAGAAATCAACGGGTTTACTGCATGAAATATGGTCTCCTTCTTGCCACTACGCTGTTCCTGAGCACGTCAGCTATCGCGCAGCAACCCGACCCGCTTCGCCCGACCGGCCGGTGGTCGGCCAATACGACGGGTCAAGCTGAGACCCCTCCAATGGGGTGGAACTCGTGGAACGCGTTTGGCACGGACATTGACGAGGAAAAGGTTTTTGCGTCGGCCAAAGCGATTGTCGATTCTGGGCTGGCGGCAAAAGGCTATCGTTACGTCAACCTCGACGAAGGATGGTGGGACCATCGGCGTTCCGACGGTCGGATGCTGGTGCGCAGCGACAAGTTTCCCTCCGCACGCACGGCCGACGGGGCGACGTCCTTCCGACCGTTCACCAACCGGCTGCACGCGATGGGCCTGAAGGCGGGGCTCTACAGCGATCTTGGCCGCAATACATGCGCGCAGGCTTATGGGCCGAACGAGCCTAATCTGCCCCGCGGTACTATGATGGAACGGGAGGTCGGTCTCTACGGTAACATTGATCGCGACATTAAGCTGTATTTCGGCGATTGGGGATTCGATTACATCAAGATCGACGGCTGTGGGCTTCGTGCTTATGGCGCGTCCAGCGATCTCGTGAGCTCGGGACGATACCAGGCCCTCGAACCGATTCTAAGCCTAGAAACCGTCGCCCTGTCGAATATCCCGGCGGTGCAGGCGATGTTCGGCAATGTGAAGGCGGCTCTCGATCGTTACAATCCCGACGGCGATTACGTCCTCTCGCTCTGCATCTGGGGTGCCGCCAACGTCCGGGCCTGGGGCAAGGATATCGGCAACGTGTCGCGCACTAGCGACGACATCACTGCTGATTGGGGGCGGATGCTCACAAACTTTGACAGCGCCGCCAAGCGGCCGCTCTACGCGCATCCGGGCAGTTGGAACGATCCCGACATGCTGTTTGTCGGGAAGGGCGATTTCGATGCCGCCCACCTGACCGAAGCTCGATCCCATTTCGCGCTCTGGGCAATGATTAACGCGCCCCTTCTAATCGGCAGCGATCTGCGCGACACGCCCTCCGCATTGATGCAGATCCTTGGCAACGCATCCCTGATCTCAATGAACCAGGATCCGGCCGGCAACCAGGCCGTGCTGGCGTTCGACAGCGATGATCTTCAGATCTTTGTGAAGACATTGGCAAACGGGGAGAAGGGAGTTGCGATCTTCAACCGCTCATCTCGACCTATCGATGCCAATCTAACGTCCGCGCACCTTAAATTCCGCAAGGACGCACCTGTGCGATTGGTCGATCAATGGACTGATGCTGCCGCCAGCTTCAGCGGCGAGACGGTCATGAAGGTCATGCCGCGGGAGACACTGGTGTTCCGCGCCCGTGGTGTGCGGGAACTCGCCGATGGCATCTACCTCTCGGAAATCCCAGGCTCGGTCAATCCCGCAGTGGACGGCGTGACGCTCCCTCAGCCCGATCCGACAATCCACCGCGCTCTCGCGCCGTGGGGCGGCGGAAGCCGTGGTGTCGGACCGCGCCCTATGTACGCGGGCTGGGGCGGCGCGCAAGCAGATGCAACGCCGTTTGGTCGCGAATTGCAGATCTCAGGGCAGCGCTATGCTCATGGATTGGGGATACTCGCCAATTCCCGCATGGAGGTTCGAAATGCAGATTTTAGGCGCTTGACGGTGACAGTCGGTGTTGACGATTCGGCATCGGATGCACGTCATGCAGTGACGTTTGAGATTTACGGTGATGGCCGTCTTCTGGGCAGGAGCGCGCCGCACACGCAGGGCACCCCAGCCCAGCAGTTAAGCGTCGACATAGATAACGTCCGTTTAATCGAACTCGTCGCCCGTGCTCCCGGCGTAGTGAACGAGCAGTTGCCCGTAAGCTGGGCTGACGCGGCCTTTCACCGCTAGTCCTGTAGTGAACGCAGCACTGTTCTGTCGGGCCTGCGTGTGCCCGGAGGCGGGAACCGCTATGCTTCGGCGTTCCGCTCGCGCCATCATTTGTGTGCGGTGAAGTGACTGGCAGGAGTGAGACGATTTCTCGGCCAAAGAGCTTTCGCCGCCACAAGTAGCGCAATATTGAACAGCGCTTCATTACAGTAGATGGTTGCGCTCTCTGGGACCTGCCCCTTCCTATCAGTATCTCGATAGTTTCGTACACAGAAGATAAGCGGCGGCCTTCTTGATGGCGAGGCCGATCAGAAGCCAAGGCATCTAGCAATTCGGCGGAGTACTACGGCTCAGATACCTTCGTTGGTAAGGGTATGCGCAACTATCTAAATGGCACGGCCATCCCCAGTCCCATGCTCCTTATCAGTGCAATAATCTCCATGTGCTTCGCCCAGAGTGCCGCACGAGAAGGTTCTTAGAGTCGGACGTCGACGGTCCTACTATTGTCAAACACGGCCCAACGAGAAGACTGGTGGCCCTCTTTAATGGCCGCGACGCGCTAGAGTGTTAGCGGTGCGTCGCGGCCGGCCGGAGCTAAACGACTAGTGTATCGTCGCCGCGGCCGATGAGCCGTGGTCCGCGCCCCACACCAGGGGCACCGCTCAAGACCCTGACCGCTTCCGCCGCGGGGGCGAGAACGGCGGGGTGGTCCGCTTGTCTTCTAAGCATTTGCCTGAAAGACACTGGGCCATTCCTAGGACAAAGTGCGCCTCGCGTTGCTGCCGATCGAGCGAGAAACCGCCCTCCAGTTTGGCCGGGGCGCTCCACAATCCACGCGGGAATGTCGCGATTTCCGGCGATGTTCGCGTCCGATCGGTGGCATCGCGAAAGCTTTTTTTCAGTTCAGTGTTTTTCTGCTTGCAGCGGATTAGTCAGACTAATACCTAGCAAGGTAATTGGAGGGGCATGGTGTCGGCCAGTCCCGTTGGGGAGGTTGATATCATGGTATTCAAGCCATTCGCGTTTTGCACTGCGTCCGTTTTTGCGCTTAGCTTGGCTGCGGTGGCGCACGCCCAGGACGCTGCCGCTCCCGAGGGGCCTGAAGGACCTTCCGCCGATGCGTCGTCCGAAGAGATCATCGTCACGGGCGTTCGCGCATCGCTAGCGAGTGCGCAGCGGATCAAGGAGAACTCGGTCCAGATCGTCGACTCGATCGTCGCCCAGGACATCGGCAAGCTTCCCGACAACACTGTGGCCGATGCACTTCAGCGCGTAACCGGCGTCCAGGTGACCCGCGGCGCCGGTGAAGCCGGTACCGTGCTGATCCGCGGCCTCCCCAACACCGCCACGCTGCTCAATGGCCGCGAAGCCTTTACGGGCACCCAGCGCGGCGTCGCCCTTCAGGACATTCCCGCCGAACTGCTGGCTGGCGTCGACGTCTACAAGACCAGCACTCCTGATCTCGTCGAAGGCGGCGTTGCTGGCGTCATCGACGTTCGCCTGCGTCGTCCGTTCGATTTCAACGGCCTCGAGATCGCCGGCGGTGGCCGCGCGATCTACAGCGACCAGTCGGACAAATGGAGCTACCTCGGCAGCGGCCTTGTCAGCAACCGCTGGGAAACCCCGATCGGCGAGATCGGGCTGATGCTTGCAGCTTCGTACAACCGTCGCCGCTTCGAGGACAACACGGCGTTTGACTTCGTCTCGAACCCGATCGCCGATCCCGCCACCGGCAACATGGTCGGCGTGCCCGACACCGTGGGCGGCCTTTACACGCAGGGCGACCGCAAGCGCATGGCGTAGAACGGCTCGTTCCAGTGGCGGCCGGCGTCGAACCTTGAAGTCTACGTCGACGGCATCTACACGCAGTACAAGAACCGCTACGACACCGACTTCTTCGTCGGCCTGCCCAAAAATGGCCTCGTCACTTCGGTGACGCCTGACGCGGACTATCCGAGCCTTGCCAGCGGCGTCACCGTTCGCGACGCCTACACGATCACCAGCAATCAGGCGTACAAGGACAAGACCACCACCTATCAGATCAATGGCGGCCTCAAGTACGAAGCCGATGACTTCACGACCCTGACGACCGAGCTGACGTACAACCGCAGCAAGATCGCCAACCGCAACATGATCGTCGACACCTCGTTCAACGCCCCGACGGCGGTGTACCAGTTCGATGTCGGCGGCACACCAAACATCAACATCCAGGGCGTGGACCTGACTGATCCGGCGAACTTCACGCTGCGCACGCTGTTCGACAACCACAGCGTTGCGGTCAGCAAGCAGTGGGCCTGGCGCGCCGACGTCGAACACCGTTTCGACGACGGCTTCCTTTCGGCGCTCAAGGTTGGTGCCCGCTATACCAACCGCAAGGTTGACTCGCAGGCTACCGCGTCGATCCCGCTCGCGGCGACTAACCCGGTTCTCGTCAGCACCCTGCCGACCAACTTCTGGGACCTCTCGCCCAGCGGTCTCGTCAAGGGCAAGGCGGGTATCGGCTCGTTCCTCGATGCCGATGGCGACTACCTGCTCGGCAACAGCGACACCGTTCGCAGCTGGTTCGGCCAGGCAGCCGGCGATCGTCCCTACGAGCCCAACCTCGCCTTCGCCGACGTCGAGAAGACTTACGCCTTTTACGGTCAGGCCGCCTATCGCTTTGACATCGGCTCGATGCCTGTCGACGGCGTGGTCGGCGCCCGGGTGGTCAATACCGTCCAGAACCTTTCCGGCAACGGTGTGGAGAGCAAGCAGAACTACGTAGACGTCCTGCCCAGCATCAACATCCGCTTCGGTCTTGCCGACAACCTGAAGCTGCGCCTCGCTGCAGGCAAGACCATCACCCGTCCGAACTTCGCCGACCTCAACCCGCTCGTCACTTACGTGCCCAGCGGCTCGACCGGCAACCAAGGCTACGCCGGGACCGGCAGTGGCGGCAATCCGGACCTGGCGCCGATCAAGTCGGATGCCTATGATGCCACGGTCGAATACTACATCAGCAGCAACACCTCGCTGACCGCTGCGGCGTTCTACCGCAAGTTCGACGGCTACATCCAGACTTACGCGGCGCCCGAGCAGTACCAGGGGCAGACTTGGCTGGTGAGCCGTCCGCGCGGGGTGAAGGGTACACTTAAGGGTATCGAACTGGCCTACCAACAGTTCTTCGACTTCCTGCCGGGCGCGCTCAGCGGACTGGGTGCCCAGATCAACGGCACCTACATCGAAGGCAAAAACGACGATCCCATCAACGGCGGCAGCCAGCGCCTCGTCAACGTGTCGAAGTATTCGTACAATCTCGTCGCGATCTACGAAAAGTACGGTATCTCGGCTCGCCTCGCCTACAATTGGCGTTCGAGCTTCGTCGACACTTACAATGCGGGTGGCATCCAGGCGAACTCGGTCGTCGCCGACCCCACCGGTCAGCTCGACTTCTCGGCCAGCTACGATCTGACGCCAGCCTTCACGATCACCTTCGATGCGACCAACATCACCGATCGTACCTACCAGGATCGCTTCAAGGGCTTGAACGCATCTGGGGACTACTCCAGCACCCCGCGTGATACGCGCACCTATGATCGTACCTTCGAAGTAGGCGCCCGCTTCAAGTTCTGATCAAACTGACAAGAGCAGGACCGCGGCGGTTTGGCCATTCCGTCGCGGCCCGCCAACGGCGGCCGGTCTACCATCCTCCCCTGCACTATCGATAGCTACCGTCATGCTTGCGGAACCAACCACGGCGCGGGCTGGTTTCCGAGCGACGGCGTTGCCGCTTGATTGTGCGATGCCGCACAGCGAGAAAGTACCACTATCACCGGCCAAGCCTCCGGCGCTTTTCGCAGAACGAGAAATTCTACATGTGTAACCGTGCGGATTCCGGGGCCATCGCGCGCACCATTCCGATCTGATGGCGCGCAGCATTCCGAGATGATCGCGCGCAGCGTTCCGAGAATTATCCGCGCAGCATTCCGATGGGATCGCGCGCAGTTTCGAGTGACGTGAAGCCTGATCGTTGGAACCAGTTCTCTGGCTAAGCAGCCAGGAGGATTGGATGCCGACGAGGAGGGTTGTGATGCGCCAAGTGCGCGAGATTTTGAGGTTGAGCCTGGATGCCAGGCTTTCGACGCGGTGCATTGCCGAGCGTGTTCGGGCAGGCCCGACGACGGTGCGGGACACGTTGAAGCGGTTTGAGCGTTCGGGGCTTTCTTGGCCGCTACCGCCTGAGATCGGCGACGCGGACCTGGAGGAGCGCCTGTATGGAATCCCAGGCGTAAAGCCCGGGCGGCGGAAGCTGCCGGAGCCGGACTGGCCGGCGGTAGCGCGCGAACTGAAGCGCAAGCACGTGACACTGCAGGTGCTTTGGGAGGAATACCGCGCCGAACATCCGGACGGGTATCGCTACTCGAGGTTTTGCGATCTCTTCCGTCGGTGGGAAGGCCGCCTGCCGCTGGTCATGCGCCAGAGCCATGCCGGCGGCGAGAAGCTGTTCCTCGACTACGCTGGCGACACGGTGCCCGTCGTGGTGAACCGGCGGACCGGGGAAGTTCGTGGAGCCCACATCTTCGTAGCTGTGATGGGCGGATCGAGCCTGTCATTTGCCCTGGCGACATGGACCGAGCAGTTCCCCGACTGGATCGCGGGCAACGATGCCGCGTTCGCTTTCTTTTGCGGCGTTCCCCAGTTGCTGGTGCCCGACAACGCCAAGGTGGCGGTGATCAAGGCCTGTCACTTCGATCCTCAGGTGAACCGCAGTTATTGCATAACCATATTTTCCCGCTAGGATCGCCTGCAGAAAGAGGTGGCTTGGGAAAACTGGACACCGGGATAAGTGGATTTTCTGCCTGACGGCGGCCAGGATGGCCGCGTGACAGGAGTAGAGATGAGCAAACGCCCCCGTAGGAACCACAGCCCGGCATTCAAAGCGAAGGTGGCCTTAGCCGCCGTAAAGGGCGAGAAGACGCTGGCGGAGCTGGCACAGCTTTTTGACGTTCACCCGAACCAGATCACAACCTGGCGGTCGCAGCTTCTGGAAGGGGCTGCCGGTGTATTTGGCAGCGAGACGCGGAACGAGGCTGCGGAACCGGCGATCGACGTAAAGACGTTACACGCCAAGATTGGCGAACTGACGCTGGTGAATGATTTTTTGTCAGGAGCGCTCGGCAAGGCGGGTCTGTTGCCGAGCGCAAAACGATGATCGACCGCTCGCATAGCTTGCCGGTAAAGCGGCAAGCCCGGGCCCTGGGGATCAGCCGAGGGAGCGTGTACTACTTGCCCAAGCCGGTGTCGGCTGCCGATCTCGCCATCATGCGGCGGATGGACGAATTGCACATGGAGTTTCCATTCGCAGGAAGTCGCATACTGCGCGACCTGCTCCGTCAGGAAGGCATCGCAATCGGCCGCCAGCATGTCGCCACGTTGATGAAGAAAATGGCGATCGAGGCGATTTATCGCCGGCCGAACACATCAAAGCCGGCGCCGGGACACAAGATTTATCCCTATTTGTTGCGCAAGCTGGCGATCGTACGGCCTAATCAGGTTTGGGCGACAGACATTAGCTACAGTGCGCCTCGTCCCGGATGGTCCGGGGGCGTATGTTGGAATGCAAAGGAGAAAGGAGGAATGAACGACTGCCCTGCCCTCTGCTGTGAGGGGGTATGAGCCCAAGCGGCGGTGACCTGTCGTCAACTGACAGGGTGACGTAGCCCGCAGGTAAAGGGGATTGAGGTGAAGCCGTTACGCCGAGATGGTCCCCGAGGCTGTAGCGCTGGAAGGTTGAGGAACACGAACCGGTTAATCCGCATCCGAGGGCTGAAATGTCGCCTTCGCCTACACGGCTTAACAGGCGGAATGCTGATGATGGCGCCGGATACGTAAGTCGGCGACATCCGACTGCGGTCGTACACGTAGCACGCCCGCATGGAGTCATGGAGAGAACGCAGCCAGGCCATGGCATCGGCATCGACTTGCAGGACGCAAGGACAAGGACTGCGACCGGCAGCCTCCCCAGCGCGTGAAAGTCCAGCATATGAACGAGGGAAGGCATGATGGAATGCCAAGGGAGTTGGCCCCGATGTCCACCATGCTGGCGGAGTCCCCGTAGTAGTCCGCGACAGGGAAAGCCTGTCACATGGCGAAGGGGGACAGTTCAATCCGCTTGAAGTGCAAACTACCTGACCAAACGAGGTGAAGACCTTTGATAATCAGCGAAATGCAGCACAAGCTCGCGACATGGGCCGAGAGCGATCCGAACCGCAGGTTCGATCGTCTCCTCCGGCTCATCGCCGACAGGGCGTGGCTGGCCGAGGCAGCCCGGATCGTGCTGGCGTCAAGTGGCGCCAATACGCCGGGCATCGACGGAATGGACAAGCAGCGGATGCAGGCCGGACTGGCAGAATATCTGGCCAGCCTGCGCACGGACTTGCTGTCGGGGAATTACATCCCGCAGCCGGTCAGGCGAATCTATATCCCGAAAGCCAATGGCAAGAATCGACCTCTGGGTATCCCGACCCTGAAAGACCGCATCATCCAACGTGCGATGCTGATGGCCATGGAGCCGATCTGGGAGAGCGACTTCCATCGCCTCTCCTACGGCTTCCGGCCGGAACGCAGCGTGCATCACGCAGTCCGGACAGTGAAGATCCAGTTGCAGGATGGTGGCGCCGGGACGCGGGGCCGCTGGGTCATCGAAGGTGATCTGGCGAGCTACTTCGACACGGTCCACCATCGGCTTCTTCTTCGCTGTATCCGGCGGCGTATCAGGGATGATCGGTTCGTCGATCTGCTCTGGCGGTTCCTGAAGGCAGGCCACATTGATCGTGGCCTGTTCGTCGCCTCGAGCGAAGGTGTTCCGCAAGGCGGCGTGCTGTCGCCGCTTCTGTCCAACATCATGCTCCATGAGTTCGATGCCTGGCTGGAGGCGAAATACCTCAGCGACAAGGCGCGAAAGGATCGCTGGGCATGGAACTTCGGTATTCAGCAGGGACGCCCCATCACGGTTCGCGAGAACCGGCAATGGAAACCTGCTGTCGCCTACTGCCGCTACGCCGACGACTTCGTCGTCATCGTCAAGGGCACCAAGGCACACGCCGAGGCCATCCGTGATGAATGCCGGACCTTTCTGGAGGGCGGCCTTAAACTGACGTTGAATATGGGCAAGACCCATATCACCCACGTCAATGACGGGTTCGTGTTCCTCGGGCACCGGATCATCCGCAGGCGGGGATCAAGAGGACGCATGTCCGTGGTCTCGACGATACCCAAGGAGAAAGCCGAGACCTTCGCCCACCGATTGATCAAGGCGCTCTCCGGCAATCATGATGTTGCCACGGTGGACATGATCGATCGCCTGAACCGTCAACTGGCGGGATGGGCTGCGTTCTACAAGTTCACCGACTTCACAGCGCGCATATTCCGGCGCATCGACACCGTCGTGTTCTGGAAAATGGCGCACTGGTTGGCGCGGAAATACCGGTCACGCATCAAGCCTCTGATGCGCAAATGGTACCGTGTACCGGACATCGGCCAGTCGAAAACTTGGCTGATTTATGGTCGTAGCAATCAGGGAAAAGCTGTCGGCAAGGCGCTGCGCAGACTGGTCACAAGCCAGAAAATGCAGTTCCGGTGGCGGAACCCGGATCGAAATCCCTATATCTTCCGGGACGAAATCCGAAACACCGTTACCTCCCGCTATCATGACGTCGCCATGGCCATGGGCCAGGGTTGAATGGAGAGCCGTATGCGCTGAAAGGTGCACGTACGGTTCGGGGAGGGGAAGCGCTGATGCGCTTCCTACTCCACTCCCTATGGCCAAAGGGTTCGTCTATCTCGTGGCCATTGTCGACTGGTTCAGCCGGAAGGTCCTTGCCTGGCGAGTGTCGATCACGATGGAGGCCGATTTTTGTGTTGAAGCGTTGGAAGAAGCGCTGCAGCGCTTCGGCAAACCGGAGATCTTCAACACGGATCAGGGCAGTCAGTTCACGAGCACGGCCTTCACCAGCGTACTGCTCCGCGAGAAGATCGCGATTAGCATGGACGGCAGAGGTGCCTGGCGCGACAACGTCGTTGTCGAGCGCCTATGGCGTTCTGTGAAATACGAGGAGGTCTATCTGCATGCCTACAGCGGCGTCGGGGAGGCGCGCACATCGATCGGCCGCTATCTGAACTTTTACAATGGAAGGAGGCCGCATTCGAGCCATGCCGCTCGAACGCCGGACCAGGCCTATTTTGACAATCTGCCCTTGGCGATGGCAGCATGAATTTGGCAAACATTCCCTGGCGTCATTCCGGTCGGGCTTCGCCCTCCCTACATGACGCCAGGGAACGGTAGATCGAGCAAGCCGGCAGACAATCCACTTAACCGTTGCCGATCCCTGTGCAGACCAACCCGGCCACCTCTGGAGCTCGAATCTCGAGGCCACCAGAAGGCACTTGTGGGTAAGAGCAAGGGCAAACGGACCGTTACGTCTTGCCTGCGTGTGACCGGCCGAGCCGATGCTGCTAACTTTGCAATCAGCGCAGGATATGAATCTGAAGCCCCGGCGTTCGGCGCACGAGCCAACTGAGAAACTCGCCAATCCTGACCTGGCCGCCATCCTCGACGTCGCCGCCGAAGCGGATGCGTGCATCGAAGCTTCGCCCAATTGTTGCGCCTTCAGCATCGCCGCCCTGGCGGCTTTGAAGTAATCGTCGGCGTCGACGATTACGCGCGGCCGCTTGGCGCGTTCGATCCTCCAGCAATTGTGGTTCGGCTTTAGCATGGTTCGTTAGTTTGCAGGGCGAGCCCATTGCTGGCCAACTGGCGCATGCCAAGCATTCTGGTTGCCATGTGACGGTAGGCTCGCCATCGGATCCAGCCTTCTTCTCCCTTGTTCGCATTATTCTCCGCCAACCCCATGCCCTGACGTGGAGGGCCGATGAACAGGTTGTGTAACCAGAGGTATGGAAATTCATTTGGGTCGGGACCGTTAAGCCGGTGCCGGGGCATGCCCCGGCACCGGCTGCCCATCTTCAGCATTCCATGGAGTCACTACCCAACCATGGAGCAGACGAATGGACAAACGCGACGATACAGCGATTGAGGCAGTTCTGGAACAGTTGATCGAACACGGCCCCGAAGGGATTGCGGCCGTGTTCGCGCGCACCTTCGAGATGGCGATGCGCATCGAGCGTGAACGCTTTCTGGGCGCGCAGCGCTATGAGCGAACGCCCGACCGGCGTGGCTATGCGAACGGCTACAAGCCCAAGCGGATCGATACGCCAGCGGGCACAGTGCATGTGGCAGTCCCCAAGACCGCCGGTCATGACGGGCAGCCTTTCTACCCGCAATCGCTGGAGCGTGGGTGCCGCTCCGTGCGCGCGGTCATGCTGGCGGTGGCGGAGATGTACGTGAAGGGTGTTTCCACCCGACAGACCGAGGCGGTGCTGCGCGAATTTGGCATCGAGGGAATGTCCTCTTCGCAGGTCAGCCGCGCTGCGGCCCTGCTTGACGAGGAGCTGGAGGCGTGGCGGACCCGGCCACTGGGCGAGATCCGTTACCTCATCCTCGACGCGCGGTACGAGAAAATGCGCCAGGGCGGCGTTGTGCGCGATGCTGCAGTATTCTCTGCGATCGGGATCGGATCTGACGAGCGCCGCCGGGTGCTCGGTGTCAGCGTCGCCCTGTCGGAGGCTGAGGTCCACTGGCGCGGCTTCCTCGATGATCTGGTCGCACGCGGCATGCGAGGCGTCGAATTCATCGTGTCGGATGATCATGCAGGCCTGCGCGCCGGGCGGTACTCGGGTCGGCCACCTGGCAGCGCTGCCAGTTCCACCTCGCCGCCAATGCTATCCATCACGCCCCCAACGTCGCCATCCGCGCTCGCATCGGCTCAGAACTGCGCAGCGTCTGGAACGCCGGCTCGCTGGCAAAGGCACAGGCCGCGCTCGACGAGCTCGTCGCGGGCTACTGCAAAACCGCGCCCAAGCTCGCCGACTGGCTCGAAAACGCCATCCCCGAGGGCCTGGCTGTCTTCGCCCTGCCTGAGCACCACCGCCGGCGACTGCGAACCTCAAACCCGATCGAGCGCGCCGTCCAGCAGGAACTCAAGCGCCGCACCGTAAAGGTCAGGGTCTTCCCCAACGAACAGGCGCTCCTGCGCCTCGTCTCCGCCGTTCTCGTCGAAATCGACGAAACATGGGCTTGCGACAACAAGGCCTACATCAAATGGGAATGCCGGGATGCGTGACCCCTACCCGATTCAATTTCCATACGTCAGGTTGCTCAATCGATGAACATTGGGGAATATCAATGTTTCGGGCACCAGCGCTGTGCGTTTCCAGCCCTATATTGGCGACACACGGACGATGGCCGCGATGGCCAGAGGCAGGAGAAAATCAAGGAGCGATCGGATCATCCGCGCTCCTGGCGGCAGAGTACGAGTTTATGCATGTTGACTTTGAGAAATCGGACTTCGCCGATTTTGCCACCGATGTCTGCATCATCGGCGGCGGCGTAGCCGGCATAACGATGGCGCGCCGCCTCCTGAAGGCGGGAAGAACCGTTACTCTTCTCGAGTCCGGCGGGCTCGACTACGAGGCGGACAGCGCAGATCTCAATGCCGGCGAAAATGTCGGTGAGCCCTATTACGAGCTCCATCATTCGCGGTTGCGCTTCTTCGGCGGAACGACCGCTATCTGGGGGGGCGCATAGCCGAGCTTGATGCGGTCGACTTCGAGAAGCGGCCCTGGGTTCCTCATTCCGGATGGCCGGTGACGTTAGCGGACATGCAACCCTATTACGATGAAGCCAGGCAGGTGTTCGGCCTTCCCTGGAGCCGGGCGTCCCTGAGGGAGTTCAACCGTGCGGGTGGCAACCTGCCGAGTTTCGACGACGACGAACTGTCCTACAGGTTCTGGACGTTCGATCAGCGCTCCAATCGCTTCACATTCGCGGGCAGCGATGACCTCGTCAGCCACCCACGCTGCACCGTCTTCACGCATGCCAACGCGACACGGATTCATACCGACGCGAACGGACGGCGGGTCACCTGTGTCGAAGTGAGCAGCCTGGCTGGCCGCCGCGCGCGGTTTCATGCGCGTGCATTCGTACTTGCCGCTGGTGGTATCGAAAATCCCCGGCTCCTGCTGGCGTCCCAATCGCATGACGGCGTGGGTCTCGGGAACGAGAACGACCTGGTCGGTCGCTTCTTCATGGAGCACCCCCATGCCCGCGGCGGCAAGGTCGTCGCCAACGACGTCTGGTCTTTGCTCAAGGCATTCGGGAAACGCAGGAGAATCGCAGGACAGGACGTCGCGGCACTTCTCGCGCCTGGTCGCCAGCTCCAGGAACGCGAAGGCATACTCAACACCTCCTTCACCGTCGCAGCGAGACAGCCCGCTGCACATGCGCAGTTCGCCGGGATGCGAGCCTATCATCGTGTGAAGCATGACCTTGAGCCGACGCGCGGTTCGCGGGCAGTATGGCTATCGGTCAAGCGAGCCGCACATATTGGGCAAAAAGTCATCGATCCGGCGCGCCCCTGGTTGCTGCAAAAGCTTGGCAAACTGGAGATGGCGCTTCTCGTTCGAGCTGAGCAGGCGCCCAATCCCGATAGCCGGGTGACGCTATCACGAACGCGCGACGCGCTGGGCATCCCGCGCGTCAAGCTTGACTGGAAGACGAGCGATCTCGACATCCATTCCGTAGAGCGACTGGTCGCGGCGATGCGCCGGGAAATGGAGCGGCTGGGGCTCGGCACGGTTGACCCGGCGGAATGGCTGACGCAAGACAACCGGCATTGGCAGACAGATCGCCTGATCAGCTCCCACCCCATCGGTGGCTATCACCACATGGGTACGACCCGCATGGCATCCGATCCCAAGCAGGGTGTGGTCGATGCGCAATGCCGCGTGCACGGGGTGGACAACCTGTATGTGGCGGGAAGTTCCGTGTTCCCGACCTCGGGCTGGGCGAACCCCACGTTCACGATCGCGGCGCTGGCGCTAAGGACCGCCGATCATATCGCCAGGCGCGCGGCGGACGAGGACCTACCCGCGCTCGAGGCCACACAGGCGGTTACGCAACAGGCATGTCCAAACTGACGATCAGGCCAGGCCCCGCGTCGCGGAACCGCATGGCGCCCCCGTGGACAGTCGCCACGGCCTCTACGAGGTTGAGCCCCAAGCCAAAGCCCGGTCCGGAACGAGACTTGTCGCCGCGCGTGAAACGCTTGGCAAGCGTGCCCCACAGTTCAGCGGAAACGCCATGCCCGTTATCGACTACCCCAAGCACCGCGCGCGCGCGCTCACGCCTGACCGTGACGAGGATGCGAGTGCCCGGTGGCGTGTGCCGGATCGCATTCTCGAGAAGGTTGACGAGAGCCTGGGACACCAGGTCCCTGTCTCCGATCACCCGCACGTCGTCTTCGATCCGGCACGTCAAGGAGCGACCGCTGTCTTCGGCCACCGCCATGTAGCTTTCGGCTATGCTGCAGGCAGTAGCACTGAGATCGAGCGGCAGAAAATACCGCCGCAACGTGCCGGATTCGACTTCGGCGATGCGCAGCAATGCGCCGAACAGGGAGAGCGTGGCGTTGGCCTCGCCTATCGCGCGCTCGACTTCCTGATGAAGCACCGGGTCGCCCTGCAGGGCGGAGGAAAGACGCTCCATTCTCTGGAGGAGCCGGGCCAGCGGGGTCCGCAGATCGTGGGCGATGTCGCTCGAGACCTGGCGCAGGTTGTCGATCAGCGCGCTGTTTCTCTCGAGCATAGTGTTGAGCGTGCGGGCGAGGCGGTCGAATTCATCGTCGCGCGTCGGCGACGCCGGCACCCGCTGCGTCATGTCGCCCGCGATGATGGCCTGGGCCGTGTTGTTCATGACGCTGAGCCGCGAGCGAATGGCGCGGATCAGCAATACGCCGCCCGCGATACCGCCCACGAGCATGGTCCCGAACCCGAACAGGAGAAGCCTGACGACCGTTTGCCGCAGTTCGTATGCGGGAGCCAGCTCCACGGCGACGGTCAGCCGGCTTCCGTCAGGCAGAACGGTCGTAAATGCCCGGGCTGCGGCGATCTCGTCCTCCTGGTCGCGGAACCGGATTTCACTCCAACCCATCGGGGGCGGGGTTGTCGACAGCTCACCGCCCAGATGCTGGCCTCGAGGTCCGATCAGCAGGTAGCCGAGCTCATTGACGCCTCGATCGTCGCGGCGCTGCAGGGTATCGCGCAGGCTGGCCATGCCCCGTCTATTGTAGACATCGACGAGATAGTCCGCCTCGACATCGATGCGGTCATCGAGCTGTTCGCGCAGAGCCTTGTCGCCAATGACGTAGACGGTGGCGCCAAGTGCAAGGGTCGCCGCCGTATAAAAGAGAATAAAGAAGGCGACGATCCGGCCCGTGGTCCCGAGGCGTCTAAACATCGCTGCGAAGACGATAGCCCACACCCCGGACGGTCTGGATCGGATCGGACGCGAAATCCGCGTTCAGTTTCTGGCGTAACCGGCTCATGTGCGTCTCGACGATATTGGTCTGGGGATCGAAATGGAAGTGCCAGACCTGTTCCAGAAGCATGGCCCGTGAAACCACCTGATCGGGTTGCCGCATCAGCTGCTCGAGCAGCTCGTATTCGCGAGGCTGCAACACGATGCGGCGCCCCTCGCGCCAGACCTCCCGTCGCACGCGGTCGATCTTGAGCGAGCCGCATGACGAGGTGTCGCTCAGACCGGCTTTCCCGCGCCTGCCAAGCGCCTCGACGCGCGCACCGAGCTCCGCCATAGCGAAGGGCTTGACCAGATAGTCGTCGGCGCCGCTTCCCAGGCCTTTGACCCGGTCCTCGATGGCCCCCAGCGACGTCAGCAGCAGGATCGGCTCGGCCATCCCAAGGCCGCGCATCTGCGAGACGAGGTCGGCGCCGTCCATGTCGGGCAGCATGCGGTCGATGACGAGCACATCGCAGTTTTCGCGCTGGGCGCGGCGCAGGCCAGCGGCTGCGTCCAGTTCGGTCATGACCACGTGCCCGGAGGCGGTCAGGCCGTCGCTGATGAAGTCCGCCATGTCACTGTCGTCTTCGACCACCAATATTCGCATGTCGTTTATAACCTCTTCGCGCGGCATGCCTTTGCCATATCGCCATCGCCAACGGAAATGCGCGGGCCGTGATGAGGGCGCAGATTGATTATTCCCAATGAAAGGCGTCTCGCCAGGGTTTGCGCGCCGATTGTCACAGAGCCGTCATCCGCTTCCTGAAGGAGGCTCGACCAAGCACCGATGCGTTTGTCGGCGCGACTTAGGGGCAGTTCATGCGCAGTTTTACGCCTCTAGCTCTGGGTGCGCTGGCGCTCTGCCTGATGACGCCTGCGTCCGCGCGGAGCCCGGTGCCGCGTTCGGCCGGGACGCCCTATGCAGCGCGCAACCTGCCGGATCGGATCATCCTGACACCGGCGGCCGATCCCGCCCACGGAATGGCCGTGACCTGGCGCACCGACGTTGCACAGGTCACGAGCGAGGCGCAGATTGCCGTCGCGGTGGACGGGCCGACATTGGAAGAAAACGCTCAGGCTGTCACAGGCGCTCGGGGAGCGCAGAAGGACAGCGCCAATGGCCCGGCGCTTTACCATCATGTCCAGTTCGAGACCCTTTCACCCGATACCGTATACGCATACCGCCTCAAGGGCAGCGCCGGTTGGAGCGAATGGCTGCAGTTCCGAACTGCTTCGACAGAGGCAAAACCATTCCGTTTTCTTTACCTCGGCGACATCCAGAACGGCATCCTGACGTATGCGAGCCGCGTGATCCGCCAGGCCTTCCACGCCAATGGCGGCATCGAACTGGTGCTTCACGCCGGTGATCTGGCGGCCCAGCGTGACGATCTCGACCATGACGACGAATGGGGAGAGTTCAACGAGGCGGGCGGCTACAACTGGGGGATCGTCCCGCAGGTCCCGGCAACCGGCAACCATGAATATGTCGATGTCGCAATGCCCAACGGGGCGGAGAGCCGCGAACTCGGGCCGTACTGGCCGCTGCAGTTCGCGCTGCCATCGAACGGCGCGCCGGAGGTCAAGGCGACCACCTACTTTCTTGATTATCAGGGCGTGCGCTTCATCGTCCTCGACGGGACATCGGCTATCGACCTGGGCACCATGACTCAGCAGACCCGATGGCTTGACGGGACTCTGGCATCCAGCAAGGCCAGGTGGAACGTCGTGCTGTTCCATCAGCCGGTGTTCACCTGTGCACGCCCGCAGGATACCTCTGAAGTCAAGGCGGCGTGGAAGCCGGTATTCGACAGCCGCAAGGTCGATCTCGTGCTGCAGGGGCACGATCACTGTTACAGCCGGCTGACGTCCGAGGCGGGCCGCGAGGCTTCGGCGGTCATGCGCGCAGACGGCAAGGTGCAGGGCCCCGTCTATCTCGTGTCGGTCACCGGTTCGAAAATGTATGGTTTGAATGATCGCGCTCGCACGCAACCCGACAAGACCGCCGAAGCGACGGAGCTGTATCAGGTGGTCGATGTCGCCGGAGATCGCCTGAAGTTTCGGACTTTCACCGCATCAGGCAAGCTTTACGATGGTTTCGACCTGGAGCGTCGAGGTGGCGGCAATCATCTGGTCGACGTCGAGGCGCCGATGTTGGCCGTTCGCGCCTGCACCGGCGAGGTCGGCCCGGATGGCGGGAAGTGTGTCGCCCGAGGAAAGTAGGCAGGCCGGGCCGGAACATTGCTTTGTCCCAATGTTCCGGCTGCGGATGTGCAAGGCGGGTTTCGCGAACGTATAGCCGAGCCGTGAACCGAACCATCCCGCGTCCCGCCAAGCCTGCCGGGCATCATGAGCCCGATTGAAGCCGTGTTGCTGGGGCTGCTTCAGGGGCTGACCGAATTTTTGCCGGTCTCCTCGAGCGCTCATCTGCGCGTCGCCGGATCGTTTCTGCCTTCTGGGGATCCCGGCGCGGCGTTCACCGCGGTCGTGCAGATCGGCACGGAAGCGGCGGTACTGCTTTACTTTCGCCGGGACATCCTTCGCATCGTCACGGCCTGGTTCGCATCGTTCTTACCTTCAGCACATCCCGATCCCTTCGATGCAAGGATGGGCTGGCTGATTTTGCTCGGAACGCTGCCCATCGCGATCCTGGGGGTGTTGTTCAAAAGCGCCATCGAAGGCCATCTGCGAAACCTCTACGTGACGGCGATCATGCTGATCGTGTTTGGCCTGCTTCTGGGAGTGGCCGACCGCAAGGGGCATAAGCAGTTGCCACTGGGCAGGCTGACCTGGCGCGACGGTATCCTGCTGGGCTTCGCTCAGGCCATGGCCCTTGTTCCGGGCGTGTCACGTTCTGGAGGAACAATCACTGCAGGATTGCTGCTTGGATACAGGCGAGAGGCCGCCGCGCGCTTTTCGTTCTTGCTGGCCATTCCAGCGGTGCTGGCGTCCGGCACCTATCAGCTGATCCGGTACTGGAACGAATTCACCGCTGACCTGGCAATGCCCACGGCCCTGGCGACCCTGGCGGCATTTGCATCCGGTTACGGCGTCATCGTCGTGTTCCTCAGGCTCATCTCGCAGCGCAGTTATCTGTCTTTCGTCATCTACCGGGTGGGTCTTGGCAGTCTGCTGCTTGTTGGCCTGCTCGCGGGACGTATCGCCCCTTGATGACGCCTGACGCAATGAGGATGCGGAACGCGGCGACCTTGGCGCTCGTTCCACTTTCCGATTCCATGGACGACCCATATCGCGGAGCGGCAGGACCTTGATTCAGTATCGGCGGCGCAGATCGCTTCGATGCGAGAACCAAAGCATGCGAAGGCGCGTCGTCGTGACCGGCGGACCGAAGCCGATCGGAGCAAATCCGTGGGTGACATGACGAGCCGAGTGGCTGGTTTTGTCGCCGAGCACGGGATGTGGGCGGGTCCTATTGTCGGCCTGCTGTCCTTCGGCGAATCGCTGGCGCTGCTGGGGCTGTTCATACCGGCCACTACCGTCATGCTGGCAGTCGGCGGGCTGGTGGGCGCCGGGGTTCTTGACCCCGCCCCGATTGTGTTCTGGGCGGTCCTAGGAGCCATCCTGGGCGACTGGCTGTCGTATGGAATGGGACGGTGGATCGGGCCTTCCATCTACCATCGCTGGCCACTCAAGAAACATCGTCCGATGGTCGCCCGGACCCGGCTGTTCTTTCGAAGGTTTGGCTTCACGGCGGTTTTCCTGGGACGCTTTCTCGGACCGATACGCGCTACGGTTCCGCTTGTGGCCGGGGTAGTCGGGATGGCCAAGCGGCCGTTCCAGATCGCGAATATCGTATCAGCCATTATCTGGGTGCCGATGATGTTCGCGCCTGGCATTCTAGCTGCACGCATGATGGGGCCACAGTGGCGGATCAGCGAAGCGCATCTGCTGGTATTCGGGGGCGCCGTGCTGGTAATGACCAGTCTGGCGATGGCAGTGACGTCCCGTGTCCTGGGCAGCAAACAGCGAAACCGCCGGCGCGCGAGCAAACGCAACCAATCCAACCAACAACCCGATGCGGGATTTTCAAATTCCGCCAATGACCAATAGGATTGCCGAACCCGATGGAAATGCTTGCTGATCCTTCAATTTGGGTGGGACTGCTGACGCTTGTCCTCCTCGAGGTAGTGCTCGGGATCGACAATCTCGTTTTCATCGCCATCCTGGCGGACAAGCTGCCGGCGCATCAGCGCGATAAAGCGCGGCTGCTCGGCCTCTCGCTAGCGCTCGTGATGCGCCTGATACTGCTTGCCAGCATCGCCTGGATCGTCGGGCTGACCACTACGGTGTTCTCTCTGCTCGGCCATGATTTTTCCTGGCGGGACATCATTCTGGCGGGCGGCGGTGTTTTCCTCCTCATCAAAGCCACGATGGAAATCCACGAACGGCTGGAGGGCCACGACGAGGACGGCGGCAACGGCGCCGTAAAGGCCACGTTCTGGGTGACGATTGCCCAGATCCTGGCGCTGGACGCCGTGTTTTCTCTCGATTCCATCATCACGGCGGTGGGCATGGTCGATCATCTGTGGGTGATGATGACCGCCGTGGTCGTGGCTATGGGTATCATGATCGCGGCGAGCCGCCCGCTGACGGCCTTCGTCGGCCGGCATCCCACGGTCATCATCCTTTGCCTGAGCTTCCTGCTCCTGATCGGTTTCAGCCTCGTCGCCGAGGCGTTCGGGTTCCACGTTCCAAAGGGCTACCTCTACGCCGCGATCGGCTTCTCGATACTGATCGAAGGGTTCAACCAGGTCAGCACGCGCAATCGCCGCAAGGCCCTCTCTCAACAACCTTTGCGGCAACGCGCGGCCGACAGCATCTTGCGCCTCCTGACGCCGCGAGAACGTTCGCCCGAGGCTGGCGACAACGGCGGGGATGCAAGCGCCGCGGCCACGAGCGATGAGGGCCACGCCTTTGAAGCTGCCGAGCGAGAGATGATCCATGGGGTGATCACGCTGGCCGACCTTCCGGTGGGCGCGATCATGACCGCGCGCGAGGAGGTGTTCTGGCTCGACGTCGAGGACGACATCCGGGGCAGCGCGGAACGGCTGATCGAAAGCGGCAGAACCCGTGTGCTGATATGCCGGGGATCGCTGGACGACCTGCTCGGTACTGCGGAAACACGCCGCTTGCTGCCGGCGATTCTCTCTGGCGAAGAAGTCGATCTCGTCGCCCTGGTGGAGCGTCCGCTCATCGTGCACGAGGATCTGAGCGCCCTCAAACTTATCGACGTCCTGCGCGAGACGGACGAGAAATTCGCCGTGGTGGTCGATGAGCGCGGCGGCATCGACGGAGTGGTCACAACGACCGACATCTTTGCCGCGATCGCTGGCGATCTCGCGGACGATGAGGACGAAGCTGCGTGGACGCGGGTGGATGTCCGAACGATCGAAGCGGATGCGACGATCGCGCTGTCCGATCTTCGCGAGCCGCTTGGAGTAGATCAATGGCCGTCCAGCGGCAGGTATAGCACCCTTGGCGGGTTCCTGCTTTTCGAGTTTGGGCGCATGCCCGACGTGGGCGATCAAATCCGGCGGGTCGAGTTCGACTTCACGGTCCTGTCGATCCGCCCCAGCAGGATCGCGCAGGTCAGAATCAGCACTGCGCCAAACGCCTAAGTTTATTGGTCACATGGTCCGGAGCCACATCTACACCAGCTTCTTCATGAGCCTTCCCGCCGCCCCATGCTCCGCGGCCAGGTTGCGATTGTAGGCGAGCGGCATACGCGGGCTTTTCCAACGCAAGGCGTCCATGATTCCGGCCAGGTCCTCACCGCTCGCGAACAGGTCCTGGTTGAGCCCGACCCGCGTGGAATGTCCGCTGATCCGCTGCAGCAGGTGCTCCAAGTCGTCCTTAGTCAGATCCGGCAAAGCGCCCTGGTCGAAAGCCCGCCGGATGATCGCCCGCCAGATCGGCCCGATCGAGCCCGGATGCAGAGCGGCCTCGCCGAAACTATATTCGGTGCGCGCCGGCACTGCGGGCTTGGGCAACGTCTTGCGCAGGTCCCAAATCTCCCGCCCCGATATCGTCGACAAGTCACGCCCGGGCACGCGGGCCCGCGCCGTGTAGTGCCGCACGATCACCCGCCGGAATAACGGGCCGGTAACGATGCCGGCCGCTGCCGCCCACGCGTACACCGCGCGCACGGTCCGCGGGCTCAGGAACGCAGTGGCGCCCTCCCCTTCTCTGTCGCCCTTGCTACGCGCGATGGTCAGCAGCCGTGCGTCGGGATCGGTTGCCGGCACGATGTGCTCCAGCGTAACCGCGACGAGTTCGCTGGCGCGCAGACCCGTGTCGTATGCAAGACTGAGCAGCGCACGGTCGCGCAGGCCCATGGGATCCGCGCCGCAGCTCTCGAGCAGCGCGCGCAGATTGAGCCCCCGCGCCGGATCGCGCTCGAGGTCGGCGACAGGGCCCTTGAAGCGCAGCGGCGCGGCCTGGCGCTGGGCGACGCCCTTGTCGCGGCGGATCGCCGCCAGCGTCAGCTTGACCAGAGGCGCAGTGGTCGGATCGACGAGCCCGAGCAGCTGGTGCAGCCGGGCGATCGAGGCCTTGTAGCGCGCGAGTGAGGCCGGCTTGGCCCCCTGCCCTGCGCGGAACTTGAGATAATCGGCCACATCCCCCGCGCTGGCTGGCAGCGTAATCCGGCGATGCTGGCGGCACCACAGATCGAACGCAGTCAGATCCGAGCGCAGTGCCAGCAGGGTATGGCGCGAGGCGGCGGCCTGGAAGGCTTCGAGGAGGGGCGCGTCGATCACCACCCGTTCGGCCGTGCGCAAGGTGGTTACCAGCGGCAGCAGCGCCTGGCGGTCAGGGCTTTTCTTCCGAGGTGTCGGCGCGGCTTCAGGGCCAATACGGCCGTCATCCTGCGGTATAGGAAAAAACGAGTCCGGCGGTTTAGGCACCTAGTTCCTCACAAGCTGTTCGAAATCCGCGGAATTTCGCCATTTCGGCTGTCGGTTTCAGAATAAGACCGGACTGGAAAATGGCGCATTTCGTTCATTCATATTTCTAAATAACAGCGGACTCTCGCTGTCTGAAGCATTCTTTGATAGAATAACACTGGACTGCGCTGAGCGAGTCTCCAGCGCTTTCGTGGGCAAGGTGATGGCCGATACAGGCACTACCCTGACGCGCGCCGATACCGGCGCATGGCGCATCGCTTGCGATCGCGAGCCGGTAATTCGTGCGCTCGTCGCGATGCCAACCCTCACCCGTTCTGCCCTCCTGTGCGCCTGCGCCGAACTCAGCCTGAGCAGGACGAGGGTCTTCGAACTTGTCGCACGATACCGAAAGGATCCCGTCACGACCTCGCTTCTGGATCAGGGACGCGGCTTTCCGAAAGGCGGATCCCGCCTGGATCCACAACTGGATCAGATCATCGATACGACGATCGAAAGCTTCTACCTGACCCGCCCGAAGCCGACGATGGCCCAACTGGTCCGGAGGGTCAAAGAAGTATGCCACGAAGGCAGCCTCAAACCGCCCGCCCGTGGGACGATCGCAGCACGCGTCGCTCTCGTAGAACGAAACCGACTGGTGAAGGCACGCGACGGTCGCAAAGCCGCCAGCGATCGTCACCGGCCTGTGGTGGGATCATACTTCGCCGACCACGCCTTGCAGGTGGTCCAGATGGATCACACTCCCGCCGATATCATCATAGTCGACGAGCATTTTCGGAGGCCGCTCTGCAGGCCAACTCTCACCCTGCAGATCGATCTTGCAACCCGCGTCATCCCTGGTTTCTACATCTCGCTCGAGAGCCCCTCAGCTACGTCGGTGGGCATGGCCATTCGCCATGCAGTCCTCAGAAAGACAGCCTGGCTTGAAGAGCTGGAGATCAGGCTCGAATACCCCGTCTATGGTATTCCCGATGCCCTCCATCTCGACAACGCTCGGGAGTTTCATTCCCATGCACTCGCGCGTGGATGCCAGCAGCATGGGATCGAACTGAAATATCGTCCCATCGCCACACCGCACTATGGGGGTCACATTGAGCGCCTGATCGGCACGATGATTGGCGAAGTGCATCTGCTCCCGGGCACGACCTTCTCCAACGTGAAGGCAAAAGGCGATTACGCCGCGGAGGGTCAGTCGTGCATGACCCTTAAGGAATTTGAGCTCTGGTTCACGCTTCAGGTCGGAATTTATCATGGTTCGGTTCATCGCGAAATGGGCGTCCCACCGCTGACGGCGTGGAACGATGCCAATACTACACGCGCGGTGCCGCTGCGGCTGCCGGCTGACGCGGACCGTTTCCTTCTCGATTTTCTGCCCTTCGAGATGCGCCGCATTCGGCGGGAAGGTGTCGAGCTGTTTCACGCTTTCTACTGGCACGGCGCTTTGGCGCCCCTCGCCGCGAACTGCGACAGAAAGCTCCCGATCAAATACAGCCCGCTCAATCTTTCGAGCGTCTACGTCGAGCTGCCAGATGGCGAGCATCTCACGGTACCCCTACGCGATCGGCGCCGTCCTCCAATCACCAAATTTGAGCATGACCTTGCCGTGAAGGCATTGCGCGAACGCGGACGCCTTGCAGTCGATGAGAACTCCTTGTTCGAAATGGTGCGCGAACAGCGGCGGATAATCGTCGAGGCCATCGACCGGACTAAATCCGCGCGCAGATCGGCACAGCGAATATCCTACGCCCTGGGGCAAGACCCGCCACACTCAGAGATGCTCTCATTGCCAACGCCAATGGACGCGGCACCGCCCTGTGATACCGAACCTGTCGTGCCCTTCACGATCGAGGAGCGAACATGACCGCCCTCTACGATCACCTGTTTCCCGCTTACCGGGATACGGCATCGATGCCGGACGATGAACGGATCGACTGGCTGCGGCGAGACCGCTGGATGGCGCTTCCGCAAGCCGGAGAAGCGCTCAGACGGCTGGAGGATGTGCTGACCTATCCCCAACGCGGCCGGATGCCGTGCCTCCTGCTGTTCGGTACCACCGGCATGGGCAAGAGCGAGATCGTGAATAGGTTCGCCGAGCTGCACGCCTCGTCGTACGACCAGCGCGCCGGGCTCACGACAATGCCGGTGGTGGTCGTTCAGATGCCTCCGCAACCAAGCGAGGAGGAGTTCTACACCGAGCTGCTGTTGGCGATGAACCTCACAGAGTTCGAGCATATGTCCCTGCGATCGCTCCGCTCGCTTTCGCGTCGAATGCTCGCTGAACTCGGCGTTAGGGTTCTCGTGCTCGACGAGATCGACAAGATGCTGGCCGGGTCGCCGCGGCAGCAGCGCATCTTTCTTAATACGATCCGCTTCCTGACAAACGATTTGAAGATACCAATCGTATGCGCCGGTACCGAGGACGCGCGGATTGCGGTCTTGACCGATCCTAACCTTGCTGATCGTTTTGCTGCATTCGAACTGGTCCCGTGGCGCAACGATCAGGCGTTCCGACAGCTCATGGCCAGCTTTTCCGGACTGCTTCCGCTGCGCCTGCCCTCGCAGCTCGATGCAAACGACGTGCGTCAACGCGTTCTCAACCTGAGCCAGGGCGTAACGGGTCGGATTTTCCGCCTTATGGAAGCCCTCGCCATCGCCGCGATCCGTAACAAGCGGGAGATGATCGACGCGAGCAGCTTCGATGACGAGGCGCTGTTGCTTCCCCTAGTATCGATGCAGGTGATCGCCAATACCAACCGGACTTTGCGTCGGCGCGTCGCGTGATCCCGCCTCCGGCGCCATTTCCCGATGAGCTGCTGACTTCTTGGCTTGCCCGACAGAACTGGCGTGTCCGCGGTCGAGCTTTTCAGGACCCGAAGGTCGTTCTCGATCGCAGGGGCCGCTGGCGTCTCCCGGACATTCACCCGCCAGCTGCCTGGTTGAAAGCGGTGTCGCTAGAGTTCGGCGTACCTCCCTCCAGCCTCGCAGAGATCACCATCGAGCGCGCCATTCGGGCATACCGCTTGACTTCCTCGCGTGGGACGCGCCGCCATTCCAGACTGAGCATGAGACCCTTCGCCCCATTCCAAGACTGCACGTGAGCTGGTGTACGCGGTGTCTGGCCGAAGATTATGCCGCTGGCCAGCCAGCCTATCTGCGCCGGCACTGGGTACTGGCGGTATCCGGCTTTTGCCACAAACACAAATGGCCGCTCCAGGACCGATGTGCTGCGTGCGGCTGCTTTCGCTGGAGGCTCTCAGCTGCCGCGAGCGGCCCGTTGCGCATGATCTGCCGGGGCTGCTGGCGCCCGCTTGAGAGGGCGGCTCCCGAGACACTTGTCGCCGATCAAAAAGCCATGAATTGCTGGGATCACGTCATCGAGTTGGAGGTTGCAGTGGCGACCGCCCTTCGTGGCAGGACACCAGACCAACACCGTTTCAACTTCACCTCGGCAGAGCAACTGCTCAACGAAGTGCGCGACGTCTGCCAGTTGCTCGTCGGCCATCATCGTTCCTGGGCACGGACCGCCATCCCCCTGAACAGCTACGTCTGTCCGGCCATGACCCCCGGATCGGATCCGCCCGAATTTCACTCGAGTGACAAGTTGCACCCGATGGCGATCGCCAGCATGGCCATGCGTCGCTCTATGCTCTCCGCGGTCAAAGGCATTCTCGACCCTCGCATCGAGACTGGGAGAGTTCTGTTTGGCGAGCATAAGCCGCCGGCAATTGAGACGTTTGTCGCCTCGGTGGACGAAGACGCGCTCCAACAAAATATCGAAGCGATGAAACGCTGGTCACCTGCTTTTGTCGACCGCGTTGTCGTCGCTCGACGCGGAAGGCGACGTAACGCCCGGATCGCTGATCTTGAGAGCCGAATAGCAAGGATCGGATCGTCGCTCGCGCGTGTTTAACCAGAGCCTGTGACGACCCTTCTTGTTGCGGGTTTTGAGCGCGCGCGGCGGAGTCCGGATTATTCTGAAAAGAGTCCGGGGTTATTCTGACACTCCGACGGGCTGCGACGTGGAAGGCCCACGAGTCCGGCCATATTCCGAAACCGACACCGTTTCGGCCGTCTGACAGGCATTTTAGCCCTGATGAAATGGTTATGCAATAACTGCACTTATCGTATGTTAAGAGCACCGTAGTATCAGTACATGTATATTTATCGGCCGTTAGCTTTACCTTTTAGGGTAAGCGGCTGATTTTCTGCGATTATATATGCCCGCACATTCTCCATATTGGCTTCCCGCTATCGCCGGATGGAAACTCTGTGCCCAAGTTCAGAGAGAGGGAGAATGGCCCCTCTCCCTGCTGCGGCGATATGCCCTCGTTTTCGACTGGTCCCGGTCCGAGGGACAGTCTCGGTCAGCGGCGCTACCAACTATCGCCATTGCAGACGGGCATTTTGCTGGCGCAGCTATCCCGGCGCGCCTCAGCGACAGCCAAGGTCGAATTCGGGGCCCACACTCGCCGCGCTCTTGCTTTAAGGGGACCGCACACGGGCCATTGTCCCCCATGATATGAGATTTAGTGCGGCCGGCCGAGCAGCCGCCGCTCGAGTAAAGTCTGCATATCGCGCCGACCGTCGGCGATGATCAGAATGACAACGCACCGTTCAAAAACCCGGTAGATCAGCCGGTAATGCCGCAGAAGGATCTGGCGAAATTCCCGCATTCCAAGATCTTGCAGTTCGTTCGGAATTGCGCCCCGATCGGGAAATTGCTCCAGCGTGTCGACGGATCGCAGCAATTCATCGAGCAGCGCGTCGGCGTCGTCCAAGCCCCTGCCCGCCGTCAGGTATCGGTGAATTTCTTCGAGATCATCCTCGGCTCCCTGCGTCAGTTCAACAACAAACCGCCGATCAGTCATCCGGGCGCGCTGCCTTTGCCCGCAGTCGCTCTACGACTGCTCTAGCTGGCCGCGTTCGACCCGCCTCAATATCCCCCTGCCCTAGCGCGAGCAGTTTGAGCATCGCCAGAGTTTCTTGGCCTTGCTCGAATGACGCAACATCCTGCAGCACAGCCTTTGCCTCGCCATTCTGAGTGATCACCATCGGCTGCCGGCTGTCAGCAAGGTCTGAGAGCACCTCGGCGGCATTCGCCTTCAGGTAACTGATCGGTCTCACCTGAGTCGAAAGTCGCATAAAGAATTTTCCCAAGAGACTAAATTCAGTCCTTATTTAGTCTCACAAGGCCTCTGCCGCAAGCGCCGACAGGCATGGTCTTTTTGCGCTCCGCGCCCGCCTGGTCCATCGCCACGCGGAGCACCAAAATCTTGGAAGCGCGACCATCCCGATCGCGGCGAGGATAGTGATGGCTATCTGCGATCCGAATCACGGGGCTCACCCCCGGTTCTACCAATGGCTGGGAGGTGCACTCGACGGGACTGCTCGTTTGCACTAAATCGTCCAATTCCGCCCGAAATTTTGTCCCCTAGGAGGGCCGTAGAGCGCCATTAGGCCTCCGGCCCTCACTGTGCCTTCACCCTAGCCCATGATGCACCCTACAGGCCCTCCTAGGCGCTTGGAGGCGTTTTCCGTCTTTGTTCTCAATCGGCTTTAATGGTCCGCAGGCTGTACGTGATAAAGCGTGGTTTCTTCGTACCGAAATCAAATGGCTCGACCTGCTCGGACCGACTGGAAATGAATTTGGTGCAAATTACCCCGCAACGGCACAGTGATGTAAATGTGACGTGGCGGCCCTGGTGAAGTGTTGTTAAGCCAAGTCGAACGGCTATCCAGACAGACCGGCTTTCTTGGTTCTAAATTTAGAATACGTTTTGAGGCGACCCTTCATTTGATCTGCCCCCCGCTGAGTGGCCCAGAGACTATGATAGTCTGGACCATGAAAGGGGCATTGAATGCCGAGCAAGAAGCACAAGCCGGAAGAGATCATCGGCAAGCTGCGTGAAGTTGAGATTGTGCTAGCGCAGGGAGCCTCGACTGCCGAGGCATGCCGGCGGATCGCGGTCAGCGAGCAGACCTATTATCGGTGGCGCAAGGAGTATGGCGGCCTGAAGACCGATCAGGCGCGGCGGATGAAGGATCTGGAGAAGGAGAACCAGCGGCTTCGCCGTGCGATCTCGGACCTGACGCTGGACAAGCTGATCCTGCAGGAGGCGGCAAAGGGAAACTTCTAAGCCCCGCGCGGCGGCGACGCTGCATTGATCATGTGCGACGAGAGTTTCCGGTATCCGAGCGACGGATATGCCGGGTGCTGGGTCAGCATCGATCGACGCAGCGCAAGATGCCGCGCGGGGCGGATGACGAACAGGCACTGACCGAGGACATCATTGCATTGGCGAAGCAATATGGTCGTTACGGCTACCGCCGGGTCACGGCGTTGCTGTGCCATGCAGGGTGGACGGTGAACCATAAACGTGTCGAGCGGATATGGCGGCGTGAAGGACTGAAAGTCCCGCAGCGCCAGCCAAAGCGCGGGCGTCTATGGCTCAATGACGGATCCTGCATCCGCCTGCGGCCGGAATATCCGGGACATGTATGGGCCTACGACTTCGTCGAAGGGCGCACGCATGATGGCCGCAAGTTCCGCATCCTGACCATCATCGATGAGGCCAGCCGGGAGTGCCTGGCGCTCGTCGTGGCGCGTCGGCTCAGGCATGAGGATGTTCTGGCGGCCTTAGCCGACCTGTTCATCTCGCGCGGCCCTCCGGCACATATACGGTCCGATAATGGCAGCGAATTTATCGCGACCGCCGTCCAGCAATGGCTGGGGCAGATCGGCGTGAAGACGCTCTACATCACGCCGGGATCACCATGGGAGAATGGCTATAACGAAAGCTTCAACGGGTCGCTTCGCGACGAACTGCTCAACGGCGAGATCTTCTACAGCCTCGCCGAAGCCAAGGTGCTGATCGAAGCTTGGCGGCGGCATTACAACACCGTCCGCCCGCATAGCAGTCTGGGATACCGACCACCGGCACCTGAAACGGCGACACCGCCATATCCGGCCTCCGGTTCCGCTTCGCTCCACCTCCGACCGGATATGGCGGCGATGGGCTTAATCCACTAACAAACCAAACGGTCCACTCGGTGGGGGCAGATCACATTCCTGAGCGCTCGGTTCGCTTGTGCCACGCGGGCAGTCGCGGAGTTTGTGCGCTTATAGCGCAGAGAATAATCGATCCGATCATCGTCTCTTCGTCGCGATGGGAATGTTCCTCCCCTCTGGACAACGATCGCTTGGGGTGAGCTCTGAGCACACGGAGCGTACGATCCCCTATCGTTATGCCGTGTCGGTCACGCACATTCTTGACGGATAGGTCGAGTGCTTCTTGTCGGACGGATATCAGTATATCGCCACAGCTAGTGGCTGCCTCTGGCACGGCCATTCGGTTCAGCAGATACCGAAGCGTAGAATGGGCGATGAAGCGGTGGTGGCTCATAGTCGGCGCAGGAGCGTTCCCGCGCTGCTCGGTAGGAAGGTTTGCTGAATCCTCGAAGCCCCCCTTCCCTCTCTCATCTTGAAAATCTCAATTCAATATCCGCCGAAGGCGCGCGGTTAAGGTGGTTATGATTCTTAAGTTAGGGAGTTAAGGGGGCCTCGTTGCGAGCCGATCTCTCCAGAACACCGCGAGTCGCAGCTTGTGGATAGAATCTGATAACACGCATGAGGGCATTCGATACCACGTCGTCCAGATTCTAAAACCACGTGCCACGCCGTTTGATACCACGCTCGGTAGTTTCAGCTTGTTGATAACTTGGATTACGGTCAATCGCTGATCCCGATCCAAAACTGCAGTTCCACCCGAATATGAAGGTAACCCGCCGATAATAGGCTGATTTAACTGGAAGCCATTCCCCGTCAGTTCGGCATCTACGTCGTGTTTTCAGGAAGCCGACGTTTAGTAGCCTCGTGTTATCCGGAAGGTTGATGATGAGCCTGAAGGAATGCTTTCGTCAGGCTCCTACATACAGTGGCAAACGAAGCCTCCCTGCCTTTTGCCGCTAATTCCAAAAGCCGCACCCTGCCCTGCCCTGCCCTGCCCTGCCACGCCACTGGCCTCATTGTGGGACGCTCTTCGCAGTTTTACGTGTGTCCTCTTTGAAGAGCCCTCCAGCAGCAACCTGCCGGAGGGGGCGGTTTGTAGCGCAGTGTTTTATACAGCGAGCCGCGCCAGCCAAGGCGAGAAGGTGCATCCGATCATCTCGGAGACCCAAGCCAATGAACATTTGCAACATGAATTGCCTCACAGCTTTTGATTGCAGGAAAGCTTACGGGTCGTGATCCTCGACCATCGCACGCGCTGGTGCCACGACTTCAGATATTGGCGCAAGGTCTCGGCCGCCTTTCGCACGGGAGCACCGATTTCGTCGACGTGTTTTTAGAATCACTAACTGCTGCGCAGGCAAAGCTGGCAATCAGCAGTTCCAGACTCGTTATATGTCCGGAAGAGCCAAATCCGCCGATTTCTGAAAACACGTCTTTGGGTGTGATAGCGGCGCAAAAGGCGTCTTCACCTGAAGTGGCATTGTTCAGCGCAGGTGATTGGCCCGTGGCCCGATCCCCGCAATCCTCGTTTTTCACAGCTTCGTTTTTTGCGGGAATGCCCAGACCGTCGAATATGCCAGCGCAGCGGTCGGATCGGCAAGATCGCGGAATCCCGCCCATTATCTCTAGCGTAGGTTAGTCTATCCAAAGACCAAGGCTGAGGGTGAATTGGGTAGCCGTCGCGCACAGGTCCGCCTCCGCGCTAGAGTGGTAGTGCAGGGGCAGGGGGGGCTGGGACCGGGGAGGCTGGGGCAGGGAGGGGGGCTGCGAGATGTCGTTCGACGTTATCCCGCGCGCCGCTGCGAGCGGCGACTAATATCCAGGCAGTTGATATTTGTTACGCTCGTGATGCTTCTTCATGAAACCATAGAAGCGCTTCGAGTAGTTGCGGGGTAGCTCGTTCGGATTCCGATTAAGGAAGGCATCGAAGGTCTTCATCAGAACGTCAAGGTCCCAACCAGGGCATTCGCGTTGGATGGCTTCGTAGACGTCGGCATCCAGAACGTCGTGCGCGCGATCGCCGCGGCGCGGGCTCGGCTTTTGAGCGGCAGCTTCTGCATAAATCGGATTGTGAGGATCCGAACCGGCGCTATCGTACTTCAGCCGAGTGGCGGCTTGCGCTAGCAATCCGCGGGTCAGGCTGGGGTCGACATAATCCGCATCAGCATTCGAGGCAATTTTTGTGGCCTCGCGAGGAGGGGAGTGGGGGCTCGCACGTGAAGCGGCGTTTCGCTCTGCTCGGGTTTCGACAGCCGAAGTCTTCTGATCGCTCAAAAACTTGCGCATGACCATCTTCAGCTTCGGCCGCGGAGTTTCTGCCCCGATTACCTCGAGGTCGATTTCAGGAAGATTATTGGCGCGTGCGAGTTCGATAATCTTGTTCTTGAACGAGGGGAGAGAGCTTTCACTCCCGCTTTTCTGATGGAGCGTTTCGAAGCCGATTGTGAAACCTTCCGCGCCATTGCCGCCGGCATGTTTCCGGCTTGCGCGATATAACCATTTCCCTAGGCCGCTGGTGATCTCGAAATAGAGCGGTGAAATCGCCAGAACGTTGCGCTTGTCCATCACTCCCTCGAAAAACCACTTGGAGAGGGTGATTTCCATTCCGAGGGAACGCTGGGTCTTCTCATCCACCAAGTGCGTATAGCTGTCGATCCACGAAAAGGTTGTTTCTCGGGTCTTCGAGTTGGCTCTGATGTTTGTCTTGATCGTCGTGGCTTGAAGTCGGTCGAGAGCGGCGATCAAGCGCTCGTATGCCCGGCCACTCACCCCCCAGCAAACGCGCCTCAGCAGGTCACCCGGTTGGAGGCGGATGGTGGGAGATAGGTCGTTGTCACCGCGTTCACGCAGTTCATTTAAATGTGATGCCAGATAGATCATGAGATCCGCATCCCAGATCGTTGCCATCCCATATTCCGGGTTGGCCGAGACGTGCACTCGAACGGATTTATCTGGACTGAGATATTCGATCGGCTTCAGCCGCTTCTTCTTCGCCAGACTGAAAAAAGGACGTTGCATCGTCTCCTGATAATCGCGCAGCGAGATGTCGCTGAAATCGGGCAGCGTGAAAAACATCTCAAACTGAACTTTGCGACCGCTTCCAGGCGGTGGCGAGTTATCAGAAGTCACGCTGCAAACCCATCAGTACCTCGGCCGTCCCACGCGTGGGAAAACGCAATCAAGTCGTTGAAATCACTACGTTAAGTTGCACTTCACAGCGTTGCAAAGTCACACTCTTGAAGTTCATCTTCATCACCTTCGCAGGATCTTGGCGTTCTCGATAAGAGGGCGCAAAGCTTCGAGGATCGCATCCGCGGAAACGTCAGTTGGCGTCAAGGTGAACGTGAGACCACGACCTTGATCGCGATCGATCTGGCCAATATGCGATCCGTTTGCCTCGATCACAGTCTTTTGAGAACGGCCGCGGCGGGGAGCAGTCGTGGCCTGGATCAGGCGGGCAACGACCTCAGCGCCTGAGATCGGCTCCTCGTCTCCGGACTGACGAAAGCTTTGCTCGTTCGCAATATGAGCAGCGGCCTCTTCGACCTTGGCTAGCGTCGCAGGATTTCGCACGAGCGGAAGCAGCTTGTCGCCATGGCGAACCTGAAGATCCATTGGGGAATTGAAAGCGCTCACGACCGATTTCGGTATTTCCGTGAGACCGATGTACCGCGCCAAGCTCGATTTAGAGAGCTTGACCCTTTCTGCCATCCGCGACTGTACACCTTCGTAGTAGGTGTCGACGGCAGTCTTGTAGTTGAGACCGCGCTCCAGATCCGAAATGTCCTCGCGCTCTCGGTTCTCGATGTCCGCAAGTCGGAATGCCGCTTCATCATCGATATCCTCGATGATCGCGACGAGCTCGATCTCCGGGTAATGATTGGTATTAAGCCAGTTCACCGCCCAATGGCGCCTGGTTCCGATTACGAGTTCGTAAGGTAATTCGGCTTTTGGGGTTCGCCGAACCACTACGGGAATGCGGTTGCCGTTTTCCGCCTGAATAGAGTCGATGAGGCTGCGAAGGCGTTCCTCGTTAAGAAGTGCATAGTCGCGGGCATTTCCTGCCCAGACCGAACATTCGGCAGGTTTCAGCCGGATCGACGGCTTTTTGACCATTCGCGATGCTTCACCAAACGCATCGAGCCTGCGGCTGGTGAAAGTCGTGCGCGGTTCAGTCCGGGGCGCATCTTCGGCCGCGGCAATCGGTTCTGCCGGCGTCGAGGCCAACGCCTCGGAGATGAGGGACCGCCGGCTCATGCCGCAACGCTCGCCAAGGGCTCAGAGCGCCCGGCCATGCTGGTCGACGGCCACTGCTGCCTCACCTGCTGTACGACCTCGCCAAACACTAGGTCCAGATTTTCACGGCAACGGTTGTACGTTGCGTGCGAGGCCGATGGCTTGCTCTCGTACACGGATCGGAAAGCCTGCGTAGCATTCTTGATCTCCTCGGAGGCGAGGATCGGCTGACTGAGCAGGAAGTTCGCGTAGGTCGCCTGCATCATCTTCCACATATCATGCTCCCCAGGCTTGCTGGGGGTATAGGTCGAGCACACGACACGGATGAAGCCATAATTGACCGGCGTTCCATTCGCTTCGAGCACTTCGATGTTTTCTGCGATCGTATCCATGAAGTGGATCGTCGACAGGTAGTCCAGTTGCCGGGCAGGAACGGGGATCAGCAAACCTGTTGCAGAAGCCATCACATTAAGGCCGAGGAAACCCATTGCTGGCGGCGGATCCATAAGAATCACATCAAAATCTTTGATTACGCTCGAAATGCCGATCCGGAGTCGCTGCAGTCCCTCGCGCACCGCCTGACCGCCCTCGCGGAGAGTCGCTGTCAGATCCCATTCCGCGTCCTGCAGCCCCAGACTTGACGGGATAATCTTGATGGTAGGCCAGGCGGTATCGCGGATTGCCTTGGGAAAATCGTCAAAAGTGCTGCGCGGTGAGAGATACTGGCCAAGCGTTTGTTCGTCATCGAGAAGCGTCTCGGGCTGGATATCGAACATGGTCGTGGTCGATGCCTGCGGGTCGCAGTCGATCACCAGCACCTTGTAACCGTGCAGTGCCAGGTAATCGGCGAAATGCTTCGTAATCGTTGATTTCCCCACCCCGCCTTTGAAGTTCTGGACCGCAATGACAACCGCGTCTTCATCTTCGGCCTTTCCGGAGTGGATGCCGAGGGCTTCACGGATGCGCGTTAGATCTTCCAAGGTGTAATAGCGTCGCCCGTTCGGCTGCTGCTTAGGCGGCGCGAGACGGCCTTCCTTTTCGGCCTTGGCCAAAGCTTCTGGGGTACGTCCGACCAGATCGGCCGCGACGCCGGGCCCGAAGGTCAAGTCGAGCACCTTGCGGTCTTCAGGTTTGAAGACGATCTTTTTGACGCGGTCGCGCATCTCCTCGCATGACCGGGTGATCGCTCGCAGAGTGTTTACGGTATAGGTCATGCTCGCCAGCGCCCTTTCGATTCAGCCAATGCTGATCGGTTCGCGTTTAGAGAGCAGAATTGGCAGTGGAAGTCAAACCCGCCTGGGATTCGCGCGTCAGTTGCTAATGCTGCTCTCTGACGCCGGCCATTTGCCAACTGACAATTCGCGCATGCTCTGGCCTGTTGCGCGAAATCCCAATCAGTTTTTAAATCTGAAGGCAGAAAAGCCATTTAAAACAATTCGCTATCTGATCGCGAATTCCAGTGGTCCATGCAGAACGCGCCAAATCCACCGCATTTGTCAAAGGAAGTTCTTTGGTCTTAGACGGATCGTCAAGCGGTGATTGCTTCGAAAATGTCTCGGTTTCGATAGTTTTTGTTCCTAAGCATTAGGTGCGGGCGCTCGCGGCATGGCAACGGGGCTATCTTACTCTAGCTGACGGGAAATATTGTGCGGCAATCGGTCCGGGAGCGGGAGTGTATCGACCCATGCTGTAATCCGCTCCCTGTCCTTGCTGCCGCGAACGAACCAGAGCAGGGGCTGGAAACGGTCTAGATTGGTTCGCGTTCTTAAGATCACTCAGGTTCACAAGAGGGGCGGCGCCTCGCGCCTACGGCACGACCGCGCTCTAGGCCGTTGGGTTATGGGCCGCAGCCCATAGCCCCCTACCTCGGCCCCGAGCCCGCTACGCCGGTCTTGGCCATTCGGTGACGATCGCTGGCCCAGCTCGACGGGCGGCCCCGGCCGCGATGATGGCGGGCGCGAATGCCTCGCTCCCGGCGTTTTTTTTAGGCCTCTCCCGGAGTGGCGAGGGTGAGCGCGCTCCCTTCTAGAACCGCCCGCATCCCAGGCAAGCCGGCCCTTCGGGACCGGCTCCTCCACTCGCGTTCCGGTCCGTGCGGATGCCGGCGCCGCTTGGTGGCGGTCCTGTCCGGTCGCTTCGCCGCCCACCCCCGCCCTTTCCGGGGAGCCATGATGGTTTGGGGCAGGACAGGAGGCATACGGTGCGCACGATCTTCAATCGACGGGTTTGGGGCAGGGCTTCCAAGGGCAGGGCAGTTAAAGATCGGAAAGGGGAGGGGCCGGCATTGCTTGGCCTTTCTCACCGGGAGTTTCGTTGGCGTTCGAGCGCAGCGCTTGCCCGCATGACACCGCTCCAGCGCCAAATCTTCCAATCCCTCGGACGCGATGAGACTTCCTATGAGGATGTGGCGCAACGCTATGGCATAACGGTGGGCGCGGTGGCCAAGGAGTTCGGAGCGGCGCTGCTGATACTTGCCGACGCCTCCGATGAGAAGCTTCCTTGGTGGAGGCGACTCTGGTCGGGATGACGCGGTTCGCTGGATCGATCAACTGGTCGGCGCGGGAATTCGGGGCGAACGGACCGGATATGCCCGCAGCCGGGTATTCGTCGCGCCGGAGGTCTTCAGGATCATCAGGCGACCGTTCGGCGATATGTCCGAAATCGACGAACGAACGGGGCAATGCCATGGGGCGGGACAGAGGCTGGTCGCACGGTCCCTGCGTGTTGTGTGCATCTGCTGATCTCTAGCAGGTCCACGATGTCGATCAGGCACGAATAAGGACGGGGTACCCCATGCCGACCAGACTCTCCTCAATACAGGCACCCGCGCGAAATGCTCGGGTTGGCGGACAGAGGGACCGTGTTCATAGTCTCGGGCCTGCGGGTTCAGTGCGAAAATCGCAGCCGAGATCAACCGCCGCCCTTGGCGTTAACGGCGCTGCCCCACAGCGATCCGGGGTTAATGCGGCGGGGGTAAAGCTCCAGCATCTGGTCGTACATCTCACGCGCGCTGCATGTCTGGGAATCGATGCGATCAAAATCAAGGATGTACTTGCGCGTCGCTTCGATATGGTCGGATCGGTTGTCGGGTTCTAGCGGCCCATGGCCGACGATAACATCCTTCGGCGCGAGGACCGCAATCCGATCAAGGGCGGCAAGCCATCGCTGGCGGCCCATTTTATCGGTCTCGACTAGGAATGGGTGCGTTTCGTTATACACGGCGTCGCCAGCGATCATCAGGTCGAGCGAGGGAACGTACAGGCCGGTGGTATCGTCTGTGTCCGTATGACCCAGGTCGATGACGCGAAACTCGTGCCCCTCCAATTCAAAGCATTTTTCTTCGAGAGCATGCGCGATACTGAGGTGGTCGGGTGCAAGTCCAGGGAACCGCTTTTTCCAGTTTTGTTCCAACGCATCAGGGGAAATCGTCGTTCGCATCGCGGCGACTACGTGTAGCGCGACATCGTCGGTGACTGGTCAGCGACATTGATGGTGATGTGTCAGCGGTGACGTTGGGGATAGTGTCACACGAGGTTGGCCTGGATCAAGAGGCGTTGTCGAGCAGCGATGTCGCTGGCACGGTTTCGATGTCGCTGGGCGATGTCGCTGGATCAGGAGCACTGTCGCGGAGCGATGTCGCTGCGGCCAGGGCGGATCGCCTGCGATAGCTCTCGACGTTCATTTCCAGGATAGTGGCGTGGTGAACGAGCCTGTCGATGGCGGCGACAGTCATTGCCTTATCCAAAAAAATGGAATCCCAACCGCTGAATGGTTGGTTGGCGGTGATCATGATGGAGCGTCTTTCGTATCTGGCAGAGATGAGTTCGAACAGGACACTGGTCTCGGCCTGGTCCTTGCGGACGTAGGACAGGTCATCGAGGATGAGCAGGTCGAAGCGGTCGAGCCTGGCGATCTCCTGGGTCAAGGTCAGGGACTGGCGTGCGGCCTGCAAACGCTGGACGAGATCGGTGGTCCGGGTGAAGAAGACCCGGTATCCGCGCGCGACGAGCTCGTTGCCGATGGCGGCTGCGGCGTGGCTCTTACCGGCACCGGGCGGACCAAATGCCAGAAGATTGTGGCCCGCCTTGAGCCAGGCATCTCCTTGGGTCAGAGCCATGACCTGGGCCTTGCTCAAGGTGGGAACGAGGCTAAAGTCGAAGGCATCCAGGGTCTTGCCAGGAGGCAGCCTTGCTTCTGTAAGATGGCGCTGGATCCGGCGTTGTTCGCGTTCGGCGAGTTCCAGTTCGGCCAAGGCTGCCAGCAGGCGCGAAGCCGGCCACCCCTCCTTGTCCGCGCGTGAACAGAAGTCCGGCCAGAGACGGGCAATGGTGGGCAGACGCAGCGTGCCCAGCAACATGGGCAGTTGGGCGGTGTCGACAGTGATGCTCATGCGGCCATCTCCCTGGCGGTGAGCAGATCGTCGTATGTGTCAGGCTGGGGAATATCGACGACCACATCGGCCGGCTCTTTGCCGGGCCGTTGGAAGCGCTCCTGCAGATCCTTCAGATCGGGTAAACCCTGGTCATCGAGTATGCCGGTCAGGGTCGCGGCGAGCTCAGCCTCGCAGGCCTGGTCATGCGCAAGCCACAGCAGCCCCACCATGATGCGGCATGCGGCGGCTTTGGGAAGCGCACCCTCCAGAGCATCCCAGCAGCGGCGATATTCGCTGCGAGGGAAGAGCTTGTCGCGATAGACAAGGTTTGCCAGCGCGTGGGGCTTGGTACGCAGGCTGTGGATCACGTGCCGATAATTGACGACGTGGTCATGACCGCCCCGTCCGCGATCGGGCGCCCTCCCGCGTGGCAGGGTCTCGATGGGCTGCCCGGCCAGATAAAGGTCGATCCGGTTATCGAAGATCCTGGCTCGCAGGCTATGGCCGATGAGCCGGGAAGGCACGGTGTAGAAGACCTTGCGCAGCACGAAGCCGCCCGATGAGGTGACGAGCACCGTAGCTTCATCATAATCGCAGCTGCGGATCGAAGGTAACGGGCGCAGGTGCTCAGCTTCGATGCGCAAGGCATCGCGCCGGCGGGCATTGTGGCGGCCCACGATCTGGGCGAGGAACGTGCGCCAGTCCTCGATGGAGGCGAAGTCACGTGTCCCGCGCAACTGGAGTGCCTGATCGAGCCGATCCTTAAGGTGACCATGACGGCTTTCTATGGACCCATTCTCATGGGCGACCCCGCGATTGTTGCGGGTGGGCTCCATCTGGTAATCGGCGCACAGGGCGGCATAGCGGGTCCGCAGATCTTCCTGGGCATCTTGCTCCAGGTTGGCGAACGCCGCGGAGAGGCTATCGGTGCGATGCTCGTGCGGCACGCCGCCAAGCTGCCACAGCGCATTCTGAAGGCCGCAGGCCAGCGCCGTGAAGCTTTCTCCTCCCTGCACGGCCTCGGCATGCTCCCACCCGGAATAGACCAGCGCGAAGTGATAGATCAGGTGCGGGCTCGGATCGCCGGAAATGGTGACCTTCAGATCGCGGGCGTCAAAGAAATCCGACATGCCCTGTCGGCCTGGCGGATGGTCCTGCCGGAAGATGACCTCACGCTCTGGTCCATACTCGGCCTTCCATAGCCGTATCCGGCGTTCCAGGGTCCTGCGGGCTGGTGTCAGATCGAGACCGGGGTGGCGTTGCTCCAGCTCCCCAAGAATAGAGATGGGCTTCAGGCCCGGCGTGCTCTCGAGCAAAGGCACGATTTCTTTATCCCACAGTTCGGCGAGCGGATCAGGCCTGCCGCCGCCATGACGTCGCGCCCGGCGACGCTCCGATGGCGACCGGGGATCTTTCTCTGTCCGGTAGCCCGTGCTGGTGGAAAAGCCCGCCATGGCGGCGGCCGCTTTTTGCGGGTGTTTTTGACGAAGGTACATGTAGTACCTCTGCTGTTGGTCGGTGATGGGACGGCCAGGCATCCGATCCTCTTCTTGGCGTTGAAGATCGGACCATCCTGACCGCTGTCGCCGCCAACGGCACGGGGAAACCCGCGCCCGTGTGGGGGGAAGCTACGTCCGGGCTGCGCCCGGCCTCCGCTTCCCCCCACACGTCATCTACGATGTCGCTGACCCTTCAACTGCGATGTCGCTGTGCAGACTACGTTTGGCCGCGCGATTGCACGGGCAGTCGGGAAGCGCCGGAGGAGTAATGTGAGCCCGAAGAAATGATCCGGATGTGCATGAGTCAGATAAATGGTGCGCAGTATGCGCCCTTTACTCTCGATCCAGTCGGCGAGTTCGCTCGATTGTGCGTCGCTGAGGAATGTGTCAACCAGCACGGCGTCTCGCTCGCCCCAGAATAAGGTCGCCGTATTGGCGATCCAGTTGAGGTCTTCGGTCCCAGGCGGGACGCCTCGCGTGGCACTCGCCCGCTTTTTTGTGAGCAGTTCCCATTGGAGGATCGGAGCCTTGTTTTCTTCGTCCATCACCTTGTCCTTAGCGGGCAAATTTTTATCGAGGCTCGCCACACCGCTCGTAGCCAAGGACGATCGCGGCATGGTGCCGAGTTGGAGAGGCCGGTGCCGTGGCCCTTATAAATGGGCAGGAGCGCTTGAAATCGACGTGCGCTCGTGAGTCTAGAAAGCCGATTACCGGTTCGGCGTTTCAAACGAAGATAAGTGGTCGGTCAGCCACTCGAAAACGGAACGTGGTTTCTTGCCGGTAAGGTCGATTACAGTGTTGGTCGTTTCGGCAAGAACGCCGTCGCGGAAAATGCGGTCCAGGCCGAGCAGCAGGTCAGCGACCATCTCGCTAACGCCAGATGCAATGAGGACCGCTCGGTGCTCCTGTTCCGTGCGAGGTTGATACGTTACTGGCCGACCGATGAGACGGGACAACTCGATGGCGATTTCTGGCATGCTCACGGTTCCGGGTCCGGTCAGATGATAGGCACGTTGCGCATTGAGGAATTGATCATCAATCAAAGCGAGGCGAGCGATATCGGCGATATCGCGTGTGTCGATCAGGTTGACGCGACCGTCTCCGGCGGTTCCGCCCCAGGTGCCCTGAGCAACCGGAGCTTGTGCTCTAGCGAGGACATCCACGAAGCAGCTTGGCCGCAGGATAGTGTACCCCACGTCACAAGTCGCCAAGTGCGCCTCGATCTTCATATGCCAGTCGAATGGATGAAGCCGTGTAGGTGGGCCGAGAGCGGATAGTTTTGCAATGTGTGATACCCCGGCACCGACGGCCGCTCCGATCAGCGCTATCTCGTTTGCAACCTGCGTCTCGGACGTTCCGTGCGCAAGGAAAAGACGGTTCGCGCCCTGAAGAGCCGAAGAGAGTGTTGACGCTAAGTCAAAGTTGACCTCGGCCGTATCGACTCCCGCAGGCAATCGCGTGGATTTTGGATTGCGAGTGAGTGCGACGATGTCAACCGCATCGACCGCAAGGTTTGCGATGAGCGCGGCACCGACGCGGCCCGTCGCTCCCGCAATTGCGATGCGCGGCCGCCGGACGCCCCGAACGTGTTCAGACATATCGAACCCTTTATTCCGCGCCAATTTGTCCCATAGCGTTACCCCGAATGGTTGGCAGATATTCGCTGCACGATGGTATGGGGCAGGGCGTCATCAGGTAGCGTTTTAAGGGCGTTGAAGCCTAGCGGCCTAGACCATGCCGCTCGGTGGATGGCAAACCTTTTAGACGAGGTTGTCAGACGACGGGCGCGGATCGCCGCCGGCAAGCGAAAGGTCGAACGAAAAGCTCGCCCCGCCTCCTGTCCGATTGGTCACCGTCAACTGTCCGCCCATTGCCTCCACGGCGGAACGGCAGATCTGAAGACCCATGCCGATTCCGGTCGATTTGGTCGTGAAGAACGGTTCAAACAGCCGTTCCAGATCGCTTTCTGGAATACCTGGGCCGGTATCAGTCACCTCGACGCGCACGACTGCCTCCTCAGAGAGTACCTCCAGGATGATCCGACGCGCGCTGGACTGGTCGCGCATTGCATCGGCAGCGTTGTTCACCAGGTTAACAATTACCTGCTGCAGTTCGACAGGATCCCCCTTTATTAAAGGAACCGCGCCTTGGCACAGAATTTCCATCTCCACCCCAGCCTGCTTCAGATCCTGTTCCAGTAGGTCTCGGGTATCATGAGCTAAGCGGCAAATGTCGATGGCCTTCACTGTACGTCGCCCAGCAACGATGTTCTCGCGAGTTCGCTGCACGATACCGGCGACGCGCTGGGCGGTCTTTTCGACACGCAGGAGAATTCGGCCGATCGTCTCCATGTCTGGAATTTCGCGTTCAGCAAGCCTAAGTCCGGTCTGGGCGTCCATCAACATCGATGCAATCGGTTGGTTCAACTCATGGGCGATCGATGCGGAAAAGGCACCTACAGTGGCGACGCGGTTCGCGCGTGCCAGTTCCGCTTGCGCGGCCCGGCGCATTTCTTCGATGCGTTCCTGATCCGAGAGATCCACGTGGCTGGATAGGTGCAATCCATCGGGTAGCCTGGTCACCGTGAAATAGACCGGAATTCTCAGCCCACCTCGTCCGGCCAGCACAGTTCTACCATCAATGTGGTTGACGCCATAATAGTACATTTCGAGCTGCCTGATGAGCATATCGTGACCGTCATCGGCGTTGCTGGCGGCAGGCTGCGCGACAAGTTCAGCGACGAGATCGTATCCCATCAGGTGTGCCAACGCTTCGTTGACCCGAACCGTTCTGACGGCTTCCAACGTGCGCGCGAGCTCTTGGGGGTGTGCTGTCATATACGAACGAAGATTGGTGACACCCGTATTCTTGATGCCGTCCAGAATTTTCTCTGCCGCACTGAAGTCCATTTCCGCGAAGGTCATATTGCTGACATCGAAAAGACCTGCGTAGCGACGTTCGGTTCGCATAAGCTCGGAGGTTCGCTCGGCGACGCGATGTTCCAGCGTCTCGTTCAACTCTCGCACGGCCCGGTGCGCCATCACCTCTTCATGAATGTCGGTGATGCCGCCATAGTAGCGTATCTCGTCGGAATCATCCGCCACGCGAACCGGACGCCCAACGAGAGACATCCAGCGGTAGGAACCATCTGCATGACGCAGTCGATAGTTTGCCCGCAGCTCCGTGCGGTTCGAAAACGCTTGATTTAGCAGATGGAGGAACCCGTCACGATCATCGGGATGATAGTCCTCGATGTAATCCTGACGCGCGATCGTCTGCTGGGGGTCACGGCCGGTGACCTCTGTATATCGACGGTTGAAGAAATCAATGTTTGCGTTACCATCGGCCCGCCACAATATCTGCGGTACCGAATCCGTAAAGTTGGTCAGTTCGGCCTCGCTAGCTTCCAGTTCGTTGCGGACGATCTGAAGTTCGTCTTTCGCAACGACTTCGTCATGCACGTCGGACAGGCCGCCATAACGATCAACCTGACCGGTCAAAGGGGAAAGTACTGGATTGTCGTATATCTGCATCCAGCGGTACAATCCGTTTGCCTGCCGGACCCGGACTTTCAAATTCGTGATCGTTCGGTTTGTTACGGCCGTCGTAACGGCGTTGTGCAACACTTCTAGATCGTCGGGGTGCACCACATCATTGTAACTGTGTTCGGCTACCACCTTCCAGCGATCGAGACCGGTCACTGCAGTCCAACTCTCATTCAAATACTCGATCACGCCTTGGGGGTTGGAACGCCACAAGACGTACGGTACAGAATTGGCAAAAAGTTCGACTTCGGATCTGCTGCGTTCAAGGTCCTGCTTGGTTGCCTCGAGGCGCTTGCGCCCAACCAGTAATGCTCCAGTTACGCTGATGGCGACGCAGGCGAACAAACATCGCAATGCGTTTGCTGGCGACGGCGTGTGAAAGTGGACAAGCGTCCAGGCAAGGACGGTAAGCACGACACAAACCTGCGCCGCTCGCGCGACAACCTTGGCGCTGCATGCGATCGAAAATAGGACAAGCACGGCCAGATACAGGATTGAAATCGCGAAATCGTATTCCGCGATGCTGTCGATACAGAACACGAGCAAAGCCAGCGCCGTGGCGGCCGTAAGGATCAAGGCTCTCTTCAGTCGCTCAGTCATGCCCCGCAGACCCTCGCCTCGTTGCGTACCGTATGATGCCGTTACGAATACAGATAGCGTTTCACCCGGTGCCCACTGCAAAACAGGTTGTTCCGGAAACATCCGGAAACCACCATTTTGACATCAGTCACCATATCGAGGGTCGCGATGCCCACATAGTATTTTGCGTCTTCATTTGACGTGGCCATGACCGCATCGTTGCCGGCCGGGCAGATTGCGGATCGCATCGGCCGCCCCTCTCGGTCGAGCATCTGACCTCTGAACCGCGGCGCCTCGTCAGGGCCGTTCGCTGGCATCGTCGTTGCCGGAAAAAGCGCATCGTGGATGGTCTACCAAAAGGTGGACACTATCAATCGGTGCGCCGTCTGGCGACCGCCCCATACCATGGTATGGGATGCGATCCGGATGAGATGCTGCGACGGAACAGTGCCGTGGGTCACCGGTTTTTTGCACACCGAGATTCTTAAGGGCCACAATATCGCAATGCCGAGTGGTCGGCATCCCGTGCTTGCGGGCTGGAGAACCTGAGTTCGTGTCTTCTGGAGACCCAGATACAGCCCCGGTCATTGCGGTCGTGGATGATGATGAAGATGTCCGCACGGCCATGGGTGATTTGCTGATGAGCTTGGGCTACTCGGCAAGGATGTTCGAGACGGCGGACGCTTTTCTCCTGTCCGACCGTCAACCACATATCAACTGCGTGATCAGCGACGTTCAAATGCCGGGAACAAACGGCCTCCAACTTGCGCGCCTCATGCGGCTAGCAAAAGTGCCAATCATTTTGATTACAGCTTTTCCAACGCCAGAAATCGAGAGGCAGGCTGAAGGGGCGAAGGTTCGAAAGCTCCTCGTAAAGCCGTTCGATTCACGCGACCTCATTGCGGAACTTGACTTGCTGCGGCTCTGACCCCTCTGGGTAAGGGGCCTTCTGTCCGGTCGGATCATCGCTGCCAGCGGATGACCGACGGATTTGCCGCTAAGGATGAGATCCAGCCCGTGCCGAGACGTGCTTATATCAGCAGGGCTCGCGGTTCGAGAAATGCCTCCAGACCGAACACCCCGTACTCGCGGCCGACTCCCGATTGCTTGGTGCCACCAAAGGGCGCGAGCGGATTATGGGCTGCGCCGTTTATGACGACCCGGCCGGATTCCAGACGCCTCGCGACGCGCCGCAAGCGATCAGAGTTGGTGCCCAACACATAATTTTGAAGCCCGTAATCGGTATCGTTTGCGATGCGGATAGCGTCTTCCTCATCCCGGTATGGAATGATGCTCAATACCGGGCCAAATATTTCTTCGCGCGCAATCCGCATCGAATTGGATACGTCGGTAAACAGGGTGGGGCGCACGAACCAACCACGTTCGATACCGTCCGGACGGCCTTCGCCGCCAACGAGAACGCGCGCACCTTCGATTCGTCCCAGGGCGATGTAGGACTGGACTTGGTCCCATTGCTTTCGGCTCACCATTGGCCCGATTCTCGATGCAGTGTCAAACGCCGGCCCGACGGGCCATTCGGCGAGTCCCGCAGCAAGACGCGCCTCGACCTCGGCCAGAAGCCGAAATGGCACGAGAATGCGCGTTCCGGCGATGCAAGCTTGGCCGCTGTTGATGAACCCATTGGCCAGAAGATTTGGAACCACTACATCCAGATCGGCATCGTCCAGAACGATCTGCGCGCCCTTGCCCCCCAATTCTAGCGTAACGCGCTTCATAGTCGCCGCAGCGGCCCGATAAACAGCCTGTCCAGTGGTAGTCGAACCTGTGAAGCTTATCTTTCCGATGTCCGGATGCGCGGCGAGTGCAGACCCAGCGTCTGCTCCGGAACCATTGACGATATTGAACACACCCGAGGGCAGGCCGGCACCGTGGAGCGCTTCGGCGAGCACCTGCGTTTGCATGGCGCTCATCTCTGACGGCTTGATGACTATGGAAGTGCCGGCAGCGACCGCGACGGCTAGTTTGCTGCAGATGAAGCCAACGTTGGCATTCCACGGTGTGATCGCTCCCGCTACCCCGACGGGGCGCATTTCGACCTCGGTTGTTCCAATATTTCGCGTCCGGGCGTAAGTTTCCAAGACCGCCGCCATGTCCAGGAATGCGTTGCCGGCGTGATTGGCGGTAAAATCAACGAAAGGCGCCGGTGCGCCATATTCTTCCTGGATCGCTTTCCGGATTGCGTCAGCATTGTCCGCCGCCGCGGCCGCCAAACGTCGCAGCATCAGTACGCGATCACCCGGGGAAGTGTTGGAAAATGCCGGAAAAGCGCGCTTGGCAGCAGCGACTGCGGTGTCGACGTCACGCCCGGCGGACAGGCGGACGTTGCCAATCTGCTCTTCTGTCGCCGGGTTAAAAAGGGGGGCATTTTCGGTACCTGTCGAAGGGCAGAACTGCCCATCAATGTAGTTCTCGGTGATTTCGCGCACGGCATGATCCTTGGGTGGTCTGACTATCCGCAGGTGGCCCCCGCCATTCGATCTGATAAGAAGGATTAAGTGACACAGCTTAGTGAGTCAGATCGCGCAATGACACCCACGTTAGCCGAACTTGAGGCTGTTGCGGCCGTAGCTAGGCTCGGTGGGTTCCGTCCCGCCGCGCGCGAACTTGGCGTGTCCTCATCCGCCCTTAGTCATGCGGTGGCTGCCCTTGAGCAAAGGCTGGCGGTACGGATCTTCAACCGCACGACACGCAGTGTGTCACTCACTGCAGCAGGCCAACAATTCGTAGCGGACATCGCGCCTGCGTTGCAGTTGATCCGTGATGCGGTAGAGACAGCAGGTGCCGTGGCCAGCGAACCCAGCGGCCGGCTTCGCATCAATACATCACCCGGCGCTGCGCGCATGATGCTCGAACCGATCCTTCTCGAGTATGTTCGGCGCTACCCGCGCGTCATCCTGGAGGTGGTTACAGAGAGCGCGCTGGTCGACATAACAGGTATGGGCTTTGACGCGGGAGCAAGACTGGCCGATGCTATCCCTCCTGACATGATTGCAGTGCCGATTTTTCCCGAAGTGCGCATGATCATTGTCGGGTCCCCGCGATATATGGAGGGGCGAGATCGGCCATCTGAGCCGGCGGATCTGCTGCACCACACCTGCATCGGGATGAGGATGGCGAGCGGGCGAATATATCGCTGGGAATTCGAGCGTCGTGCAGAGGCTCTTGTCGTGGACATCAAGAGCAAACTGGTCCTGGACTCCACAGATCTGATCCTGTCCGCAGCCATCGGGGGTGCAGGCCTCGCCTATGTCGAGGAGCAAGGGGCGAGGGCACATATCGCATCCGGCGATCTTATCGAGTTTTTAAGCGAGTGGACGCCGCCCTTTCCGGGACTGTCGCTTTATTTTGCGGGACGCCGGCATATTCCGCGCAAGCTCCAGGCCTTGGTGGACGTTATCCGGGAAAACAGTGCTCGGACATCCTGACACGACGCGCGGTGCGTCAGTTTCAAAAAACGAACGCGTCCCGGACAGGGGCCATAAAATTCCACGGACCTTGTGCTGGCGCGACCGCTACTGCCGTATGATGTTCAGCCGACTGGCCACGCCGTAGCAGGAGTGCCCCGTACAACGGAGCGCGGCATGTCGGACCTCAAGACGAAAATCATCGACGCCCATGGCGGCTCCGAGCGTTGGAGACAGTTTCGGCAGTTACGCGCTCATCTCAAGCAAGGCGGGTCATTATGGGGCATGAAAGGGCAACCCGGCGTCCTCGACGATACCTGGATAACGGTTTCGCTCGAGGATGAATTCGCCTCGCATGAACCCTTCGGTGCCGAAGGGCGATATTCAGCGGTCGAACCCGAGAATGTCTGCATCTTCGGTGGGGACGGGAGCATTGAGCAGGATCTGGTCGATCCTCGCGCTTCGTTCGTTCATCACAAGGTCGAGACGCCGTGGAGCGAAGCTCAACTGGCATATTTCGCTGGCACAGCCATGTTGGACGTACCTGAACGTCCCGTTCGTACTCGATTGGAAAGGGGTTGAGACGCAAGAGGCGGGAAGCTGGATAGAGAATGGTGAGACCTGGCACCGCCTGACGGTCCGTTTTCCGCCCTCCATCCCGACGCACTGCAGCGTTCAGACCCTCTATGCCGACGACCAGGGCCTGCTCAGACGGCATGACTACGACCTCGAGATCGCCGGAAACACTCCTGCCGCGCATTACATCATGGGCTATGTCGAAGTCGGCGGTCTGTGGTTTCCGACCAGGCGGCGCATATTTGCGCGCCAGCCCGATGGTACGCCCCTGGTTCACCCCGTGGTCGTTGCTATCGATATCGACTCGATCGAACTCAGCTAGTCACTCCGCAAAAACCGGTCTTCATCCGGGTCGCGGGCGAGAACACCGGCGCAGGCGCTTTTTGGGCTGATCTCGTCCGACCGTGGAACACGGGCGGCAGTCTGCCATCTAACGCTGACATTGCTGGTCAGTTTACATGATATTCGCGCAGATGCTGTCTCGCAGTGAAGGCCGCTGTGCGTAACTGGAGGAACTGCGTTTGCCCGTCAGGCCCACTTTCCGAAATGCAGCGGCCGGTGTCACGTGCGCTCGACTCAAGCCGCTCCCTCCAGTTCCTCCTTGCTGTCACCATTGGGTGCGGCTCGATCCCGGTCGCCCCAAACGACCGATCCCAACCGCCAGGGCCTAGTTCGCCATTTGGCAGGATCGGATGATGGCATTGAGCCCAATGGGGTGGAGCATCAACCGGGCAGGGGAGAGGGAAGCGGTCAGGCGCCACCGGCGCGAGTTCTCGGTATCCTATGCTATCAAGGAACAAGGCGCCTCGCGCCTTCGGCGCGAGCGCGCTCCAGGCCTTTCGCGGCCGGTCTGAACGACCTTGCATTCGCGCGGCAAGGCCCCGAGCCGCAGCTTCGCTGGTCTCGGCCATTCGGTGGCGATCGCTGGCGCAAGCGGCCGGCAAGCCCGGCCGCGCAAATGACGGGCGCGGCGGGCTCCGCGCCCGGCGTTTAGGTCTTTAGCCTCTCCCGAAGTGGCGAGGGGTAGGCGCGCTCCCTTCTAGGACCGCCCGCTTCGCCGGCAAGCCGGACCCTGCAGGTCCGGCTCCTCCACTCACGTTTCGGTCCTGGCGGATGCCGACGCCGCTTGCTGCGGTCCTGTCCGGTCGCTTGGCCGCCCACCCCCGCCTTTCGGGGGAGCCATGATGGTTTGGGGGCAGGCAGGAGGCAGGCGATGCGCACTACATTCAGGTGGGTTGTTCGGGCCAGGGTTCGCTTGGTCAGGGACAGGACGGATGAAGAAGGGGAGGGCGCGGTGATGCTCGGGCTGTCTCGCCGGGAATTTCGCTGGCGTTCGCGTCTGGCGTTTGCCCGGATGACGCCTCTGCAACGTGATGTCTTTCGCCAGCTTGGGCGTGAGGAGGTGTCTTACGAGGAGGTGGCACAAAATCTCGGACTGACAACCGGGGCGGTAGCAGGGGAGTTCGCAACGGCACTGCTGATCCTCGCGGATGCATTTGACGAGCCGACCCCGTGGTGGAGGCGGTTGCGGCAGGGGTGACCCCCCGGCGACGTTGTAAATGATAGAATCTCTGGGACCTCGTCAGCGTTGATATGGCTGGCGAACGGACAGACCTATCAAGGTTGTTGGAGAAACCTTTAATACAGGAGCACGCGTCGGGCGCATGTTGAAGGTTCCGAGGCGACAGGGTTGACGCTGAGCAAGACGTTCATGCCGTGACTTGAGCCGCATGACCGTCATTCGGGGCCGACGATCACAGCGCAGGGTTTCAGAGCAATCAATCCTCCGGGGCGGCAAGTTCGGCGAATTCGAGGTTCGGCCCGCCATGCCGTGAAGGCCGGGTGAACGCGGTTCGCACATGCTGCTGGAGTTTGCCCGCTCCGCTCGCTTGGGCCATGGAGGGGACCTAGGGGATCAACGGCCAGGCACCGATGCCGTCTATTGGCGCAAAAAAACACCGGGGTACTGCAATGCCATCCAAACTTTCGTCGCTTCAGGCGGGGACACTGGGCGAATTGCTCACCGTCGCGAAGCTGAATACGCTGGGGCATGCGGCCTACATCAGTCCCGAGGGTGCCCCCGGTCATGATGTGATCGTCATCATCGGCGGCCAGCCCAGATCGATCGAGGTCAAGACCCGGCAATTCAGAAAGCGCGCAACTGAGATCACCCGCTGGCCGGTGGACATCAAAGCGAAGCACGATGCGGATTTCTTCATCTTCATCGAACTGAACCTCATGACCCTGGCGCCCAGCTTCTATCTGCTGACGAACGCCCAGGCTCGCCAGACCCACCGTGATTATGCCAGCGGAGGCAACTGTATCCCGGCGCAAGTGAGACAGCTTGTGGGCATCAACGACTTCTCGGCGTTGAGCGCCGACGGATCAGCAGACAGTTTGTAATCTGACGCGCGTGGCAACGCCACGCCGGGAATTGCACATCATACGATCGATCCGTGGCACATCGGAACTTCAGTCGTTGCAAGCATTGTCCCTGGCCTTCGTGCTCAGCCCGCCATTTCGCGCTACGCCCGCGTTCGAACCTGTGGGTCGGGGTTGGTTTCTTCCCTTCCCTTTTGCCGGCGCGCCCGACCATCCGCAGCCATAAAAGTCCATCCTCGACAGAAGCAACTCCTGCGACCACTCGCGCTTGCCAACTGCAGGACAACGCGGCAGAATCGCAGGGATGCGTACCGATCTCGATCATCTCCCTGGTAACAAGCAGCGCGAACTTGAGCGCGTCGTGCAGATCATCTTCGAGGAATTCGATGATGCGCTCGCGCTCGCCACGCAGGATTGGAAAAAAAAGGGACGAATCCTCAAGCTGGTCCTCTATGGCTCGTACGCTCGCGGCGGTTGGGTCGACGAACCGCACACCGCGAAGGGCTACCAGTCCGACTACGACCTGCTGTTAATCGTCAACGACAAGCGCCTGACAGATCGCCTGGAGTACTGGTCAAAGCTCGATGACCGGCTCAGCCGCGAGTTTTCCATTTCCGGGGCGCTGCGCACGCCCGTGAATTTCATCGTGCATTCGCTGCAGGAGGTGAACGACGGCCTCGCTCAGGGCCGCTATTTCTTCATGGATCTCGCGCGAGACGGCATCGCGCTCTACCAGTGCGACGACAGCGGACTACTTGCTCCCCGTCCGAAGACGCCCGGGGCCGCCCTTGCGATGGCGCGGGAGTATTTCGAGGAGTGGTTCCCCAGTGCTGCAGGCATGCTGGAGACTGCACAGTTCAGTCATGCGCAAGGTCGTTTGAAAGAGGCCGCCTTCCTGCTCCATCAAGCTACCGAACGTCTGTATCACTGCGTCCTGCTGACGCTTACCTTCTATACGCCGCATGTCCACAATCTGGGGTTCCTGCGCACGCAGGCTGAGCGCCTCGATCGCCGCCTTTGCTATGTCTGGCCCAATGAGACCCGCGCAGATCGGGCCACATTCACCAAGCTCAAGGAGGCTTACGTCAAGGCGCGATATTCCAAACATTATCAGATCACACAGGAAGAATTGGCCTGGCTTGGCGAGCAGGTCGAGGAACTCGGCCGTGTCGTGCAGGATGTGTGCCTGGAACGGCTCGCCGTCCTCGATGCTGCGACAGGGTTGGAGCCGGTTCCCGCGAAAGAATCCTAAGATCTGTCATTCGCAGCGACAAAAACCTCATCTCCCTTCCAGGGCACCGCCAGTTTATGTGAAAAAGGACCGCCGGCGCTCTATGGGCCGAGGTTACCCCTTCCTAATCGGCTACCGTTCGTTTCGACGGGTTGGAAAGACTGGCCCGCGCACCGTCATCTTGCCGGGATCGTAGGGCCGCTGAAGGGCAACGATCTCGTCATAGGACCCACGCAGCCAGGTGTCGATGTCATCCGGCGCGAGGATTGTGATCATTGCTTTGGGATGGATCGGTGCGACCAGCGAATTGGGATCGCATGTCACCATCGTAAAGCCACGCCCTTGCTCCGTGCCCTGCCAGAAGCCGGCGACTGCAAAAGTCGGCTGATCGATGACCGAAAACCACATCTCGCCCTTCAGCGGTGGTTTGCCGTCGGCCAGATCATGCTTTTCAGGCGTGAATTCGCAAAACTCGGTGAGAGTGATGAGGCAACGGTTTTCCGGCTTTGCCGCCAGTCTGCGCCATTGGGCAAGTCCCAACTGGCGTACGTTGGTCATCGGCCAAGCGGCTTTTCCGCCCAGCACGTCCCAGTTCATGACGTCCCAGGCGCGTTCCCCATCCTGCTCTCGAATGACGTAGCTTCGGCCCTTCGGCCGAAGTTCGCCGGGATCGAAGCGATTATCACGTGGTCGCTCGCTTAACAATCTGGCGGCGGATCCCCATAATGTCTCGGGTTCGCCCCGCATTCTTGCGCGATTGCACATTGTATCAACGCTCGAGCGTTAAAGGATCGTGGCGGATAGCTGCAGCGGTCTGCGCAAGGAGTTTGCAGCCGCGATCGTCGCTCTCGCCTTGGCAGAAAGCGTCGACGCTACCTGTCGCGTGTTCGAAATCGTGTGCTCTACCGCTCAATGGATAACAGTGCCTGAGCACCGAGCGATCAGCAATGATGCTGACGCCCGACGCTTCCTTAGTGAGTTAAAAGCCGGCATTCCAGGCTTCGCGATGAGCAGCGTTTGAGTAAGGATTGTCGCTGGCGCTGAGCCCTGCGTGGGCAGCTTTGACGCCCCAGCCGTGGGCGCGGAAAGTGTCGGTCATCTGATCTCACGAATAGCATTGTGCGACGCAACACGGTGCGTGCCAGAAAGCTCCTTTCGATAAGGCGAGTAGGCCTAATGCTGCGACGAGGCCCGACAATCGCGAATTCAAGGAACCATAACCGCGCCTTCTTCACTTGCTTATCATGCGGTAGGGTCACCGTGAGAAGGAATGAATCAATATGGTCGAAGCAACCTGGAACGACGAAGCCAAGACACCCGAAATTGACTGGAAAGCGAGTGCGGCGCTGCAAAATGTACCACGCGGTTCGGAAGATCTGACCGAAGTTACGAGCCTGGAAGGTGCAGTTCGCGCATGGCTAGTGCTCGATGCCAAGCATCGGGCCAACGCCCTGCTGACACCGGACAAGCCGATCCTGTTCGATGGCGCCAGCATGGAGCACTTCTCAGGTAAGGGCATCGCTGCCCTCGCGGAACATCTGCCAGATTCGCAATAGCGTTGTATCAGATCTGCTGGGGCTGGCGCGTAACCGGTCGGACACGTCATTGACGCCCGTGTGGGTCCCTCCTGGTATCAACGCTATGTCCAGAGATCGAATGGCCGGCGGAAGGTTCGAATAAGAGGGGGTGGGAGCGGAAGATGCGGATCCAGGTCACTGCTCTGCCTTAGCGCGTCATCGGCGATCATTGCGAGGTTCTGCTGGTGACTTCGCGGCACAGAGGGAAATGGATCTTACCCAAAGGCAAAATCGAAGTAGACGAAACGGCTCGCGAGCGCGCGGCTGCTGAAGCTTTCGAGGAAGGTGGTGTCGGCGGCACGGTGGCAGCGCGTCCGCTGATCGCTGATCGTCTCGCCGATCTGAGCCAGCCGGTCGTATTTGCGATAGAGGTGCTGGAAGAGTTCTCTGAATGGCCGGAGATGCGGGTTTCCCAACGCGCCTGCGTGCCGCTGAGCGAAGCCCGGTCGATGATTACCGAGGGGAGCCTGCGAAAGGTACTGGAAGCCTTTGCGAGCGAGCGGCGCGCGCAGCGCACGCCAGTTCTGATAACCGCTAAATGCGGTACGCTATAGCGGCGAATTGTCCTCGTAGCGTCCTGCGCTCCGCAGCTGTCGGACGATACCGTTGAAGGCGGCAGTGACGCCTTGCGCACGGCCAATCTCGTTTTCCTGTTTTGCCGCATCCCAGTATAGCTCCAGGGGCCAGCGCTGCGGGCAATGTGGCAGCAGACACCGCAGCGCCAGGCGAACTTCGATGCCATCGACGCGTCCTTCCGAAGAGCTTGTGACTGCGGCTCGGAGTATGTGGACAGAAAGCGCGATCACGACGCGCTGATGCTTTGGTAATGAAGGCATATATCAGTGAAAGTCGTGCGACTTGAAACGCACGACCTCTTCCGGATCGATCCCGTCGGCATGGGGTGGCCAATAACAGTCACGCGGCTCGGGTTTCCAACCCTTGTCGCCGCGATCGGGAGCGCTGGGGTGGCGTACCGCGTCCCCCCGGCCGGTAAGATGCGGAAACGACATCTCGCCCACACGGTGAAGCAGATCGCCGTGATCGATGATCCGGTCGCAGATAACGTGGATCACTTCCCCTTCCTTTTGAACCCTGCCTTTGAGGCCGACCATCGACGCCGACATGATCGTGCGGCGTTGGACTTCGAACCGGTCGGGCCATAAGATTCCATTGGCGATCCCGGTCTCGTCCTCGATGGTGATGAACAGGACACCCTTGGCGGAGCCTGGCTTTTGCCGAACCAGAATGATCCCTGCGACCTCGACATGCCGGCCATCGCGAATTGCCGCGAGGTCCACGCATTTGGTGACACCGCGCCGCCGCAATTCATCGCGCACGAAGGTCAGCGGGTGAGCCCGGAGGGAAAGCTGAAGGGAGCGATAGTCCTCGATCACCTCGCGCCCATCGGTCAACGGGCGCAGCGCGACCTCGGGTTCTATCCCTTCCGCGCTGATCGCCTGCGCGGCGCGGTCGGCCGCTGCGAACAGCGGCAAAGGCACCTCACCAAGGCCCCTTACCTTCCACAAACCTTGCCGACGGTTCGCGCCAAAGGCGTGAAACGCATCAGCATCGGCCAGCTTCTCGATCGCTGCACGCTGCACGCCGGACCGGCGCCAGACATCCTCGACGGACTCGAACGGCGTGGTGCTGCGCGCACCGACGATCGCCGCGCCGTCGGCATTGGACAGACCGCGGACCTGCTTGAGGCCAAGGCGCACTGCGAGGTAGCGTTTGCCTGTGGTTTCCAGCGTGCAGTCCCAGCGGCTTGCGTTGATGCAGGGCGGACGCACTTCCACACCGTGCTGCCTGGCGTCTCCGACGATCTGCGCTGGCGCGTAAAAGCCCATCGGCTGCGCATTCATCAGCGCCGCGCAGAACACGTCCGGATGATGATACTTCATCCAGCTCGACGCGTAGGAAATCTTGGCGAAGCTTGCCGCGTGGCTCTCGGGAAACCCGTAGGAGCCAAAGCCTTCAAGCTGGCGGAATGTACGCTCGGCAAAGTCACGCGGGTATGTGCTCACGTCGATTAGCCGATCCGGAGTTTCGACCCAGAAATGCGAGAACGGTTTGCCGTCGCTGGCGAAGCCTTTGATGCTCGGCGTTTTGGCGTCTTTCGACAGGATGAAAGCCGCCGACTCCCCGCCTACTGCCCATGCGCGGGGTCAGTTGAGTAGCGTCTGCCAGGGCTCGCTGACACTCAGGCTTCGCGATATTTCCTCCCGCTCTGCAAGGCTTAACGCAAGGCTGCCGCGCTTGCGATCGGCAGGCCGGATACCGCTGGTCGGCGAAATCACCAAAAATAACGACGATGGCTCGTGATCGAACCTTCGTTCAATCGAACTCATCGGCTCTCCGCGCTGCCAACGATCCCATATTTCCGACCGCTGGATGTCCGGAAATATATCCGACGACATTGCTTCATCGCGACATTCCATCTTCCGAAAAAGATTGAAGTGTTGCCTCCACCTGTTGAACCGACCTTCGATGTCAGAAGGCAGGGCCTGGGACAAAGCCGCTGTTCGCTGCGCCTCCGCGAACGGCAGCTTCGTAACTGACACTGGACATTCCTGCGGCGCGCGATCGCGGGCTCCGGCATGACATCCCTGGCCGGTAGCGGAATGACGGCTCACCGGCTCAGATCGGCAGATAGCTGCCAGTCGCCTTCGGTGTGGCACATCGCCGACGAAGGACATTTCCTGCCGGTCAGCAGACGCCCCATAGCGGACTAATAATCTTCGCGACGTTTGACGGGGGTCAATCCATGCTTTGCTGCGACCCCATCCACATAAGTACAAACAATCTGGTCTTCCACGCCAAACCCATCCAGCGGCCAAGGCTCGCGACCATGCTTAAAGCGCGCCACTTTATCGCTATACACCCCGACCCGGCTCATGCACGCTTTGGAAATGGCGGTATATTCTATGCATCGGCGGAGAAAGCCGATTTTGAAACGGCTCATGTCATCTTCTATTTGGTAGGTTAAAGCGCTAATCCACTCGGCAACTCTTGAACTATTGCGCCAATTGTCAAGAACGACGTATCCCGCGTAATCGGTAAATTTTCTCTGCTTCCCACTGATGAGAAATTGCGCACCTGCATCAGGAAATATCTTTTTACTCTCGTACCCGCATTCTAATCCATCTTTGCGAAAGGCCGCAATGGTAAGTAACTCAGGCGGCGGCAGTTTGGACTGGTAGGCGCTCAAAAGGCGTTTTGCTTCTGTGTGTTCGTCGCCAAGAAGGCTGCGGCCGGGCATCGCTGCGGCGCAGATTGCGAACAAGATTGGACCAATTACGGCCCCTAGAATAACCATGATCGCGTAGACCGATGCACTTTTTGCCCAAGCTCGCATTACGCCCTCTTCGTTGATCGGTCCTAAAGATCATGTCCTAAGTCCGTTTTTCACCATACGTTGCCGATCCGCGAAATTCCGTTCACGCCCCGTTGCATACATTGCGTCCAAAAGTTTAAAGCGGGATGATAGGCCACGACAGAGCGAGTATTGAGCAAGTGGTCCATTCGCGTTTATGGCTTGGCGTGGTTCTTCAGGTCGTCGGTTTCCTCGCCCGGGAACATATAAACTACCTCACGACGGTGAATTGGGTCGCCGAAAACGCGCGCAGGCAGAACGATCCAGACGGGCCTCCCGCCTGCGTCTTCGATTGTAGCATATCTCTCACTGGCAACGCTGCAATGCTCGGTCAAATCTCGCTCGGTTTGATGATTTTCGGAACCGCGCTTGTTTGCGGGTCCGCGTTGAGGCGCTGGTCGCCCAAGCAGTTTTAGTCCGCTCACCACCCTTTTTCGCCGTTCCGGATCGCCGGTCGCATCGCTTGGCGGAGTAAAGCTGCCCGACTGTTTCCAGGCAGTGCAGATCAGCAGCGTTAGCGGCTATGATGGGTGGATTGCAGACCAAAATCGGACGGCTAAGAAACCCCGAGAACTTGGCAACCTACAAGATGCCATTCTTCATCGTCCAATCGGAACAGGCAGAAGCCGTCTGCACCTTCCAACGGTCCGGCTTGATACCCACCGGAAATTAAAATCTCTCGGCGATTAGACGACAATTGGAATGCGTCCATGTACGTGCCGTAGCGACGAGGTGAAAGCTGAACCCAGTGATCCTCGCACCGTATTTTTTTCGGTAACACGCTGTATCCGCCAGCCTTCTCCAGGATTCCATCGGCGCGCTCACGCAGATCGGCGTCGCGGCTTGAGCGGATAGAACCGAGAGTCGCCAGCGCTATGGCACTGACGGCGCAAAGTGCTGCCTGATCTTCAGTTTTAAGCCGTGAGGCGGCCTGCACTTCCCCACTATGTCCGAACATTGATGCCGCAAATGAGAGAAGCAAGACTGGCCGCATAGCCAACTAGTGCTCCACGTGCTCAATGTCCGCAAGGGGGCGGATGCTGCCATTCTCGCAAAATCGTCCCGCAAGGGCGCGAAGTGGTGGGTAGCGGACACGAGACTGAGGTAGTAAGTTCCTGCCATGGAAAAACTGTGGTCAGACGAAGATCGTTCTCGGATGAAGTCTGAGCTTGGCTTCCAAAAGTGGGAAGCTATGGGGCATTTCTTGAGTGATGGTGACTACCTCGGCTTCAATCAATCCAATTACCGTGATGCAATTGGCGAATATGAGAAGGCTTGGTTGCTGTTGAGCACACCGTGGCAGCAACAGACAGGCGGCGCTGACATTCTTGAGGGTATCGCCGACTTTGCGCTGCGGTCAGAAGACCCTAATTTAGCTTTGGAAATATTGGATGGTCTGTTGCCTCGCGCAAATCAGATTGCTGATGCTTCCTTGCGAGAAGCATGTGACAAACTGGCGGATTTAGTACGCCAGCGGGAACAAGATTAGGCTCCCTTTAATGTCCGCAATGGGGCGTGTCTGGAATGTCGCCGATTGGCGCTTTTTGGTGGAAAGAGGACCATCGGGTTTCGGCAGCCACCGCAGTAAGGCAGACTGTTGCGTCAACACTATACTGTGGTGATAATGACGTATGATACGCCTTGCCATGTCGCTATTCTCCTTTGCCTGCCTGCTGCCAGCCAGTGCCGCTTTAGGTTGCAGTCCAGCAAATCTGGAGCCTTCGAAATCTGAAATCCGCGCGTTGGCTCAAAAAGCGTATCAGTCAGCGTCGATCATCGCCGACGTTGAAGTAATAGCGTCGGGGGATGATGCCGGTAACGGGGCAGTTCTACGGTCGTTAAAAGTGTGGAAGGGTGTCCATAAAAATTTGTTCGTCATGCAAACCGAAACCATGTGCGATATAGGGCTGTGGCAGAAGGGTAATCGCTTACGAATAGTTTTGGACGGCGGATCTATTTTCTTTTCGGCAAGCCAAAGCAAGAACGGGCTTTTGCTCGATGACTGCGCTGAATTTGAGCATGAATTAGATAAACTCATCGGCAGAGCGCGCCCAAGAGACTTCCGTCAGCCCAACACTATATATGACCGCTAGCGGGCGCTGAGCTTTCGCTCATTAGTGGCAATCCTGGGGCGTGTCCGGTCAGGCCGGTCTTCTTCGCACGCGGCGAGCACCGGACAGGCGGCTATGGAGCGCGGCGCTTTGCCTCCTGAATGGCGAAAACGGGTGGGAAGCTGACATTGCTCGAATGAAAGCTACGTGGCATCGTAAGGCAATGAAAATTCAATGCCCATCTTTGCGACTTCTGACCTCTGCTTTCATTGTATTTTCTATAGCGGGGTGCTCACAAAAAACTTGCGAGAGCTTTCCAAGTAAATTCTCTCAGCACGATAATCTATTTATTGAGAACAGATTTATGCCAAATAAAGAGGATTTCACCCCTCTCCCTTCTAGTTTTTCAAAACTTAACGGCCTTATCGCTCTTTGCGGTCATCGTATTGATAGTAGAATTGGCGTACGAACAATTAAAAGTACTGGCGCTGTAAAATTCAAAGGACGCTATTTTTTACGATATCATCCATTGTATGTCACCGACACGGTGTATTATTTCGAATTCTCAAATATTCGGGTGCTGAACGCTTATAAAAGCAGTTTCTGATCAAAGCCTATGTCTGCAACGGGGCGTTTGGTGCCGGGAGGGCGGGAGAAACCCTTTTGCACTTCTCAGAGCCCCGGTTGATCTCCTCGCTGTGTCAAACCTCCCGGCACGACTGAGAAATCGATCTGCTTATCGTTAGACCGGAACGGCGGCAACGGGGCGTGTTCGGTCAGGCCGGTTTTCTTCGCGTGCGGCGAGCATCGGACGGGCCGCTATAGAGCCCGGCGCTCACCCCTACGGAATGGCGAAATAGGGTGGAAAGCTGCCGGTCCGCTCTCCTGCAGGCACACGAAACAGCTTAGTTGCCGGTAATCGACGTCAGCTTCGGATGGGGGCCGCAATGAACCTCAGGATCGGATCACATCATCTGCTTCGCGGTAATTACGGCGAGGACGAGGGCAAGGGTTATGAGCCAGCCTTCGCGGGTTCTTGGGGTGATGCCGAATCCCAAGCGCTTGGGGCCGAACCAAAGCCGTGGATCATTCATACGACTAGCCTCAACCGCGAAGGGGAACGTAGGCATAATATCCTCTAAGAAGCCCGCCATGCAAGATGTGAATGTCCGCTTTGAGGGCGCGTCCGGAACGTCGCTGATCGGCGAAGAAGGGTGGTTACCTGCCGCCCACGTTTAGCGCGGCGAGGCGATCACGCATGCGGTCGCGCTTGTGCGTGGTATATCGAGCGTCTCTCGCACGGACGTCGCTATCATCCGCCCAATGGCTCAATTCCTCCCACGCATTCTTCTCATCGCGATCAAGCGCGAGGGGGTTCGGCACAGCAGCATCAAGCTCTGCGTTATCGATATCGCCGCCTTCCAAGACACGGCGGAGAGCATTGATAAGAAAATTGCGGTTGGCGGTCATTAGCGAAGGATGCCCGACATCCGGCACGTCCGCAATTGGGGCGTCTCCGGTCAGGCTATTTTTCTTCGGAAGCGGCGGAAACCGGACAGACCCCTATGGAGCGCGTCCATCGGCGTCCAGAGGGGCCGGAATGGGTGGTTTTGCGACGGGCTGCTTTCTGCCGCCCGCTCATGGTAAGCGGTCATCGAACGGGGTATACGTTTACGACCGAACCAGTCGAACCGCGCTGGCCGCGATCGTCCCGTTTGGGATCGGGAATGGGAAAGCTGCGGGTGGCACCGCCAAAGACCGCTGATACCAGATGCGTGGGACGAAGCAGCGGTTCGCTATGGCCGAGGCGGGCCTTGCCGAGACTGCACCATCGCAACCACGACCATCGCTAGAAAGCCGAGCGGAAACCACAGTCCTGGTTTACCGACGATGATACCGATGAACCAGCATACTGCTAACGCGCCGATAGGAGCCGGTTTGAGGGGACTGAAATTCGTCATACAGAACGGGTTATGATAGGCGTGGGGAAGCCGCAACCCCCTTGATCCTAATAGGAAACCGCCCACCAGCAACGGACGGCTTTACCGATAAGGAAGGATGGTCGGTACAGTTGACGGTCGCAAGGCGCGCTGGACGGCAAGGAAGTAGCCGTTTTCCCCGAATATGTTCCCGATTGCTTATTCGCGAATGGCCGATTGCGGAATGGCCGCTCACCGGGCAAGAGGAGCGGATAGCTGCCTGTCGCCTTCCAGGATGGGGCGCCGTCGTATCCGCTGTTCTCGAAGCGCGCCCCAAAGTTGCCATTCGCCCGCGCGGCTGAACGATCTTGTATCCCCGGCGGAGGTGAAGCAATAAAAGCTATGGTCAATGATTTCACGGTAATATGGTGTATTGCGGGCATCATCATTACAATTTTGACCGCATTCGGCCTTAACCGGTGGAAGTCTGAATGGACTCATGCGAGGCGCGCTTTGATCTCCATTTTGGCTTCAACGGCACCCGTCATCGGCATCACTGCTTTTTTGCTCGCCTCACTACGTAACGCCTTTTCGCTGATCCTGACGCTGGACCCGGATGAATTCCTAGTCCCGTTCGGCTGTCAAATTCTACTGAGCGTTATCTCGGCTGCGCCGCTAGGCTGGTGGATGTCGCGCACCCAGAGAGCCCCACGTCCTTCCGCGACAGTTTTTGAGTGATGCCAGCTAGCGATCGCCGTGACCGGCACCCATACCAAAGCGCCAAAACGCGCCGTTCCGGCCACGCCCCAAGCCGGACATTCAGGACGAAGAAGGTGGCCAGCACATGAACTGGCCGTTCTCGCCCGAGTTCATCCCTCGCACTTCAAATCCGGGGAGTTGTCGCAAACGTTCGAGCGCCGCATCCTCCCCGGTCGCTAGCTGCGGGAATGCAACCTGCGTTTGCCCGGTGTTATCGTGCAGCAACCACCACACGTCCGCGCCCCACGGGCCGGTGTCATTTGTCTCCACATATACTGCGGCAATGTCAGCCATCCTGATGCGCTGTTCCACTTGCTTCGGCGCTCGGCAAATGATCTCGTCATCTGATGTGACCTCGACAATGAAATCGGCTTCTTGGTGCTTCATTCCGCCAAGCTGCCCTGATTTAAGCTCTCGGGCAATGTCCGCTCACCACCCAAAATTGCCGATCAGCGCGTTCAGGGCATGGGAGGTAGAATCGGTCCCACACTCTTGAAATTCTTTGGACGCACGTTTCGCAAGTAACCATCAACAATGCCGTCAAAATTGAATGTGACTTTACCGTCGCCAGTAACTGGCTGGATGCCTAACCATTTATTCCCTAAACGTTTTAAAATAACGCGAACGCTCTGGCCGCTATCTGGCAAAAAGATGCCGCAACGATCGTTTGCAATAGCATAATAGCGCCGAGGAGCACCCTTCCAGATTTTCGACGGCTTTAGGGAGACTTCGCCGCTGTTGCTGCGAGCGATGGTGCCATCGACGATAGCATCGCTGCTTTCAATTCGAATCTTGGTGATGCGGAAAAATTGATCGTCAGTTTTCACAGTAACCTGATCGGGCGGCGAACAGGCCATGGCAGGGCTAGAATATGCTGCCAGCATCGCACTAAAGATCAGGCCCCGATTGCTCATAGCCGCATCTTAAAATGCATGAGGCAGGTCCGCTATGGGGCGGCACTGGAATGCCGCATATTAGCGGCTTCAGGATGGCAAACCGCCATTTCGGTGTTAGCGTAGGCCTCGATGACCGGGGCGAAAAGCTGAGCATGCTATTACTTGTTGTTTTGTTGGCTGGGGGCGCTCCGGTACCGTCACGCAATCCTGACGATGATTGTTATACGGTTTGGAGCGCGACTCGGGGTGCGCACCCCATCACTGCCGTGTGTCCAACTCGTCAAAAACGCTTCGAGGACACCATCCGTAGAATGACTGAGAACGGGAAGCGCGCGGGCACTGCCTGTGCGGGCGGCATGGCATCCCTTCGAAACGGCGGAAACGTTGATCGGCTTGAAGACTATGAATGCCCTGGTGTCGGTAGGCCTAGCTCGGATAAAGAGCGCAAATAGGCGAGATATTCAGCGCCAACGACTGCTTAGGGGCGTGTCCGGTCAGGCCGGTCTTCTTCGCACGCGGCGAGCACTGAACAGGCGGCTATGGAGCGCGGCGCTTTGCCTCCTGAATGGCGAAAACGGGTGGAAAGGAGATGGTCCGCTGTTGAGCGACGCATGGTGGTAAGCTGACGCAATTCGCTGTAGTCCCGGACCTATGACGAAGCCATGGATTATCGCGCTTTGGGTTTGCACCCTCACATTGGCAGGTTGGTTGCTGCTTGATGGCCAACGCCTTGCGGCAGCGGGAGTAATGGGCACGGCGTTATTCTGGGAAGCGATCCACCGCGTATTCGGAAGCAAGGACACGGAATAAACGCTATTAAGGGCGATAAAGGGTGGAAAAGGGACGGGCAGGTTCAGATTTCGCGTTAGGCGATAGCGGACTTCAACTCGCAGTCGAGTATGCCACCCTCATTGGTACGGATTTGCATTGACGTCTCCCGAAAGTGACAGCCAATGAACAAAGTCTACGCGATAATCTTGGTCTTTCTCGTTTAACGCTGCGATCCCCTCGGGCATATCAATATTGAAGAACACTTCCGCAAATCGTCCGCCTTTGGCACCATCCTCTAAGAAGAGCTTCATGTGAATAACGTTATCGGCGATCAACGCTGGATTTGAGTTGATGCCGACGGCAAAGCATTCGATGCTATTTGCAAAGCTCCACCCCTGCTCAATTGCATCGCTTTTCTTTCTTAGCATTCTCCAAAGCAGGCTACTCGCCTTTTGCGGCGCTAAGATGCCATATTGCTTTGCTAGAAGGCCTAACAGCCGATCACTTTCGACGCCGCGCGAATGAAGAGTGACCGCCCCCCAAAAGCTGTGAAATGCATCTTCACCATCCCCATCGACTTGCTCACGCCATCCTGCGTTCGGAATTGTCGCTCGAAATCCCACAGGCCCATATGGGGGTGCATCCGCGCGGAACGCTAATTGCCAGCACGACCTAGCTTCATCGTATTCCTTTTCGATGATTTGAAAGGTCATGTCACACATCGGCGGAAAGCCATCCCCGACTTCTTCAATATAGGAAAATACATAAACCATTGGCTTCTCACGCCGTTAATTTCGCTTGGTTGTGTCTTCTTTCAGGCCACAGTGCAAGAAAGACAAATGTCCGACATGGGTGGAAAGCGGAATGGGTTCTTTGAGCATCGCGGCGCAATGATCGGACCTACCGATTTGTCTCCATTCTCTTACGATAAAGAGCAGTCGGTCCCTTAGACGCTTCAAGCCGGATACGTCGATGCGCGATGCCGAACGTCAGCGGTACGCCAATTAGACTGACCCCTACCATCGCTTCTGACACATTTGGCGACCAACCCGCCAGCAGGGCAGTGCTGTAAACGAGAACGAAAAACAGCGTCCACGTTAGCGCTGCGATGTCTGTCAGGCTCGACAGCGATTTACTGTGATAGTGTTTGTGCGCGAACCGCCAGAATGCTGCTTTCATCTCACTCACCTGCGGCGAACCGTGTGCGTGATGTTGGCCGCTTTCGGGTAATTCAGCAAGCCACTCGAATGACGAGGATGGGGCGTTTCGGGCACGGCTCGATTTCGTGTCGTGCAGAAATTTTGCGGTTCACAGCTTGGGCCCACGGGCGGGACTCGAACCCGCCAAGACGACTGGATGAAACCTGCCGCGCACGCCGACCGTGTCAGGACCAACCGCTCCTTATCCGATGTTCGGAACGACCGCAAAGGGGCGGTCGCCGACTGGCAGCTTTTCCCCCATCAGACGGGACGGCCCAACCTGAAGGAATGACCGCTTCAGAGCAACGAAACGACGTCGCTGAGCGGCGACTATGGGCGCGTACCTGCCGGACCGCTGTTTGACCCTAAGATGACCGGTTACGGCGTGAGCTGACATTCCTAGGGCCTCGCCGGCACGGCGTGAGTTGGTCGCGAGCCGCCGATACCATCGTTCGGGCCTCAAAGTCGCCTTCCTGCCAACGAACGTTCGCTCATTCAACGCGTTGTCCCTCGGCCTCTATTTTGGCGCTGTTGAGTACTCGGCGAACGTTTAAGTGGAACGCGATGCGGGCGATCGGCTCCCAATAGGCGATCGGATCGATGCGCAGCACGGTCTGCGCTTTCAGCGTGAGCCTCGTGCCGCCATTGCGTAGGGGCAAAAGCACGTATCTCGTGTCACCGGTGACGACATACCCGGTCAGGTGCGGGGTGTTGAGGTGGCGATAGGGGCTCATCTCTTTCATCGCCGGGGGCTGCGAAAGGACGGTGAACGCCAGCACGCGGCCGGGTTTCCATTCGGTCACGCGCTCCACCGCGGTCCCGGTCGAAAAAACGCCGCGGCGCGTAGCGCCGACGCCTTCGCCCTCGAGACTGCTGCGGACCGGGTAGGCCAGCCCCGCAAGTGCAGGGAGGCCGGGTGACAGGCCGATGGGTGCCTCACTGGTGATCGCCTGCCACACCGCCTCCGGCGCAGCGGCGATGTCGATGCTCTCGACTGTGTCGATGGGGGGCGCGGGCGGCATGCTAGCTTCGAGCGCGAACAAGGCCGGAAGTATGGCGACGGACATCAGCGGTCTGTTGCTATGATGCCCGAACAGGGCGATGGCCCGGCCGAAGGCGCCTCCGAGCGCGGCGGCGGCAAGACCGAGCGGCGCGACCAAGGCGATGCACATGAAACCCTCCAGCGCGAACATGAGCAAGGCGAGCCCGCCCAAGGCCCCGGCTGCGAGAACATGCGCCATGGTCCGCGCCCCGGTCTGCGGGGTCCGCCGGTTCACGATATAGCCGGTCGTCATTCCGACCACGAAGGGCGTCGCAACAAAAAGGCCCCAGCCATAAGCGCCAAGCGTCAAGGCCGAGATCAGCACGGCGGTGACGATGATCGCTATGCCCGCTAGCACGCCCTGCAGAACATCGGCCAGATCCACCGCGCCGCCTCGCCCCCCCTCCGGCTCACTGTGCCGGCGCGGCATTGCGCCTAGCAACATGACGACGACGATCTGGAGCACCGGAAAGACGGCAAACAAGCTCAGCTTATGGCCGCGCCCGGACCAGTTCGCGCGGCGAAATGAAAGAGCCGCCAAGCCCCAGGCGGTCACGAACGCCAGCGCGAATACCGTCGCGGCCTGCGTGGCCGTCACTCCCGGCATTCGTGCAAGATGGCGTAGCGGCAGGAGCCAGAACCACGCATCGACCTGTAGTGCCACGCCTCGCCAGCGATAGCAGAGCGCCACCACGAGGTTCTGCGACAGCAAAAGCACCGGCGCGGCCAAAGCATAGACCAGCGGTGAAACACACCCCTCGAAGGAAAAGAGCTTGCGCATGGCTCAGGCCCTCGCCGCTTGGGAGAACCGGCTTTCGGGCCGATCCTGCGACATCGCCGGCCGCAGTTCCTTGCGCGGCGCCATGGTTTCGGGAGTGACCACGTCCCAGACGAACCCGAGTTTCTCCAGCATCGCGATCACTTGATAGCCCCAGTCGCTTTGCCCCGGGTAAAGGCCGATCCGCGCCGACCCAGGGAAAGCATGGTGATTGTTGTGCCACGCCTCGCCCATGGTCGGGATCGCAGCCCAGGGAACGTCGTGAGCCTGTACGCCTGCGGTTTCCACGAGCCACGACTGCGGCCCGCGCCGATGCGCGAGGTGGCCGACGAACCAGTGGCCGGTCACGCACACGCTCACCCGGACGCACATGCCCCATATCACCCAAGGCAAACCTCCTGCGAGATACAGGGCTATGCCCACCGGAACCTGCTGCACCATCCAGGTCCGCTCCAGCAAGCGATAGAAGCGATCCCTCCCGGCCCGCCCGAGATCGAACGCGGGAGGATTCGCCAGTTCGAGACGGCAATGGAGTTGCCACCAGGCGTCGATCAGCATCGGACGCCGGTGCGCAAGATAGTCGTGACATTCCCTCTGCCGCTGCGCCCAGTCCCTCAGGTCATGCGTGCGGATCATCCAGAACGGCCCACTCATGCCGACCAGCGTGCCGATCCACACCAAAGCCCGCTCCAGCCAGAGCGGGCACGCGAAACTGCGATGGATCATAAGGCGATGGAAGCCGATGCTGTGCCCCAGCAGCAGCGATGCGCCCGTCAGCACAAGGAACACGCCTAGGGCCGACCAACTGATGAAGACAGGGGCCAGCACGAGCGAGATCACCATCATGCTCCCGTGCCAGGTCGAATGGACTGGATCCCATCGAACCTTGCCCTCGACCGGACTGCAGCCGGCGATTTCGATCAGGCTGTTCACCGTCGTTTCTAGCGACGCGGATGGGGGTTGGCTGGGGAACACGTCGGGCATCTCAACCTCCGAGGTAATTAGTTCATTGCTTAATTACTAGAAAACCCTTGTCAAGTGATTAGCTCATTCCTTAAATAAGCCCTATGCAGAAAGTGTTCGAAGCCCTGGCCTCCACCCCGCGGCGCAAAATCCTTGCGTACCTGAGCCATGCCGAACTCAGCGCCGGTGATATCGCCTCGCGCTTCGAGATGTCGAAGCCTGCAGTGTCCCAGCATCTGGCCGTGCTGGAGAATGCCGGACTGGTCAGCAGCGAAAAGCGGGGGCAGTTTGTGTTCTACAAGCTTGTCCCAGACAACCTGCTCAACACGCTCAACACTTATGCCCAGGAGGTGTGTCCGGTTTCTCGTCCGCTGAAGGCCGAGAGTGCCAAAATCGCTGCAAATAAGGCGATCGAACTTGACGACGTAGGAAAGCGCGACGGACAGGAATCCGATGCGAATTGACGTTTGCCGGTCCTGAAAACTGCCTGTTTAAGTGCAGGTCGCAGACTCGAGGCCGGGCTCTAGTCCACCCCGGTAATCATCCAGCGGCAGCTTAAGCGCGATTTGACGTCGCCGGCGTGGGGCACGAATGACCCTACGTTGTTGATAGCTGCTGAAATAGCAGACCGTCTGCACCTGAGGAGCTAAAACCGGCGGCCGAGCGACCGGAGTCGGTCGAAAGCGCAGCGGATTAGCTCGCTCTGTTCTTTCGTTTCCAATTGAGATGGTCAGCCGTTGTCTAGGCCAAAGCCTATTACTATCGACCGCTATGAATTTCGACGCCAGTCAGGTGGCGGCATTAGCCAACAAGAAGAATAAAAAATGCGACGGAAATTTTAAATATTCTGGGTTGGCAGGCCCGTGAGATCGGTGATTTCTTGTACGATTGCAGCATGTTGCATGCTTTGTGGCCAATCGTCGGGATGGCAGACCGCCTCCATCCCGATGCCGTGGCAAATTGACAACAGGCGCCGCGCTACGAGTTCGGGATCGATGCCCGGCTTTAGTTGCGGATGGGCATCGTGGACCCGCAGGACATGTCTTATACGCAGCCGCAGCGTATCAAACATGCGGCGCTGTTCGAGCGCCACGTCGGCGTCGAGCGCGGCAGTCGCCCAGTACGCCAGCCATACCTTCCAAGCCTTGGAGCGCGCTTCGTCGAGCGGCATCAATGCGCTTAGCAGGCCCAGCAGATCGCCGGGATCGTTGACCACTGCCGCTTCGACCCGGCGCTGCGAAAGCGCACCTTCAACCCGTAGCGTGTATAGTAGCAACTGGCGCTTACTCGAGAAGTAATGCTGAACGATGCCGGTGCTGTATTCAAGCCGGTCGGCGATGGAGCGGATCGTCACCGCGTCCACGCCCTCTTCTGCGATCAGGGCGGAAGTTGCGTTTGCCAACTCCCTGCGGCGTTCGCGATGATCCACGACCTTGGGCATCTGTGCGTCTTCAATTCCACCTTGTGATCGCAATCCGATAGTCCCCCAAGGCGGGCAGCAACAGGAAAAACTATGCGGTTTCCTGATCCTGCGTCACCGCCCGCTCCCGTAGCTCGCGCATGAGCAGCTTGCCGGTGTCGCTGCGCGGTAAAGCGCCCAGAAATTCCACATACCGGGGCCGTTTGTAGCCAGCGATGCGCTGGCGGCACCAAGCGACCACGTCTGCGGCAGTAAGGGCGGCGCCTTCCTGAACGACCACGGCAGCCTTCACCGCCTCGCCCCAATGGGCGTGGGGGACGCCGAACACGCTGCAGTCGGCAATGGCGGGATGTTCGCGCAGGGCCAGCTCGACTTCCTTGGGATAGACGTTCTCGCCGCCGGTCTTGATGAGTTCCTTCAGACGCCCCAGCAGCGTCAGGAAACCCTCTTCGTCGACCGAGAACAGATCGCCGGTATGAACCCAGCCCTCCTGCAGAGTGACGGCGCTCGCCTCGGGCTGGTGCCAGTAGCCGCGCAGGGTGCTAGCACCACGCACCAGCAGTTCCCCGCTGCCGCCGGGTTCGACAGGCGCGCCCTTTTCGTCCGCGATCATCACATCGAGATGCGCCATGGGACGCCCGCACGAACGCGGGTGCGCCATCTGTTCGTCCGCCGAGAGATAGCTTACGAAGTTGCCGCATTCGGTTTGCCCGTAGCCCAGTAGAATGTCGGCCCCCAGCGCATCGCGCACTGCGGCGATCTCTTCTGGCGGGTGCATGCCGCCGCCCATGGACAAAAGCTGGAGGCACAAGGGAAGCTGGCGCATCCTTTGTGCCTCCACCAGGGGGAGGTAGAGCTGCGGCGCGATTGCCGAACGGGTACACTTGTGGGTGTGTAGCAATTCCAGCGCATCGATGGCAGAGAAATGGCGCGGCGCGATCACTACCGTCGCCCCGACCACCAGATGCGCGAACAGGATGCCCAGCCCGCCAACATGGAACAGCGGCAGCGCCATCAGCACCCGGTCGCCGGGCCGCGCGCGCCATTGCAGGGCCGAGGCCATGGCGGAGATGACCTGCCCCTTCTGGTCGAGCAGGCAGCCCTTGGGCCGCCCGGTCGTGCCGCTGGTGTAGAGCATGATCCAGGTGTCGTCCTCCGCCACCTGCGGCAACGCGGCGCGGCCACCGGCAAGGAAGCTTTCGTAGTCATCCTGCGCGGTGTCCTGCGCCACCAAGATGCGCGGGACCTGGCATTCGAAGCCATCGGCAAGCCCGGTCAGTTCAGCGGAAAGAAACAGCAGCGCCGGGGCCGCGTCCGTGACGATCCATCCTAGTTCCGCCGGAGCAAGCCGCCAGTTTAGCGGCAGGGCGATCGCCCGCGCCTTGGCAGCGGCGAAGTAGATTTCCAGCAGCGCGATACCGCTGTGCATCAGCATCGCCACGCGCTCGCCGGGTCGGATACCGGCATCGAGCAGGGCGGCGGCCAGATGGTCCGAGCGGGCATCCAGTTCGGCGAACGTGCAACTGCGCTCGCCCTCCAGCAGGGCGATCTCGCGCGGGTGGCTGCGCGCTAAACGCCCGCACAGGGCAGCGGCGGAAAGCGGTGCGGCGGGGACCGCGTTCATGACCGTTCCGGCAGGCGGATAGTGCACTCTGCGATACAGGCATCGGCGCGCGGGGTGCGGATGATCACGGAAAGATCGACCAGCGTTGCGCCGGCCTCTTCGGTCCGCAACGCCAGAACCCGCGCATGGCCTTCTATCCGGTCGCCAGGATAGATTTGGTCGCGCATGGAAATCTTGCGGCGGGTGAGGAATGTGCGCGGGCCCGCCCAGTCGGTCAGCGTGCGGTCCACGAAGCTCTGGTGGAACAGGGTGTTGAGATAGATCGTATCGGTCCCTTGCGCGATCGCATAGGCGGGTTCGTGATGGCCGGGCATGTAGTCCCAGCCTGCCGCGACATGCAGGATCGCGGTCTTGTACGTGACGTCCATCGTGCAGACGGGCACGGCGGTCCCGGTGGTGACGTCTCCGGCGTAAAGTTGGGTTGAGGTCATCTCAGTCCTCGCTTTTGTAACGAAACAGGGTGTTGGTGCTGCGCGCCAGCAGGGATCCGGCCTGATTGCGGTATTCGGTGATGGACGTGATGAAGTGCCCGGTACCGACGCGGGTAGTCTTCTCTTCCGAAATCGCGACGAGCCGGTCGGTCATCGTCAGCCGGTCGCCCTCGCGCACCGGTTCGAAGAACTCGAAGTCGGTGGTGACGTTGATCGGCTTGTCGCCCGGCAGCGGAACTTTGGCGGCCATGACCGATACGGTACTGCGGCCTTCCGGCTTCCACTGCATCGGGATGGTCCAGGTCTGCAGCATGCCCGGAGGGGCCACCGGCCCGCCCCAGTTGTCCTGAGCAAAATCGGCGTCCCAGTAGCTGGCGTTCGCATCCTCTATGGCCGAGCAGTAGTAGCGGATCATCGGCACGTTCACCGCGAACTCGCCTTCGGTGGGCTCGGTGGAACGGCCAATCCACTCCAGCGCCTCTTCGTAAGTGCCGAAGTTCAGCCCCAATCCACTTTCGTCCTTCGGATATTCCTTGTGCTTGGTCGTCATCAGAACCTGAACCCCAGAGAGGCGCCGTACCGACGCGGCGGTGTGTAGTTGAGCACGGTGAGAGTGTTGCCCGCGCTAATCTGCTGCTGCAGCCCGATCTTGTTGAAGACGTTCTGGACGTAGGCGCTGGCGTAGAAGCGATCGTCCGCAGATGTCCACTGGATGCTGCCGTCCACCAGCGTCATCGGCCCGCGGCGGCTGCGCAGGTTGTTGTCCGTGGTATAGAGCGCCGCCGTATAGCTGACGTCGGAATTAAGCGTGACGCTGCCAGGGCTGCCCAGGTCAATGCGGTAGCTGGCCCCGCCCGAGAACTGCCATCTGGGCGCATTGTAGAGCTTGAGGGCGCTGTTATCGACCGCGCCGGGCGTGCCTGCGCCGTTGTTGCCGCCATCGTTACAGGCGGTTCCGGGCAGGCCAAAGGCGGCGCAGAAGCTTTTGTAATAGGCATCCGTGAAGCCCGCCGCGCCGCGCAGGCGCAGTTCAGGTACAGGCCGGGCCTCGATCTCGGCCTCGAAGCCGCGGGTGACTGCCGATGCGGCGTTGAATACCAGATTGTTGTTCACCCCGTTTTCGGTGAAGTTCACCTGCCGCTGCAGGTCATCGATATTGTTCCAAAAGCCGGTGAGATTGAACTTCAGCTTGCGGTTGAAGAGAAACGACTTGAAGCCGACTTCGTAGGTCTCAATCTTTTCCGGATCATACGGGCCGGCATTGGCCAGCGTAGTGGAGATGCTGGCGAAGCCGCCCGATTTGAAACCCTTGGTCCACGAGGCATACAGCATCACATCTTCCGCCGGGCGCCAGTCTACCGAGATCTTCGGCGAAAAGTTGCTCCAGCTTGCATCGACGCGATTGTAGGTGGCGGGTTTGGGCAGGAATTCGGCAAAGTCCATCGTCGCCGAGCGCAGGCGGCGCACGAAAAAGAAGTCCTTGTCCTCCCACATCTGACGGCCCGCCAGATTGACGCGCAGGCTGTCCGTCGGGCGCACTTCCAGTTCGGCGAAGACGGCCCAGCTGTCGCGGTTCTGCTTGGTGTCGACTTGCGCGTTGGCGGCGGCCAGCGGTGCATATTCGGAATAGGTGATCGCGCCGTAGTCCACCTCGTCGCGTTGGTAGTAGATGCCCGTCATCAGTTGCAGCGCGCGGCTGAGTTCGATGGTGGCGCGCGCTTCCTGGCTGTAAGCCTTCACATCGGTGCGGAAATAGCTGTTGAGATAGGCGATCTTGCCGCTGCCGGGATCGGTGATCAGGCCGTCGCTGATGTTCTGGTAGCCGCTGATCAGGTTGATCGATCCGAAGCTGGTCTGCTTGGTCGCGTTAAGTACCACCACGTCCATGTCGACGAAGCTCTTCTGCCCGTCCGGCAGGTTGAAGTTCACGTCGTAGCGTCCGCCAATATCGATGTTCGGCGGATCGCCGGGAATGTTGCCCAACAGCTGGGTGGGCAGGGAATTGTTCTTGTTGGGGGTGGGATCACTGCGATCGCGGACGTGTTCGTACTTGAGGAAGACGTTCCAGCTTTCGTCCGGGGTCCACAAGACGGTGGCCTTGCCGGTCATGTTGTCATCGCCGCCGAAGTGCGCGTTGTCCTTGTTCAACAGCCTGTAGAAGCCGTGCGACTTGCCGTAGAAACCGGACATGCGCACCGCCAGCTTGTCTGCCACCAGCGGCACGCTGACGGCGGCGCGCACTTCGTGGCGCCCGTAATTGCCAATGCGCACTTCGCCATCGTAATGCGCGGTGACGAGGTCGGGGCGCTTGGACTGGATGTTGACCGCACCTGCAAAGGCATTGCGCCCAAACAGCGTGCCTTGCGGCCCGCGCAGCACTTCGATGGATTCGACGTCGAACAGGTCCATCACGTTAAGTGTGGAACGGGTCTGGTAAAGGCCATCGACGTAGAAGGCGACCGAAGGGTCGCCGGTCATGTCGGGGCGGGCATAGTTCACGCCGCGGATTGAAAGCATGCCGGCGCGGCCCTGCGATCCGAGCGCGTCGATGCGCACGTTGGGGATGGACTTGCCGACATCGACGATGGTGATCGCCTGCTTGGCCTCGATATCCTGAGACGTGATCGCCGATACCGCTACCGGGGTTCGCTGCAGAGGTTCCGAACGGCGCCGCGCAGTTACAACGATATCCTGCAGGCTGGCGGTTGCCCGTGTGTTAGTCTCGGCTGCCTCTTGCGGAAGTGGCGTTGCCGGTTCGCTGCCGTCTGCCCCAGACTGCTCTTGTGCATGGCTCGTAGCCGGCCAGGCCAGCACGCACGCGAGCGCGCACAGCGATACCTTGTTCGCGATCATGATCCATCCTTCCCATTTTCGCCGTTCGCAAGGCACCGGTTCATCCGATGTCAGTGCGACAGCGCATTAATTATTTCAGCCATAATGTTTAGATTTAACGAGACGTCAAGAGCGTCATTTGTACGTCAGATTTCGCAGATGAGATTTTAGATCAGCATATCCTTATGTTTTAAAATGATAATACTAATCAGAATGACAATCCTTCCGGGAGACCTATCACAATGAGTAGGCAAGAAGACGGCGCACGTATTGACCCGTCCAAGCCCCACCCATATGATTATATGCATAATAAATACGGAGAGTGTATGCCCAACGGTGGCAAGGGGACCGCCAAGGCCCATGCGACGCTGGCGATCCTGTTCTGCATTTCGCTCGTCAGCTATCTCGACCGGCAGCTGATCGCGCTGCTGGCCCCGGATATCCAGCGCGACCTAAGGCTGGAGGACTGGCAGATCGGCTTCGTGTCTGGAACCAGCTTCGCGCTGCTCTATGTGTTCATGAGTGTGCCGCTGGCCTATCTTGCCGATCGCCGCAACCGCGTGCGCCTGCTTGCTGCATGCCTGACCGCGTGGAGCGTGATGACCGGGCTTTGCGGCGCCGCGCAGGGTTTCGGGCAGCTTTCGCTGGCGCGCGTGGGCGTGGCCGTGGGCGAGGCGGGGGGCTATCCCGCTTCTCTGTCGATGATTGGCGATCTCTACCCGGCAGAGCGCCGCGCGACAGTGACCGCGATTTACTTTGCAGCGGTGCCGGCCGGAACGCTGTTTTCCCTGTACCTTGGCGGCATGCTGGTCGAGGCGGTGGGATGGCGCCTGACCTTCACTGCCGCTGCCGCGCCCGGCCTCGTGCTGGCGCTGGTTCTGCTGGCGCTGGTGCGCGAACCTTTGCGCGGCGCGATGGAGCCGGGCGGTGCGGCCCCGGCACCGATGGCGCGCTCTGCCGCGCATGCCTTTGCGATGATCGGGCAGACCTTGCGCACCTTGCTGCGCGATCCGGTCTATCGCTGGATCGCGGTGGCTTCGGCGCTAGGCAGCGTGGAACTGTTCGCCATCGTCGTGTGGTCTCCCAGCTATGCGATCCGTGCCTTCGCGCTCGACAAAGCGGAAGTGGGGCGCGGGCTGGGGCTGGCCACAGCGTTTATCTCTGCCGCTGTGATGATTGCCGGGGGGGCGCTGGCGGACCGCCTGACTGCCCGCACACCGGCGGCGCCGCTCGTCCTTGCGGCGGTGGCGCAGGTGCTGTGCATCGCGCTGCTGATCGCGGCGCTGAATGCAACGAATTTCACGCAATTCTGCATCCTGAGCGCGCTGGCCTACGGCGCGTCTACCAGCGTCGGGCCGATGACCATCGCCGTCACGCAATCGCGTATCACCCCATCGATCCGGGCGACCGGGGCTTCGGCGCTGGTGATGATTTCCACGCTGGCCGGATATGGCCTTGGCCCCGCGCTGATCGGCGCCATGAGCGATCTGGCGCAGGGCGATCCCGCTACACGCCTGCGCACCGCGCTGACCGGCGGGCTGGCATTTACGGCCGTGGCCGCCGTCGTTCTGGCCCATGCCGCGCGCCGCTGCGCCCGTCCGCATGGCTGACGTTTTACCGATACTTCAGGAGACGACTGTGACCGCGTTCGATCCCGCCACCCTCATTCCCGTTCTCATCGGCATTGGCGAGGTTCTCGACCGGCCCGAAATCGACATTGAAGGCATGGACGCGATTACGCTTATGTTGGCCGCGCTGCAGGCAGCCGAGGCCGACGTCGGCGCGCCGGTCCTCGGCATGCTCGACTGGCTGGGGGTGGAAGACGAGATTTCCTTTCCCGAACCCGCGCCGCAGGAAAGCCTTGCTGCGCGCCTCCCTGAAAGACCGGCTCGTCTGGTCAAGACTTTCGAGGCCAGCGGTGACGGACCGATCCAGCTCATCAACGATGCTGCGAACCTGATCGGCGCAGGCGAGATCGCGCTGGCGGCCTGCGTCGGCGCCGAAGCGCTGCGCACGGCGGCAAAACGAGCACAGGCCGACATCGCCGCTGGGCGCGAGCCGCCCAAGACCTCGGTTGCGCAAGTCGCGGCGGACAATGCCCTGCCGCTCGCGAAGAAGTACGGCCTGCTGACCCCGATCGACGTCTATCCGCTTTATGAGAATGCCGCACGCGCCGCCTGGGGGCAGACCGTTGCTGAAGGGCAGACGGAAAGTGGCACGATCTGGGAGGGTTTCTCCCGCGTTGCTGCCGCCAATCCCTGCGCCTGGATCAGACGGGAGATCACTGCGGCAGAGATCATCGAACCGACGGCGGAAAACCGAATGGTCAGTTTCCCTTATACTAAGCTGATGGTCGCGAACGCCTCAGTGAATATGGGCGCAGCGGTGATCGTCGCCAGCCTCGCCAAGGCCCGGGAACTGGGCGTTCCCGAGGACCGGCTCGTTTACATCGGTGCCGGCGCGGCTGCGCATGAAGGGGAGGACTTCCTGCTGCGCGCATCATACTCCCGCTCGCCCAGCATCGAGGCGACGGTCGAGGCGGCATTGGACCGCAACGGCGTGACGCCGGGCGATATAGACCATCTGGAGCTCTATTCGTGTTTCCCGATCGTGCCCAAATTGGCTCGACGGGTGCTTGAGTGGCCATTGGAAAAGCCCGCCACGGTTTATGGTGGGCTGACTTTCGGTGGTGGCCCGATCGGCAACTGCATGATGCATGCCGCCGCTCGCATGACTGCGGCGCTGCGGGAAAGCGGAGCGTTTGGCCTGATAGTCGCCAATGGCGGCTATGCCACACACAGCCACTCGATCGTTCTGGCGCGTCAGCCGCTGCCCGAAGGCACGATCCCGCAGGACTACGACGTACAGGCGGCCGCCGATGCCCGGCGAGGCAATTCTCCACAGCTTCTGGCCGAGTACGAAGGCACGGGAACCATCGAGACGTTCACCATTCCCTGCGACCGGAAGGGGGTTCCATTGCATGCCACGATCATCGCACGCACGCCCGGCGGGGAGCGTTTCATTGCCCGCGTGCCGGGAAGCGATGTCGCGGGATTGGAGGCTCTGATGAGGGACAACGCCCGCCCCGTCGGATCCGTGGGAACAGCTCGATGTAGCGAGGACGGAAGCATCATCTGGTCGACGGATCCTTCTTGAGATCTAACAACTGGAATAGCCTAGGTGCGCGCCTGAAAGTCGTGCTGACGTAGGCTCGCCGGTTGTCAGCCGGTGGCCACAATTGGTCTTAGGAAACAGAAAGCCGACCGGCAGGAGTTGGGAATGACTTTTTGATGGCTGAGCGTCTCATAAGGGTCGGCGACGGAAGGCTTCAGGCTCCGGCAAGGACTTTGGTAACTTCGTCAAGACTGCCCTTCACGACGACATAGTTTCCCTTTTCAAAATTAACCGCGCTGGCATCATTTCCCCTTCTATAACGCCGCACGAAGTTCACTCGGTCAGCGTTTATCGACACAGCGTCACCGTCCGGAGTTTGAAATTGCACGTATCCGTTCATGAACTTCCTATTCCAAAATGGCTATCGTAACCGGATCACCACGATCTTGCACCACTCGATCGACACGTAAGGTTGGAAAGCAGACCGTCGGGGCCTGGTGAGCGGAAATTGACCGCTGAATGACAAGGGTGGGTCGGCAGATGCCTCGGTCTAGAACGCCGTGAAGTGGGACGAAGCCGCCGTTCATGGCGCCATTCGGAGCGGCGGGATTTGGCGGAGGCAGACCTTCGTGGCGACAGCCTTTCAGTCGACGCGAGCCTGCCAATAGCCATGGTAATCGCCAACCCGAGATCAACCTGACGACCAGACAAGCTGGACGTCACCATGCTCTCGTGGTGCGATTAAGCGTCTTCTCTCGGCACGACGGGCATTGCGGCAATCTCGATCCGATCGAAGCCGCCCAATCGGTAGACCGCGTAGCTGGCCAGCCAGCAGCTGACGAATATGCCGATGATGAGGAACCCGAGCGTGTTGAAATGTTCGGACAAGGCGCTCGCGGCGGTCCAGGGGCCACCGCTCAGGTCGAACTTCTCGGCCAGCAGCGCCGCCGTCTGGATCGAGCCGATGACCAGCGCCACCAGAGCCGAGATCGAGGTGATGGTGATGTTGTAGTAGAGCTTGCGGATCGGCTTCACGAAGGCCCACTCGTAGGCGCCCAGCATGATGACGCCGTCCGCCGTGTCGACCAGCGCCATGCCCACGGCGAACAGGATCGGGAACACGAGCAGCGTCGCCAGCGAAACGCCTTCCGCCGCGTGCGCTCCCGAAAGGCCCAGGATCGCGACTTCCGTGGCGGTGTCGAAACCGAGACCGAACAGGAAGCCCAGCGGCGCCATGTGCCAGCTGCGGCGCACCAGCTTGAACACGGGCCGGAAGATGCGTGCCATCAAGCCGCGGCCTGCCAGCAGCATGTCGAGGTCCTCCTCGGCATAGGTGCCGCCGCGACGGACCTTCTGGAAACGGGTCCAGACGCCCTGCAGGATCACCAGGTTCATGATCGCGATGGCGAACAGGAAGCCCGCCGAGACGATTGTCGCGATCACCCCTCCGGTCTGGCCGAACGCCTCGAAATCGGTGAGCGTCCCGGCGGCGAGCGCGATCGTGGTGGCCGCGATCAGCACGATCGCCGAGTGGCCGATGGCGAACCACAGGCCGACGGTAATGGGGCGCTGCCCGTCCTGCATGAGCTTGCGGGTGACGTTGTCGATCGCCGCGATGTGGTCGGCGTCGACCGCATGGCGCAGTCCCAGGCTCCACGCCAGCAGCGCGGTGCCGAGCATCAGCGCGTCGCCGTGGAAGGCGCTGAACGCCCAGGCCCATGCGGCGGCGTTTGCCCCGAGCAGCGCCGCGAACAGGAAGAGGATGCGTGGTCGCAGCCTTGGAATGACGGAGGGTCGGGTCATACGGTGGCTCCTTGGGAAACGAGTGCGCTGCAGCGGCGGCGGCGATTGCGGGATCGGCGAAGGTCGTCGCGGTCCTCGGATGCCGATTCCAACGAGGGCCCGGACAGTTACGAAAAAGAATATTGTCGGCATTCCGAGAGGCGGGGCCGACCGCCGCGCTTTTCCGCCGCGAGATTGAACATCCCACGGCGGATGCTCGTCAGAATGTGAACTTCGCGCCTACTTTCACCGTGCGCGGTTCGACCACGCGGCTCAACCGGCCTTCTACAGGGCCGCCGGTGTCGTAGGACGGGATGTAGGACTCGTAATAGTAGGCGATGTCCTTGTCCCGGCTGTCGAAGATGTTGAGCACTTCGCCGTAAATCTCGACGTGGCCACCCTTCCACGCCGCGCGTGCGTTGACGACGGTGCTGCCATGGTCGCGCACCGAGTTGTCCTCGACCAGCGGATAGGGGCCGAGATGGCGCAGGCGGATGCTGGCCTCCCACGGGTCGAGCACGATGGCGGCACCCGCCGAGGCGGCGTTCTCGAAGGCGTTGGGAACGCGGTCGCCATTGTCGTAGCGCGAGTGGCTGGCGGTGTAGTTGCCGTCGAGCGCCAGCCAGGGCAGTGGCCGCCAGAAGGCCACGATCTCGTAGCCGTGGCGCTTGCTGGCGCCGGTCGGCTCAACCGCGTTGGAATCGCCCACGAAGCGCAGCTCACTGCCGACGTCGAGCCACCAATAGGTGCCCGTCAGAGAGAAGGTGCCGACCTGCAGGCGCCCGCCCAGCTCCTTGCCGGTGCCACGCACGAGGACCGGGACCGGCGTCTCCACGTTGACAGCGCCGCGCACGTCGTTGGAGTGGAAGCCGCGCCCCCAGTTGGCGTAGACCTCGAACTGCGGGGTAACCTCATAGGCGGCGGAGACCTTGGGCGAGACGATCGAATCGTGCCCGCGGCCTTCGCCCAGCAGGGCAGCGGCAGCGTCGCGGGCGCGCACGGAGTAGTCGTAATAATCGCCCCGCAGTCCGCCGGTCAGGCGCAGCCCCGACACCGGCTTCCACGTCGCCTCGCCGTATAGCGCGCCCGAAAGTTCCTCGACGTGATAGCGGCCGAGCGAGAACAGGTCCTGCCGGTCGGCGGTGCGCTTCACTCCGACATTGCCGATGTGATCGTAGCGGTTTTCGGTGCCCACGCTCAGTTGCAGGGCCGGCGAGACATCCCACTGCCTGCGCGCGGTCAGCCCGACGATCCAGCGCTTGTCGTACTGGTCGATCTGCGCGCTGGTGCCGTCCGGGTCGGTATAGGTGGGGTTCGAGTACATGTTCCAGTCGTAGTACTGGGCATAGACGTTGGCGCTCCAGTCCGGCTGCCGGACCGCGACGTTGCCGACGAAGCGCGTGGTCTCGCCGCGCGCGGAGGGGTCGGGCGAGCAGAACACATCGGGGCATTCCGCGGTCCCGATGATGCGTTCAGGGATCTGCTCGGTCGGCCGCCAGGTCGCGCGGTAGCCGTGGAGCGAGGCTTCCACGCTGCCCTCGCCAGCCGACATCGTGTACTTGGCGAAGCCCGAATAGTGCCGCAGATGTTCAGCCTCCTGCCATGGCCCGTCATAGCGTTTTGCCTGTCCGACGAGCGTGAGGTCGCCCGGACCTAACCCCTTGATGGTACCGCCGGCAGCCACCCGGCGCGAGCCGTAGGAGCCGCCTTCCGCGGAAATCCAGGGCCGGTCGAACCCGTCGATCGTGGTCATATACGCTGCACCCGCTAGCGCAAAGTCGCCGCCGTCGGCGCGGTAGGGGCCCTTGCGGAAGTCCTCGCGGGCGACGATCTCGGGGATCAGGCCGTTGAGGTCAAGGTAGCCCTGACCATGGCCGTGGGTGCGCAAGTTCATCTGCACGCCGTCGATGTAGGTCGTGAAATCGGAGCCGTGGTCGAGGTTGAAACCGCGCAGGAAGTACTGATTGGCCTTGCCGCTGCCCGAATGCTGCGCTGCGACCATGCCGGGCACGGCTTCCAGCAGTTCGGCGACCCGCAGCAGCGGGCGCACCAGCAGGTCCGATCCCGCCACGCTGCCCTCGCTGGCGGCGTGGGCGGTGCCGATCTTGGCCTCGCCGCGCCCAAAGACCACGATTTCGCTGGCGGCGTTCGCACTTTCGGCCGAGGCGGTTTCCCCGCCATTGTCGGCGGCAAAGGCGGGCGTACCCGCGGTCACGGCGAGAATACCCGCCAGGCCCAGCGCGAAGGTCTGCGTATTCGATGTCATATTCGTTCCCCCGGCGTCAGCGACTTGCCGGCGGAGGCTTGCCGTCAATGACGGTCGGCACGCGCAGGCGGCCGGACGCCCGAGGCGGCCACCACGCGAACCGATGCGGCCTCCACCGCTCGTTCGTCGCTCTGACGGAAAGATACCGGGCCACGGCCACCCCCTGGGCCAAGGCATGAGCGACCAGACGCCGGCAGGTCTCCTGGCTCACGGGTCAAGGCTTGATGCACGGCCTTCCCAGGCCTCGCATGTCGCAGCGTCCGGCCCAGTGGCTGGCGGCAGAGACCCTTGCCCTGCCGCGCATATGCATCGCGCTCGCCGCTTACAGTTGCAGGGACAGCCTCGGCTTCGAAGGTCGCCCTTCTCACCGTGTTCCCTATTAAGTCCCTTGCGGGACACCGGCGCGATCTTCATCCGGCTCCCGAAGAAGCTGGATAGCCAATCCGCTAGCCGGTCGGTTAATCGTGCGCAAGCATGTATCTGGCGCGACATATCTTTGCTGCGCATGCGGGGCCGTACTGCCACGTCTGGCGGGTCACGCGGCCGGTCCTGCGTCTTCTTCATCCTCCAGCGTCGCCCGGTCATGAAGCGCGCGCCACGATTGCACCCGGTCGTCGCCAGCAGCGTGGAGGCGGCGCAGGACGATCCGCGCCTTATGCCGTCCGCGTCGGGTTTCCGGCCACGTCAGGTTCTGCGTTCCGAGGTCGGCCCGAAGCGTCCGCTCTACGGTCACATCCTCCGGAACGGCAAATCGTTCGAGCAGGGGCTGGAACGCGGCGTCGGTCTCGGGTTCGTAGGGATGCCGCTCGCCAAGCACGGTGCGCCATGGCGACTTGGGGTGCATGTTGAGCGCGGCCTGCCAGCCTTGCGGGATCGGCGTGTTGGACGAGTGCGGACGATCCTTGGCGATGAGCTTGGGCAGGAGGTGGGTATGCGGCCCTTCCGGGCTCTTCCCATCCGGAAGCGGGATGGGCTGATAGACCTCGATGCGGCCTGCGGGTGAGATCAGGACGCGGTGCGGCTGATGTGCCAGCACCAGCGGCATGACACCGGCCTGCTCCAGCAGAGCTTTGCCCTCGGCCGCTTGCAATGCATCGATCAGGACGGGAGCCCCGGTCCGAAGCGCCATGCGCACGCAGCCGTGGCCGACGCCGAGGTCGAACAGCTTTGCGCCCCGGTCGTCCTCGCGCAAGGCCTCGGTATCGCTGCCCAACGCACGAATAACGCGCGGCTCGGGTGCGGGCACCGGTGCGCAGAACGCCATCGCGTGGCCCCATGTCTCGCCGTCCTTCGACAACGTGTCCCAGGCGAGCCCTGCGAGGTCGGCATCGACGATACGAATGCCGCCCCGCCCGGTGACGATCTCGATGACCGTGTCCTCGCGAACGATCCGCGCAGGCTCGTCCTGGTCACGCATGAATTCACCGATGGCGCCGAAACTGCCGATGCTCCAGGCATTGGCGGGGTCCAGGGCGAGATCGGCCACAAGGGCAAAAGGTGCTGGCTTCATGGCTCTTCCCCATTCAATCGATAAAGCGGACCGAGGCGCCCTGGCCGTCGCGGACCACGCGCGCCTCGACGTCGTAGAGCGTGCTCAGGACCTCGTCCGAGAACACCGCGTCGGCGTCGCCCTGCGCGATCACGCGGCCGTCCTTCACGGCGAGGGCGGCGTCGGCGATGCGCAAGGCGAGCGGCAGGTCGTGGATGGCCACGATCACCGTGCAGCCGTCGTCCGCCAGCGCACGCAGGCGGCGTCCGGCGTCGAGGGCATGGCGGGGATCAAGCCCGGCCATCGGTTCGTCGACGATCAGGATCTCAGGCGAGGATACGGTCGCACGGGCGAGCATGACGCGGGCCAGTTCGCCGCCTGACAGTTCCGTCGCCGGACGTTCGCGCAGGGCCAGCAGATCGTAGCGTTCGAGCGCCGCGTCGATCGGCTCCCGCCAGATGGGCGGCAGGCCGCCGAAGGCCGGCAGGTGCGCCGTCAGGCCAAGCGCGACGACACGCTCGACGCTGATCGGCCAGTCGACGGCGGGCGACTGCGGCAGATAGGCACGGCGTTTCGCCAGTTCGCGGCGCGGCATCGCCGCAAGGTCCGTTCGGCCGATGCGGACGATGCCACTGTCCGGGGCAAGCAGGCCGGCGGCGACTTCGAGGAGTGTGGACTTGCCGGCGCCGTTGGGTCCGATGACGACGGTGAGCCTGCCTTTCGCGAACTCGGCGCCGACCTCGTCGAGCACGCGGCGGCGGCCGCGCGTGACGGTGATGCCATCGAGGCTGAGCGCGCTCATGGGCCGGTCCTCCGGATGTGAACGATCAGCCACAGGAAGAACGGCGCGCCGATCACCGCGATGACGACGCCGAGCTTGAGGTCGGGCCCAAGCCGGAGCAGCCGCGTGGCGATGTCGGCGGCAAGAACGATCGCGGCGCCGACCAGCGTGGCCGGAAGCAGCGTCGCGCCGGGCCGATGACCGACGAGCGCCCGGACCAGATGCGGCGCGACGAGGCCGACGAAGGCGATCGCGCCGGTCACCGCCGTCGCTGCCCCTACGCCGAGCGCCGTCCCGAACAGCGCCAGCAGGCGGGTGCGCCGGATGTTTACACCCAGGCTTTCGGCCTGCCTTTCGCCCAGCGCCAGCGCGTCGAGCGCGGGGGCTGTGAGGGCCAGCAGGATCATGCCGAGGCCGATGAAGGGGCCGGCAAGCTGGACATGGTCCCAGCTGCGGTCGGACAGGCTGCCCATCAGCCAGGTCATGATCTCGTAAGCCGCGAAGGGGCTTGGCGCGAGGTTGAGCGCGAGGCTGACGCCCGCTCCGGCGATCGTGGATACGGCGACCCCGGCAAGGATCAGCGAAAGCGTCCCGCCGGTGCGCGAGAGCCCCATTGCCACGCCGATGGTGGCAAGCGCTCCGGCCAGCGCGAACAGCGGCGTCGCCAGCGTGAAGGCGGCGGCGAACCCGTAGTAGATCGCGATCACCGCGCCGAGCGAAGCGCCCGAGGACACGCCGAGCAGTCCCGGTTCGGCCAGCGGGTTGCGCAGCAGGCCCTGCAGCACGGCGCCCGACAGGCCGAGTACCCCGCCCACCAGCAGCGCCAGCACCATGCGCGGCAGACGCACCTCGGTGATGACCAACTGTGCCAGGTCGGGCGTCGGATCGATCAGGGCGGCGATGACGTGTGCAGGTAAAAGCCAGACCGTGCCGGCAAGCAGCGAGACGAAGCCCAGCGCCAGCAACAAGGCCAGCAGCCCGGGTATCAGCAAATGCTTCAAGACGACAACTCCGAGGCAGGAATGGGAGGCCGTGGGCGCGAGGCAGCCGCTTCGTGGAGTTCTTGGCGAAGCCGCACCGCCGCATCGCCCAGCATCGGCGTGCCGCAGATGTAGTAGGCCTGCGGGATGACCAGCGTGCGCTCGCCCCAGAAGCGTTCGACTAGGCGGTGGCGAATGGCGTCGTCGCTCACGCTGGCCGAGCCCGGGTCCATCGAACCCTGGACGAGCAACACCGGGTCGGCCTGAAGCAGCAGTTCCACGTCGGGCTTGCGGTAGCTGAGCGTCGCCGGGGCGCGGATCAGGTTGCGTGCGCCCGCGGCACTGAGGATCGCATCGTAGAGCGTGCCCTCGCCCGCCGAGAAGCCCGTGCGATCCCAGGCGACGACCGGAACCGGCGGGACGGGATCGCGCGCGAGATCCGCCAATTGCCTGTCCATGCGCGCGATCAGCGCCTCGCCGCGCCGGACTTCGCCCAGGGCGGCGGCGACCTGCCGGGTGATCGCGCGCACTTCCTCGATGGAACCGGCAGGGGGGACCTCCAGCATGGGATAGCCCAGTCGCCGGAGCATTCCGCGCAGCGCCGGCGTGGTGAAGGCACCGGCCACGACGAGGTCCGGTTTCTGCTGGAGGACTTCTTCGGCAAGCCCATGGTTGACCGCCACGCGGCCGGCCTCGGCGGCCATCAGCGAGCCGCCGGCATCGCGCGAGAGCCACGTCACCGACGCGATCCGCTTCGGCGGCAACAGCGCCAGCACCAGTTGATCGGTGCACTGGTTCATGCTCATCACCCGGACGGGCCGGACGGGCCGGGCGGCGGGCGCGGGAACGGCCGGCTGCTTCGCGCCGCACGCGGCCGCGAGCAGTACGAGGACAGCCGGCCAGGCCCGCATCAGAACTTTGCCTTGAGCCCGCCGTAGACGGCGCGGCCCGGCGTCGCGAAGCTGAAGACTTCCTCGTAGTCCTCGTTCGTCAGGTTCTCTACCCGGCCGAACACCGAGATGCTTTCGGTCACCTTGTAGTCGGCATTAAAGTTGACGAGGACGTATTCCTTGAGGCTCACCCGCACCGGCACGTAGCTGGGGTCGGTATAGGCCACGTCGGTCTGGCGTCCGTTGTACCGCATCGTCAGGGTGCCGGCGAAGCGCTTGTCATTGCTGAACACAGTCGCGTTGACGCTGCCGACGTGCCGGGGGCGGCGCACTTCGGTGACGTCGTTTTCCTTGGAGTTCAGGTAGGTATAGGCGAGGTCGAACTTGATCTGCTCGATCGGCTGGGCGGAGAGGAACACCTCGACGCCCTTCTGCCGCGACTTGGTGGCGCGGTTGCTCGGCGTGGCGATGAAGTCCGGAGCGGGATAGGTCGTGTAGATCTCGTCCTTCAGCCTGGAATCGAAGTAGGTCGCGCCGATCGTCGCGAGCCCGCCCGCGATGATCTGGTCGACGCCCGCTTCCCAACCCTCGGACTTCTCGGGCTTGAGGTTCGGATTGCCGATATATTCGCCGTCCGAGTAGCCATAGAGTTCGTAATACCCGGGGTTCTTGACGCCGGTGCCAAAGGCGCCGCGCAGGCGTAGCCCGAAGGGCAGGCGATAGCCGGCCTGGGCGCGCCAGGTGGTGACGTCGTCGAAGCGGTTGTTGTCATCGTAGCGGACGCTTGCCCCAAGCTGCAGGGCGTCGTCCACGGTCAGTTCGTACTGGCCGACGAGGCCCAGGTTCTCGGTCGAGCGCTTGCCCTGGAACACGAAGGCCGAGGGCGTGGTATTCCGGAACTCCTCACGCTCGAAATCGACGGCCCCGGTCAGGCGGTGGACGATGTGGTCGCTGCCGAAGCGGTAGCTGCTCTCGAGCGAGCCCTTGTAACGCGTGCCCTTGTCGCCGTAGTCGAAGCCGTCCTCGTTGTAGCCCTTGCGCTCGGTGTCGGCGATCTGGCCGGTCATGGCGGTGATCCAGCGCCCGTCCGCCAGTGACAGTTCCCCCCGTACGAGCGCGTAGATCGCCTCGTTCCTGTAATGAACGCCGGGACTGTCGACGGTGTAGCCGAACAGCGGGCTGGTGGGATCGTCCTCGCTGTCGTTGGTATCGGCGTCGGTATAGCTGTAGCGGGCGACGCCGGTCAGCTTGAACGCTTCGGACGGGGCCCAGTTCAGCTTGGCGCTGGCGCCGGCATTGGTCGAGCCGACGTCGCGCGTGCCGTAGCGGGCGGTGCGCGTGCCGTCGGTCTGGTAGAGCGAGCCCGAGACGGCGTAGTCGAACGTGTCGCTGTACCCGGCGATGCGTGCGCTGCCGGTGTAGGTGCCGAACGATCCGCCCTCGGCCCGCACGCTGACGCCCGGCGCCTCGCGGCCGGTCAGGGTGATGTACTGGATAACGCCGCCGATGGCATCCGAGCCGTAGAGCGAGGACTGCTGCCCGCGCAGGACTTCGATGCGCGCCGCGGGATCGGCGATCAGGGTCCCGAAGTCGTATTCGCCATTATAGGGGTCGGCCGCTTCGATGCCGTCGATCAGCACGAGTACGTGGTTGCCTTCGGTGCCGCGGATGCGGATCTGGGTAAGCCCCCCGATGGCGCCGGTGCGGCTGACCGCGACGCCGGGGACGTCACGCAGCACGTCGGAGACGATGCGGGTCTGGCGCTCCTGCAGGTCGGCGTCGCTGATGACGGTGATCGATGCGGGCAGGTCCCTGACCGCGACGCCCTCGCCCGAGCGGGTGCCGGTGACGACGATCTGTTCGCCTTGCGCGTTCTCGGATGCCACCGACGGGTTGCTCTGCGCGAGCGCGGGCGTGGCCGCGCACAACGCTGCGAGCGAGACGCACAGCGCGCCCGGATTGAATCTGTTCCTCATGGTATTCTTCCCCTGCGCGTCGCACGAAACGATGCGATCGGGGCCGTCCAGGCACGCATGCGCGGACGACGACGCCCATGCACGGGCCGACGCAAGGCACGCGCACCAACGCCGGCTGCGGCCCCGGCCGCACGGCACATGTCGCTTGATCGGAAAAGATTTCCGTGCCTCGGCCATTACCCTGGACCAAAGCAAAAGCGACGCACGCCGGCAGGTCTCCTGGCTCACGGGTCCATGCATGATCCACGCCTTCCCAGGCCTCGCATGTTGCAGCGTCCGGCCCAGTGGCTGCGGCAGGGTCTCCCCCGCCACGATGTGGATCACGCTCACCGCTTACAGTTGCAGGGACAGCCGCGGATTCGAGGAGAAAACCCTCTCACCGCATTCCCGTTTTAAGCCTCTCTCGAGGCACCGGCGTGATCTTTGTCCGGCCACTTGTACGGTCCGGACCGGACGCCCTTATCCGTGCCCTCGGTCAATGACAAGTAGTCTGGTCGGGGCTGGAGAAACCAACGGACCGAGCGTGGCCGATTTACTTCACCGCCTGCGGCAGCTCAACGGTACAATAATATACATGGGAACGTATTTTCCAATCTCAGCCCATGTTTGTTAAATCCGAAGCCCGCCAGTTCTCGATCCGGCCTGCATCCAGCAGGAGTTCCTCGACGACAGTGACCGAATAGGTAGGAACGGCTACGATCTGACCTCGCCTAATGTTCACTGTCCCGTGCCGAGGAATCCGGCCGCTCTTGGTCCAGCGCAGGCGCTCCCTGTTGGTGATCGGGAGAGCAGCGAGCAGTTCCCTGGGCGTCAGCGGACGCAAAGCGACTTTGCAGAGCTTATCTGCCAACCCTCCCAGAATCGCATCACGTTCCTGCGCCTCTGCATCGAACTGCGCGACGGCTTGCGTCTCGCTCTCCCACCGCACGCGGGCGTGCGGCCAAAATGCCGCCCTTACGCATCGCTTCGCCTGACCGGTCCGCAGTGCGAGGCCGAGGTTCCTTTCGAAACACTCCTGGAAGGAGACCCAGCACTCGCCATCTTCCATCCACCAGCGGATGCCGTCGCGGATCCGGTTCGATAGCGGGCGGCCATCTTCGTCCCGAGAAACCTTTGCGGCACGACGGTCCTCGATCATGCGAAGCGAGTGCCCCTCATCGCCAATCCTTTCCTGGCGGCGCGAACGGACTCATTTGCCGTAAATGAGAAGCCGGGAGCAAAGCTCCGCCACGGCTGACTTTGTGGCACTCTCAACCTCATGGTTTGCCTTGTGTCCGCCCGCGGCCAGGTCATCGACAACGTCGGCGATAAAACGGAACTCACCTTGCCCGAATCCATGGGTGACCCCGGCGGCGGTTCCGACCTGCCCCCCTGCGCCTTGACCGAGGGCAGCGGACCGAACGGTGTGCCGTTCTTGTTACAGGTGATCCCGGTTCGTTCAAGACCTTCTTCTGTTTCGGTGGCCACGCGGTCGTAGCGTGCCTGCGGAGGAGTCACTCGAACATCTCAGTATCCGAACAGCGGCAGCATCATATAAAGATATCTTTATATGATGCTTGACAGTTGCCTCGTGATCGTGTTGACAGAACCTGTCGAGGTTCCCCGCCTCAGGCATGACGGCGGGGCTAAGACGGGAAGCCGGTGGTGCCCTTTGAGGCAGAGTCCGGCGCTGCCCCCGCAACTGTAAGCGGCGAGCGGCGGTTCCATTTCGTGTCACTGGGTTTCCGCAAGAAACCCGGGAAGGCCGGAACCACCGCGATGACCCGCGAGCCAGGAGACCTGCCTTCGGCGCCATAACTTTCCTCGGACGGGGGTTCCTCCGGTGGATCGCGCTTGAAGCGTTGCCGGAATCGTTAAGCGCCATCCGGGCAACTCATGCCTTGCGCGTTCTTCCTTCGGCCCTTCCGCCCGGCAAATGCAGGTGATCGGTCTATGCTTCCAATCCTGTTCCGCCCTATCCGTCACCGACGAATGCGTCCGCGCGCCGTGCCATCAGGCTGACGCCTGACGCAAGCGGCGCGCCGCTCACTTCCCATCATCCCGACCCCCACCACGGACGGCGTGCACGCCGGACCGAAGGAACCTTTGCATGCCTGTGACCCGCGCCAACCCCGTCCTTTCCCGCCTCGCCCAGCATACGCCGAAGCTCGCCGCCGACAGGCTGCCATCAGGACACCGGATAATGACAGACGACGATCTCACCTTTTCGATCACGCGCATTCGCTTCGATGAAGAGTATCGCCCCTCCGACACCACGCGCATCACGACCAACTTCGCCAATCTGGCGAGGGGCGCGAACCGTCAGGAGAATCTGCGGGGCGCGCTCACGATGATCGACAACCGCTTCAATGATCTGGCTGACTGGGACAATCCCGACGGGGATCGCTATAGCGTCGAGCTCGATATCATCTCCGTCGAGATGAGCCTCGCCAATGCGAACGGCGGCGCGGCGTTTCCCATGATCGAAATCCTGAACACCAGCACCATCGATCGCAAGACCGACAGGCGCATCGCCGGCATCGTCGGAAATAATTTCTCCTCCTATATGCGCGACTACGACTTCAGCGTGCTGCTGGCAGAACACAACCGGGACCGGGCCGGTTTTTCCACGCCGGTCGGGTTTGGTGATCTGCACGGCCGCCTGTTCCGGCATTTCGTGCAGTCCGCGGCCTACAAGGCCAATTTTGCCAAGCCTCCGGTCATCTGCCTGAGCGTGTCGAGCAGCAAAACGTACCATCGCACGGAAAACCATCACCCCATTCTGGGGATCGAATACCGGCAGAATGAATTCTCGCCGACCGACGAGTACTTCGCGAAGATGGGTCTTCAGGTTCGCTATTTCATGCCGCGGGGCAGCAACGCGCCCATGGCCTTCTACTTCGCCGGAGACCTTCTCGGGGACTATAGCAACCTGGAACTGATCGGCACCATCAGCACGATGGAGTCCTTCCAGAAAATCTATCGGCCCGAAATCTACAACGCTAACCACTCTGCCGGAGCGCATTTCCGGCCCAGCCTCACGCATGGGGACTTTTCGCCTACCCGCATCGTCTACGACCGCGAAGAACGAAGCCGCCTGGGCATAGAGCAGGGCCGCTTTGCCGAAGAGAACTTCATCAAGCCTTATCAGCACGTGCTCGCGGCATGGTCCGCAAAGCACGCCTTTTGACGCGAGCGAATAAAAGGTCATCCATCATGAAAAGACTGTTGCCCACATCCACCGCCGGCAGCCTTCCCAAGCCCTCCTGGCTTGCCGAGCCGGAGAAACTCTGGTCGCCCTGGAAGCTGAAGGGCGATGAACTCGCGATCGGCAAGCAGGACGCACTGCGCCTGGCCGTGGACGACCAGCGGCAGGCGGGCATCGATATCGTCGGCGACGGCGAACAGACCCGCCAGCATTTCGTCACGACCTTCATAGAGCATCTGAGCGGCGTCGATTTCGAAAAGCGCGAAACCGTCAGGATCCGCAACCGCTACGATGCGAGCGTGCCAACGGTCGGCGGCGCGGTCGCGCGTCCGAAGCCGGTTTTCGTGGATGATGCGAAATACCTGCGGGCCCAGACCACTCAGCCGATCAAGTGGACGCTACCTGGCCCGATGACGATGATCGATACGCTATACGATGCCCATTACTGCAGCCGGGAAAAACTGGCCTGGGAATTCGCCACGATCCTCAATCAGGAAGCCCGGGAACTGGAAGCCGCAGGCGTCGACGTGATCCAGTTCGATGAGCCAGCCTTCAACGTCTTCTTCGATGAAGCGAACGACTGGGGCATCGCCACTCTCGAACGGGCGGCTGAAGGGCTGAAATGCGAGACGGCGGTGCACATCTGCTACGGCTACGGCATCAAGGCGAACACGGACTGGAAGCAGACCCTGGGATCGGAATGGCGGCAGTATGAGCAGACCTTCCCCAACCTCCAGAAATCCACGATCGATATCATCTCGCTGGAATGCCACCACTCACGCGTTCCGCTGGACCTCATCGAGCTGATCCGGGGCAAGAAGGTGATGATCGGTGCCATCGACGTGGCGAACGACATCGTCGAGACGCCGGAAGAAGTGGCCGAAACCCTCCGAAAAGCACTGCAGTTCGTCGATGCGGACAAGCTCTATCCCTCCACCAACTGCGGGATGGCGCCCCTTTCCCGCGGCGTGGCGCGCGGCAAGCTGCAGGCCTTGGGTGCTGGCACCGAGATCGTCCGCCGCGAGCTTGCGGGCTGACGTAGCGGGGAAATTCGTCGCGCGCGGTCGGCAAAGGCCGCGCTCGCGGCGCCTTGTCATTCGCAAACTTTGCCCATTCGCATCAATACGCTTCGCAATCTTCTCCTTTTCAGTCCTTCCACCTGGCGGACCGCCATGATTGGCTGGGCGCAACCAAGGAGATGACGATGACCGCGCTTGCCTCTGCCTTCCCCTCCCCCGCACTTCACGATGCCGGCGAGGCTTATCTCTGCGAGATGGTGTTCCCCGAACAGGCCAACCATTACGGCACCCTGTTCGGCGGGACCGCGCTAAGCCTGATGGGCAAGGCCGCCTTCGTCGCGGCGAGCCGCCACGCCCGTGCCCCCGTAGTCATGGCCACATCCGAGAAGATCGAATTCCGCCAGCCGGTCAGCGTTGGCCAACTGGTGGAGCTTCACGCTTGGGTCATCCGCGAGGGCCGCGCGTCGATGACGGTTGAGGTGGAAATGACCGCCGAGGGTCTGACCAGCGGCGAGCGTGCGCTGGCTGGGCGGGGGCGTTTCGAGATGGTCTGCGTGGACGAAGCCGGCAGGCCGTGCCCGATCCGGGCCACCGGCTGACCCCATTCGCAAAATTCGCTGATTTGCACAAATCCGTCCGCAAACCTTCGCTTTTTCAGTCATTTTCTCAATCGGGAAATGCCCGAATAAGGGTGCACAGAACGGCACCTAGAGGCACCCGAGGGAGCCATAAGCCGACATAGACGAGCCCAGAACGGAACCCTTCGCGGCCATGAACGACACCTATCGCAAATCGCTGCCCGGCACCCGGATCGACTACTTCGACACCCGCGCCGCGATCGAGGCGATCCGGCCCGGCGCCTACGATGGCCTGCCCTATGTCTCGCGCGTGCTGGCGGAACAGCTCGTCCGCCGCTGCGATCCAGCTCTGCTGACTGATGCACTCACCCAAATCGTCGAGCGCAGGCGTGATCTCGATTTTCCCTGGTATCCGGCCCGCGTCGTCTGCCACGATATCCTCGGCCAGACCGCGCTCGTCGATCTGGCGGGCCTGCGCGATGCCATTGCCGATCAGGGCGGCGACCCTGCCAAGGTCAATCCGGTGGTGCCGACCCAGTTGATCGTCGATCACTCGCTTGCCGTCGAATACGGAGGTTTCGACGCACAAGCCTTCGACAAGAACCGCGCAATCGAGGATCGCCGCAACGAGGACCGCTTCCACTTCATCGAGTGGACCAAGAGCGCTTTCGAGAACGTCGATGTAATCCCGGCCGGCAACGGCATCATGCACCAGATCAATCTTGAGAAGATGTCGCCCGTCATCCAGGTGCGCGATGGCGTCGCCTTCCCGGATACGTGCGTCGGCACGGACAGCCATACCCCGCATGTCGATGCGCTCGGTGTGATCGCCATCGGCGTCGGCGGGCTGGAGGCCGAGACGGTTATGCTGGGCCGCGCCTCGATGATGCGCCTGCCCAACATCGTCGGCGTGCGCCTGACCGGCCACCGCAAGCCGGGCATCACCGCGACCGACATCGTGCTGGCGATCACCGAGTTCCTGCGCCAGAGCCGCGTCGTCGGCGCTTGGATCGAGTTCTTCGGCGAAGGCGCAGACAGCCTCTCGATCGGCGACCGCGCGACGATCTCCAACATGTGCCCCGAATACGGCGCCACTGCCGCGATGTTCCACATCGACAGCCAGACGATCGACTACCTGCTGCTGACCGGTCGCGATCCCGATCATGTCCGCCTGGTCGAGGACTACGCGAAGCTGACCGGCCTGTGGGCGGACGACCTGCGCAATGCCGAATACGAACGCGTGCTGGAGTTCGACCTTTCCACGGTGGTACGCAACATGGCGGGGCCATCGAACCCGCACCGCCGACTGCCCACCTCGGCGCTGGAGGAGCGCGGCATCGCCGTCGATCTCGACAAGGCCCTGGCGCAGGAACGCGAGGGCCTGTTGCCCGATGGCGCGGTCGTGATCGCCGCGATCACCAGCTGCACCAACACCTCCAACCCGCGCAACGTCGTCGCTGCCGGGCTGGTTGCGAAGAAGGCGAACGCGCTGGGCCTCATGCGCAAGCCGTGGGTAAAGACCTCGTTCGCGCCCGGTTCCAGGGTGGCGCGGCTCTATCTGGAGGAAGCCGGACTACTTCCCGAACTGGAGGCGCTGGGCTTCGGAATCGTCGCTTATGCCTGCACCACCTGCAACGGCATGTCCGGCGCGCTCGATCCGGCGATCCAGAACGAGATCATCGAACGCGATCTCTATGCCACCGCCGTCCTTTCGGGAAACCGCAACTTCGACGGGCGCATCCACCCTTATGCCAGGCAGGCGTTCCTCGCCTCGCCGCCGCTGGTGGTCGCTTATGCGATCGCGGGCACGGTGCGCTTCGATATCGAGAAGGACGTGCTGGGCGTAGTGGACGGCAGGGACATCCGCCTTGCCGACTTGTGGCCGAGCGACGAGGAAATCGACGCCATCGTCGCGGCCTCGGTTAAGCCGGAACAGTTCCGCGCGGTCTACGACCCGATGTTCGCACCGCGTGGACGTGACGAAGCCAGCCCGCTCTACGACTGGCGGCCGCAGTCCACCTACATCCGCCGCCCGCCTTATTGGGATACTGAGGGTGTGGGCGCGCTTGCCGCCTTCCCGCGCACACTCAAAGCGATGCGCCCGCTGGCGATATTGCCGGACAACATCACCACCGACCACCTCTCGCCCTCGAACGCAATCCTCGCCAATTCGGCGGCAGGCGAATACCTGGCGCGGATGGGACTGCCGGAGGAGGACTTCAACTCCTACGCCACCCATCGCGGCGACCATCTGACCGCGATGCGCGCCACCTTCGCCAATCCGCAACTGGTCAACGAAATGGCCGTGGTCGATGGCGCGGTTAAGAAGGGCTCGCTCGCCCGCGTGGAACCGGAGGGTACAGTCACCCGCATGTGGGAGGCAATCGAGACCTATCTCGATCGCCGCCAGCCCCTCATCATCATTGCCGGGGCGGACTATGGTCAGGGTTCCTCGCGCGACTGGGCGGCGAAGGGTGTGCGGCTTGCCGGCGTGGAAGCCATCGTTGCCGAAGGGTTCGAGCGCATACACCGCACCAACCTGATCGGCATGGGCGTGCTGCCGCTGGAGTTCCAGCCCGGCACCACGCGCCTGACGCTCGGCCTCGACGGCACCGAAACGTATGACGTGGAAGGCGAGCGCCGCCCCCGCGCCACGCTGACGCTGGTGATCCGCCATGCCGGCGGCGCAGCGACGCAGGTTCCCGTCATTTGCCGCCTCGATACGGCGGAGGAAGTCTTGATCTACGAGGCGGGCGGCGTGTTGCAGCGCTTTGCGGCGGACTTCCTTGCTTCGGAAGCGGAGACGGTCTGATGGCGCAGATCCAGATTCCCGCCACCTACATGCGCGGGGGCACCAGCAAGGGCGTGTTCTTTCGTCTGGAAGACCTGCCCGAAGGTGCCCGCGTCCCCGGCCCGGCGCGCGACCGTCTGTTCCAGCGGGTGATCGGCAGCCCCGACCCTTATGGCGCGCAGATCGATGGGATGGGCGGCGCGACGTCCAGCACTAGCAAGTGCGTAATCGTCTCGCCGTCGGCCCGCCCCGGACATGACGTAGACTACCTTTACGGGCAGGTTTCGATCGACAGCGATTTCGTCGACTGGTCGGGTAATTGCGGCAATCTCTCGACCGCCGCCGGGGCTTTCGCGATCCATGCGGGCTATGTCGAAGCGGGCGCGGACGGCGTGCGCACAGTGCACATCTGGCAAGCCAATATCGGCAAGACCATCATCGCCAATGTCCCCGTCAGCGGCAGCGCGGTGCAGGAAACGGGCGAGTTCGAGCTGGACGGCGTGACCTTCCCCGCCGCCGAAATCGTGCTGGAGTTCCTTGACCCTGCCGATGATGAAGGGGCGATGTTCCCGACCGGCAACGTCGTAGATGAACTCGAAGTACCGGAAGACCTCGTCGCAGGCGGCAGGCTCAAGGCCACGCTCATCAACGCGGGCATCCCGACGATTTTCGTGGACGCGGAGGCCATCGGCCATACCGGTACCGAGCTGCGCGAAGCGATCAACGGCGATGCGGCTGTGCTTGCCCGTTTCGAGGCGCTGCGTACGATCGGCGCGCTGAAGATGGGTCTGATCAAGACGCCTCAAGAGGCCGCCAGGCGCCAGCACACACCCAAGATCGCCTTCGTCGCCTCGCCTGTCGATCATCGCACATCGAGCGGTAAGGAAGTGCTGGCGGGAGAGATCGACGTACTGGTGCGCGCGCTCTCGATGGGCAAGCTGCACCACGCGATGATGGGCACCGCTTCGGTCGCCATCGCCGCCGCTGCCGCCGTCCCAGGCACGCTGGTGAACCTCGCCGCAGGCGGGGGCCAACGCAACACGGTCACCTTCGGCCACCCATCCGGCACCCTGCGCGTCGGGGCGGAGGCCTCGCAGGTGGGCGGCAAGTGGAACGTGACGAAGGCGATCATGAGCCGCAGCGCCCGCATCCTCATGGAAGGCCGCGTGCGCGTGCCTGCCGCCATTCTTGCAGGAAGCACGGCATGATCTCCAACCGCCCTGAGAAGGGACCCGACCTGTTCGGAGCCATGGTCAGCGCCGCCGCCGACCGCGCCTCTTCGCACTTCGTCGGCACGATCCGCTTCGCCAAATGCGATGCTGTCCATCTCAACGAAGGTTTTTCCGCTCCCGACGTCGACCTCGAAACCTGGTCGGTCAGCGAAGACCATCAGGCCATCGTCGTCTCGGTATTCGCCACCGCGCCGCAGGACGGCGGCCGGACCATGGCCGCGAGCGGCCGCTTCACTTTCACCACGCTTACGCACAAACGGGAATACGCCGCATGAACGCCGAGACTCCCTTCAAGCCAAAGAAATCCGTCGCCCTCTCGGGCGTCGCCGCTGGCAACACCGCGCTGTGCACCGTCGGCAAGACCGGCAACGACCTGCACTATCGGGGCTACGATATCCTGGAGTTCGCCGAAGGCGCGGAGTTCGAGGAGATCGCCCACCTACTAGTCCATGGCGAATTGCCCACCGCGCCGCAGCTGGCCGCCTACAAGGCTAAGCTCAAGGGCCTGCGAGGCCTGCCCCATTCGGTGAAGTCGGCGCTCGAAGCCATTCCGGCCGCCGCGCATCCGATGGACGTGATGCGTTCGGGCGTGTCGGCGCTGGGCTGCGTGCTGCCCGAGACGCACGACCACAACCTGCCAGACGCGCGCGACATCGCCGACCGGCTTATGGCTTCGCTCGGCTCGATCCTGCTTTACTGGTATCACTTCGCCCACCACGGTCGCCGGATCGAGGTGGAAACGGACGACGACAGCATCGGCGGCCACTTTCTCCACCTGCTGCACGGAAAACCCGCGCCGGAAAGCTGGGTGCGCGCCATGCACACCTCGCTGATCCTCTATGCCGAGCATGAATTCAACGCTTCCACCTTCACTGCGCGGGTGATCGCGGGTACCGGCTCGGACATGTATTCGTGCATTGCCGGAGCCATCGGCGCGCTGCGTGGCCCCAAGCATGGCGGCGCCAACGAAGTCGCCTACGAGATCCAGAAGCGTTACGCGACGCCCGACGAGGCCGAGGCCGATATCCGCCGCCGCGTGGAGGCGAAGGAAGTGGTGATCGGCTTCGGCCACCCGGTCTACACGATCTCCGATCCGCGCAACGTCGTCATCAAGCGCGTCGCGAAGTCGCTGGCGGACGAGGCCGGTGCCCAGCGCCAGTTCGCCGTCGCCGAGCGGATCGAAAGCGTGATGTGGGACGCAAAGGCCATGTTCCCCAACCTCGACTGGTTCTCGGCGGTGTCCTACAACCTGATGGGCGTGCCGACCGCGATGTTCACCCCGCTCTTCGTCATCGCCCGTACCTCTGGCTGGGCAGCGCATGTGATCGAGCAGCGTGTGGACAACAAAATCATTCGCCCCTCGGCCAATTACACCGGCCCGGAAAACCTGACTTTCGTGCCGCTCGCCCAGCGCAGCGAAGCGGCCTGAGGAGACACCATGCCCTACCTTCTCGCTGACGACCTGCCCACCGAATCCGCCGGCAAGCGCTTCCGCGCCGCTCTTAGCCGCCCCGGGATCTATCGCCTGCCCGGCGCGCACAACGGCCAGGCCGCGATCCAGGCGCGCAATGCCGGGTTCGACGGGCTCTACCTGTCTGGCGCGGCGATGACCGCCTCTATGGGCCTGCCCGACCTTGGCATCATCACCGTGGACGAAGTGGCGTTCTTCATCCGCCAGATCGTGCGCTCCTCGGGCCTTCCGCTGCTGGTGGACGGCGACACCGGCTATGGCGAGGCGCTGAACGTCATGCACATGGTCCGCAGCTTCGAGGACGCGGGCGCGGGTGCTGTTCATCTGGAAGACCAGATCCTGCCCAAGAAATGCGGGCACCTGAATGGCAAGGCGCTCGTCTCGCCCACCGATATGGCCGCCAAGGTCGCCGCCGCGAAGAAGGCGAGCCGCGACATCGTGATCGTCGCACGCACTGATGCCGCAGGAGTCGAGGGCTTCGATGGGGCGGTGGAGCGGGCCAAGCTCTACGTCGATGCCGGGGCCGACGCGATCTTCCCCGAGGCGCTCAACACCCGCGAGATGTTCGAGAAGTTTGCCGCCGCGCTGCCGGACGTGCCGCTGCTCGCCAACATGACCGAATTCGGCAAGACCCCATTCTACACCGCCGCCGAGTTTGAGGCGATGGGCTACAAGATGGTCATCTGGCCGGTCTCGTCCTTGCGCGTCGCCAACAAGGCGCAAGCGAAACTCTACGCCGCGATCGCCAAGGACGGCGGCACGCACGCCATGGTCGATGCCATGCAGACCCGCGCCGAACTCTACGACACGATCGGCCTTCACGCTTACGAAGAGCTCGACGCATCGATCGTGAAGACGATCGTGCCCGAGGCGATCCCGCAGGGCTAAACTCCTTCTGCCCCCAAGATCGTTGCGCACGGACGGTCTTTCGATCCCGACGGATCGGAAGGCCGTCCTAAGGCGCGCCTGGATACATCCCACCCCGAAAGACTTCCCATGACCGCCACCGGCATCGATACCTTGCGTACCCGCGACTCGCTGACCGTGGCGGGACAGGATTACACCTTCTACAGCCTCGCGACGGCGGCACAGACGCTGGGCGACATCAGCCGCCTGCCGTTCAGCCTGAAAGTGCTGCTGGAGAACCTACTGCGCTTCGAGGACGGCGCCTTGGTCACCACGGAAGATATTCGCGCTTTTGCGGAGTGGCAGCAGGACCGCAGTTCCACCCGGGAAATCCAGTACCGTCCGGCCCGCGTGCTGATGCAAGACTTCACCGGGGTTCCCTGTATCGTCGATCTGGCCGCGATGCGTGACACCATGAACCGCTGGGGTGCCAATGCCTCGCTGATCAATCCGCAAGTGCCGATCCACCTCGTCATCGATCACAGCGTGATGGCCGACGAGGCGAGCACAGCGAATGCGTTCGATACCAACGTCGCCATCGAATACGAGCGCAATGCCGAGCGCTACGAATTCCTCAAATGGGGTGCGGCCACGCTCGACAATCTGAAGGTCATGCCACCGGGCACCGGCATCTGCCATCAGGTCAATCTGGAGCATATCGCCCAGACCGTCTGGACCAGCCCAGACGAGAACGGCGCCCTAGTCGCCTACCCTGACACGTGTGTGGGCACCGACAGCCATACCACGATGGTCAGCGGCCTTGGCGTGCTGGGATGGGGTGTCGGCGGGATCGAGGCCGAAGCCGCGATGCTGGGCCAGCCGGTATCGATGCTGATCCCCGAAGTCGTCGGCTTCCGCCTGTCGGGTGCGCTGCCCGAGGGCGTGACCGCGACAGACCTAGTGCTTACCGTCACCCAGATGCTGCGCGCGCATGGCGTGGTTGGGCGTTTCGTGGAATTCTGCGGTCCTGGCCTCGATACCCTGCCACTGGCCGACCGCGCCACCATCGCCAACATGGCTCCAGAATATGGCGCGACCTGCGGCTTCTTCCCGGTGGACCAAGCGACCCTTGCCTACCTGCGCCTGACCGGGCGTGATGAAACCCGGGTGGCGCTCGTCGAAGCCTATGCGAAGGCGCAGGGGATGTGGCGCGATGCGGCCAGCCCGGAGCCAGTCTTCACCGATCTGCTGGAGCTTGACTTGGCCTCAGTGCTTCCGTCCGTCGCAGGCCCGCGTCGCCCGCAGGACCGCGTGCTGCTCCGGGATGCCGCCGAAGGCCTGTGCACTGAACTGGCAGGCGCCTACGGCAAGGCAGACGAACTGGGCGCACGCGTACCCGTCGACGGCGCGGACTTCACCCTTGGCCATGGCGATATCGCTATCGCGGCGATCACCAGCTGCACCAACACTTCTAACCCCTCGGTGCTCGTCGCGGCGGGTCTCGTCGCTCGCAAGGCAAGGGCGCTGGGTCTTGCCCCCAAACCCTGGGTGCGCGCGACGCTCTCTCCCGGTAGCAAGGTGGTGACCGACTACCTCGTGCGTTCGGGCTTGCAGGAAGACCTCGACGCGCTGGGCTTCGCGCTCACCGGCTATGGCTGCATGATCTGCATCGGCAATTCCGGTTCGCTGGAAGCACCGATCAGCGAGGCGATCAACCAGAACGGTCTCGTCACCGCCGCCGTGCTTTCGGGCAACCGCAACTTCGAAGGCCGCATCTCGCCCGATGTGCGCGCCAACTACCTGGCCTCGCCGCCGCTGGTGGTAGCTTATGCTCTGCTCGGCAGCATATCCCGCGATATCACCACCGAACCGTTAGGAATCGGCAGCGACGGAGAGCCGGTGTACCTGCGCGACGTGTGGCCCTCAAATGGAGAAGTCGCGGCCACCATCGCCGCGTCAATCGACGCCGAGATGTTCGCTGCCCGCTATGCCGACGTCTACGAAGGCGACGCGCGCTGGAAAGCGCTGGCTGTAAAGGAAGGCGCCACGTACGACTGGCCGACATCCTCCACCTACATCGCGGAACCGCCCTTCTTCGACGGGCTGAAGCGACAGCCCGCGCCTGTAGCCGACATCGTCGCCGCGCGTTGCCTTGCCGTATTCGGCGATTCCATCACAACCGATCACATCTCACCGGCAGGGACGATCAAGTCATCCTCGCCTGCGGGCCAATGGTTGCAAGAGCATCAGGTGCTTCCCGCAGACTTCAACAGCTATGGCTGCCGGCGGGGCCACCACGAGATCATGATGCGCGGCACCTTCGCCAATATCCGCATCCGCAACGAGATGATGGGCGGCATCGAAGGCGGGATGACGCTGCTGCGCGAACAGCCGCTGCCGATCTACGAGGCGGCCATGCGCTACAAGGCCGCGAAGGTGCCGCTGGTCGTCGTCGCGGGCAAGGAATACGGCACCGGCTCCTCACGCGACTGGGCCGCCAAGGGCACCGCGCTGCTGGGCGTGCGTGCCGTGATTGCCGAGAGCTTCGAGCGCATCCATCGTTCCAATCTCGTCGGCATGGGTGTGCTGCCTTTGCAATTCGCACCGGACCTCGATCGCCATGTTCTGGGTTTCACCGGAAGTGAAAGCTTCACCATCCGCAGGCTGTCCGCCTTGCACCCCCGTCAGACCGTAACGGTCGAGGTGGAACGCAGCGACGGCACCCGATTCGCGTTCGAGACGCTGTGCCGCATCGATACGGCGGACGAACTGGCTTATTACCTTAATGGTGGCATCCTGCCTTATGTGCTTCGCAATCTGGCAGCCTGAAGGACTTTGCAATTTTTTCGCATTGCGATGTTGGTGCAAATGCGCTGCTATCGGCCGACAATAGGACCAGTGCTTGAGAATTTGCGAATAATGCGAAGAATGGCAGACTGATGCGTAAGGCGTTCATGGGAGTGCGGCTCCGGCGGTTGCGCGAGGAGAAGAACCTCAAGCAGATCGAACTGGCACAGGCGCTGGGCATATCGGCCAGCTATCTGAACCAGCTGGAACAGAACCAGCGGCCTCTGACCGTGCCGGTGCTCGTGAAGATCAACTCGGTCTTCGGCATCGATGTCCAATTCTTTTCCGAGGACGAGGAAGCGCGGCTCATTACCGAATTGCGCGACGCCTTGTCGGACGGATCGGATGCGATCTCGCTCGCTGAAGTGCGCGAACTGGCGATGAACATGCCTGCCGTGGGCCGCACACTCATATCCCTGCATCGGCGCTTTCGCGAAGCCTCGGAACGGTCGGAGGCGATGGCTGCACAACTGGGCGACGAATGGATCACCGGCGGCCCGCCGCGCATGCCGTTCGAGCAGGTGCGCGATTTTTTCTATGCCCGCCACAACCATGTCGAACCGCTCGATGAAGCAGCCGAGCGGCTCTACCAGCAGGCAGGTCTTACCCCGCGCACGATCCATGAAGGCGTGACCGCTTGGCTGAAGGAACGCCATGGCGTCCATGTCCTGCGCGGCGACAGCAACGCTGACCGCAACTGGGCGCAGCGCCGGTACGATCCGGTGACCCGCACGCTCTACGTCTCCGCCAACCTGAAACTCGGTCAGCAAACCTTCCAGATGGCCACCCAGCTGGCCTTCCTCGAACTGGTTGACGTGATCGACCAACTTGCCGACGACCCCATCCTGACCGGCGAGGAAGCGCGCAAGCTGGCACGCATCGGCCTCGCCAACTATTTCGCAGGCGCGTTGATCTTGCCTTACGGCCAGTTCTTGGCAGCTGCGGAGCAGGATGCTTACGATATCGAGAAGCTTGGCCGCCGGTTCGGTGTCGGCTTCGAGACGGTTTGCCATCGCCTTTCCACACTGCAGCGCGCGGACGCCCGCGGTGTGCCATTCTTCTTCATCCGCGTGGACAGGGCCGGCAACATCTCGAAACGGCAGTCCGCCACCGATTTCCACTTTTCTCGCGTAGGCGGCACATGTCCGCTCTGGAACGTCTACGAGGCCTTCGCCCAGCCCGGACGGGTGTTGACGCAGGTAGCGCAGATGCCGGACGGGCGGACCTACCTATGGGTGGCCCGCACTGTGGGCAGCGGTAACGCGGGTTACGGAGAACCGGGCAAGACCTTCGCGGTTGGCCTTGGCTGCGATATCCGTCATGCCTCCCGCCTGGTCTACTCGCGCGGGCTGGACCTTGCCGACCCCGGCATGGCGACGCAGATCGGCGCCGGCTGCAAGGTCTGCGAGCGGCCGAACTGCCTGCAGCGTGCGTTTCCGCCGATTGGCCGCCCAGTGATGGTGGATGAGAACCGCAGTTCAGCGGCCCCATATCCAGTGGACTGAAGTGGGGTACTCAAACAGACCTTGTCGCTTGGCACCATAATCAAACTTAAGGCCTGCACTTAACCTACCTGCAATCGGTCGAACGGCGGGTTACAGCAAGAGCGGTCGTCGCTGCGTAGGCATCGGAACGACGCATGCTGGTCGGGAGCAGACTGTCGGTTATCAGCGCACCCGTTGGTCAGCAGACAACGGCGCACCACTCAGAATGGCGGTCGCGAGAACGCTTTTTCATACTCATAAAATAGTGGCCGGATTCGGGTGCTCCTTACGGATTTGAGCTTTGCGTCGGTCGATGATATTGCAAGCGCGGTTTAGGAGCCGAGAATGAGCGCGGAGACCCGATTGGTCTACATGAAGTTCAATGCGCATGCTACCTTGTCACGACCAGCAACAAGAGCGCGCGTCGGAGGAAACATACGGGATGTCGACCACCGAAGAGCGCGCGCACGAACTCGGCGATGAATTTCGTACCCGTGCGAATGCAGACGAGCGCCAGTTCGTCAATTGGCTCGCACTCGCGAGCGCTGGAGGCATCGGGTTGTTGCTGCATTTCATCGCGGATGAGCACAATGGACCGATCCGTCTGAATCCTGCTGCGACAGTGCCCCCATTGATCAGCTGGTTGATCGGGATCATGTGCGCTGGCGTCGCCCTCTATGGAATGGTGAGGGAGCAGGGCAGCGCGGGAAATTCATTCCACGCTCAAGGTCGGCGTGAGCGTCAAAAGGCCAAGCTGAATGGGTTTGCCGGTGCGGAACACGAGCGGGCAACGATCGAAGCAAGGGCGAAGGCATACCAGGACGAAGCCGACCGTCATCATGTCGATTCGCGTCTGTGGCTCGTGCGTCGCGAGCTTGCGATGAAGATCGCAGTTTGCTGCTTTAGCATGGGCGCGCTCTGGTCGGCGGTGGCTCTCGCGCTCAATCTCACCTTCGGGACCGCGCGCTGACACGCTGATACCTCCCGCGCGTGAGACGCGGCCCACACCCACCCGCCGACGGGAGAGCAAGGGCTCAACACCAGCGTTCAGGATGCCTATAATCTGGGCTGGAAGCTGGCAGCGGTCATCTCTGGCGGGCCGGACACACTTCTCGATACTTATCAGGAAGAGCGGCGGCCCATCGCGGCGGGGATGTTGGGGCTGGCGACGCGCCTGCTGGGCGAAGCCAAGGAGGGCACGATGCGCCGTGATCGCGAGTCTCGCCAGCTCGATCCGGGCTATCGCACATCGTCGTTGTCAGGCCCGGTCCGTCCGGCGAAGCGCTGCTCCAGCCGGGCGACCGTGCGCCTGATGCGCCATGCCGGGGACGGCAGGCCAGCACACCCGGCTGTTCAGCGTGTTTGCGGGACCATGCTGGACCCTGCTGGGGTTCGATGCCGCCAAACGTCCCGCACCGCGCGCGGGTTTGCGGATCGCCGTCATCGGCGAGGAGGGCGACATCATTGATGACGGGGGGAACATCGCGCAGGCCTATGGGCTTGCCGCCAGCCAATGGGTGCTGGTTCGACCTGACGGCTATCTGGCCGAAATCGTTGATACGGATGAACTTGATCAGACGCTAAATGTGTACTTTGACAGGGCGGCCGGAGCAACCAGCCTTAACTAACCGGCATGAAGCCAAGGGAACTGCTCGCCCAGCCGCCGCCCTATGCTCCTGATCGGAGCATCGCATTCCACTAAACGGCTGAATGGCTTGTTGCGGAGAATTTGCGATTATACGACATATTTGCTGCGGTCTTAAGCGGACATCGGGCGTAATGGGCTAAGTCAGCGATAGCGTTCTTCGACCCAAGGATCGCCGCGCATGTGATACCCGTTCACTTCCAGAAGCCGGCCTTGTCCGCACCGAGAAACTCGATTCGGTTGATCCACTCCGCGCTCTTCCAGAAATAGAGGTGCGGGATCACCAGTCGCACTGGACTGCCATGCTCACGCGTGAGCGGAATGCCCTGCCAGGAATGCACGAGCATTGCATCGAGCGCGGCGAAGTCGGCTAGCGGGACATTGGTTGTATAGCCGTCATAGCCGTGAAGAAAGGCGTGGGTGGCCTCAGGGCGGGGCTGGACGTTGGCTAGCAGGCCACTCGTTACGACGCCGCTCCAATCGTTGTCGTAGCGCGACCAGGTCGTGACGCAGTGGATGTCAATTCGTCTGCTCGACTGCGGCAGAGCCATGAATGCAGGCCAGTCGAGCGTGACTGGTCGTTCGACCATGCCATGCATCTTTAGCCGCCAGCGCTCGCGGCTGATATCAGGTTGCCGACCGAGATCGAGCACTGGCCAGCCGTCCACCAAGTGTTGGCCGGGCGGTAGGCGCTTCGGGTCTGAGGGGCCAATGTCGGGTCCTTCGGTGAGGAATTTGTGCTCGCCCGCCCAGAGCCGCTTGGACAGGGTCAGCTTGCTGTCGGGGGGCGGTGCTTCTTCATCCATGCCATGGTTTACCCTACGGACGATCCTGCGCCATCCACGCCGTGGCAGGGCCGACAAGCCGGTGGCGGGATGTAATCGCCGTGTAAGGCTATCATGACCCTGGACAATTGACGGCCCGCTCGGCTCATCGGACTTGCCCGCCGCGCTTTATCGAGGCATGTTGACGGGAGCGTCCGACCCCATCTTGGGCGACGATCCAAAAGCGTTCGACCGGATCGAGGTCGACCGTCACAGATGCGAGCATAGCCGGTCCCGACAGGGATGGGCTCGTGCGCCGTGATGACGGGTGCGTTTCCATGCAAGAAGTATCTGCATTCTTCGAAGGTCGACCGACCCTCTTAGGGGCGCTGGTCGGCCGATGAGACCTTTGGATGAGGAAAGCACCTGCGCTGAGGGCAGGCATGACGCCGATCGTCTGCTCGATCGTCTTTTCCGCTCCGAAGCTCCGCGCCTCGCACGCTTCATCAGACGGTCCATCTCAAACCACGATGAGGTTCACGACCTTGTTCAAGACACCTTCGTCAACTTCGTTTCGGCTGCGCCTGGCGGCAAGCTCCGCACGCCCGAGGCCTATCTGCGCACGATTGCCCGCAACCTTTTGTGGGGGCGATCGAAACGGATGCGCTTACGGGACCGAGCGGTCCACATCCCGATCGACGAGGTCGATGTTGCCGTCCTGCCCGAACAGGAATGGATGATGGAGGCTTCCGACTTCCTGCGGCGCTACGAACAGGCACTCGCAGAACTTCCTGCCCGGACGCGAGAGGTATTCCGGCTTCACCGCCAGGAGGAACTTACCTACCAGGACATCGCCGACCGTCTTGGACTGACAGCGCGAGGCGTCAAATACCATATGAAGAAGGCATTGCTCTATCTCGACCATAGGGTCTACGCCGATGACTGAAACGAAAAATCCCTTCCAGAAAGGGCAGCTCCGCTTGGAAGCTACCGAATGGTTCGTCCTCATGCGGGGGCCCGACGCCGAGCAGCATCGTGCCGCGTTCGAGCAGTGGCTCGCCCGGGGCGCCTTGCACCGCGCCGCGTACAACCGCGTCGCCAATCTCTATTCCGTAGGCAAGCAGGTGGACTGGGACGCGTTACCTGAACCCAAACCTGTCCGTGCGACGCTACGGCGAACTAAGGTCGCCGCTTTGGCATGCCTGACTGTGGTAGGATTTGTCAGTTGGCGGTTCCTGCTTGCGCCTGGCTCTGTGCCCGAAAAGCCGTCTGACCGCGCCCTCGCGTCGAGCCTGGCGCCCGCTGCCGCCTACCGGACGCGCGCTGGGGAAATTCGACAGATCCGCCTGTCCGACGGATCGGATCTGACCTTGGATGGCGGGACGCTCCTGCTGGTGACGTTTGGAGCCGACAAGCGCACGTTGCGACTGGAGCATGGGCACGCGCGTTTTTCAGTGGCGCACGAGAACCGCCCGTTCGTCGTAGAGGCCGGGGGCAGCCAGGTCGTTGCGCGCGGAACGATCTTTGACGTGAGTTTTGACAAGGCGGGAGCAACGCAAGTGCAATTGCTGCGCGGGGCAATCGACGTGTTGTCCGGCATCGCTGGCAGGTCGGCGCCCGCGGTTCGGCTGAAGCCTGGGGAGCAGGTCCGGTATCGCGATGAGGCGACACCAGGGCCCATCTTGCAAGTTCGAGAAGCGGACATCGCGTGGCCGTCCCAGCAGGTCGAGTTTCATGCTGAAAAGCTGTCGCGCGTTTTGGAGATCGTCAATCGATCCTCGGATATTAAAATCGTCGTGCAGGATGCCGCTCTCGGCGAGATCAAAGTATCCGGAGTTTTTCGAACGGACGACCCGCATAAGCATGCAAGCTCACTCGCCATGTTGCTTGGCGCCGAAGTTCGCGACACGGATGGCCGGTTTGAACTCGTGCCCAAAAAATGAAATAAATTTTCGGTCCGAAGTGTCCCTTCTCTGACCGAGGCACTCATCCCTTTGTGAAGCAGGCGTGTTCAAACCTGCCGTTCACCCAAAGGGGGGTCATATCATGAAGTTCCGCGACCACGCGGCGAGCATTGCGCTCGCCGCGGCGACCAGCCTCGTCATCTCGCTTCCGGCAATGGCCCAGGCCACCATCCGTCTCGATTTGCCAGCACAGGATCTCGACGTCACCTTGCGCGCTATTGCCCGGGCGTCGGGCAGGCAGATACTGATAGTCGCTAACACCGTCGCTGGGCGCCAGGCACCTGCCGTCAAAGGCGAATTTACCCCGGAAGAAGCCGTGCGGACGGCTTTGGGGGGCAGTGGGATCGGCGTTCGCTTTGCCGGCGACACGATCATCATCGGCTCGCCTGCGCCGCAAGCTACGCTTGGCTCCGATCCGTCTTCAGGCGACATTGAAGTGACCGGTTCGCGGATCAAAGGCTCGCCGATCGCATCGCCTAAGATCACCATAGGCCGACAGGACATCCTTGACGCAGGTTTCGCAGACATAGGCTCGGCGCTGCGCGCCTTGCCGCAAAACTTCGCAGGCGGGCAGAACCCCGGGGTCGGCCGAGGTGCCGCCGCTGGCGGCATCGATAACCAGAACATCTCGGGCGGTTCGGCGGTGAATCTTCGCGGTTTGGGACAAGACGCAACCCTGACGCTTCTGAACGGCGCGCGCATGACCTACGGAGGCTTCTCGCAAGGGATCGACATCTCCGCAATCCCGATCGACGCGATCGAGCGTATCGACGTCGTTCCTGATGGCGCTTCTGCAGTCTATGGTTCCGACGCCGTGGCGGGGGTGGTCAATGTCATCCTGCGTCCATCCTACGAGGGGCTAAGTGTCTCGTCGCGGCTTGGCACGTCGACTGATGGCGGTTATTTCTCCCAACAATACTCTGCGCTGGGCGGCGTTGCCTGGGACAATGGCGGGCTTTATGCCGGCTATACCTACCGTGCTACCGATGCCCTCGAAGCCCGCAAGCGGTCCTATACCCGTTCTCTCGGGGACCCGTACGACCTTTACCCCGATCTCGACAGCCATGCGGCAGTAGCTCGCCTTACCCAGACGTTCAGCGGCGATGCACGCTTCGCTGTCGACGGCCTGTTCAGCCGACGCGTGATACGTCCGGACATCACTGTTGCCGGATCCATCGTCTCAACCCGAAACATCGATCGGTTCGTTTCCCTATCCCCAAGCCTGGAAGTGCCGATCGGGGACAAATGGTCGGTCACGGTCAAGGGCGTCTACTCCGATGACCGAACCACCACTCTGGCCAGCCAATCGTTTTCCGGCGTCGAGATTTACAGCGCCTACGGTTGCTACTGCAATTCGCTCTACAGCGGCGAGGCCTATCTTGAAGGTGGGCTTTTCAGCCTGCCAGGCGGAACTGTCAGAATTGTCGCTGGTGGCGGGCACCGCCTGAACCGGTTCGCTTACAAGAACCTCAGAACGGGGACGGGATATTCCGGAGACCAGAAGGACAGCTACGGCTATGCCGAACTGTTCGTTCCGCTGGTCTCCGATCGGAACCGGAGCGCGTTCGTCGATGCCCTATCGTTTACGATTGCCGGCCGCTACGATCGTTTCAATCGGTTCGGCTCCATTGCCACACCCAAGCTCGGGATCGTCTACAGCCCGATCTCAAGCCTGGATCTCAAGTTCTCCTGGGGGCGGTCGTTCAAAGCGCCCACCTTGCTCCAGCAGTATTCTCAGCGTTCGGCCGCGCTCATCGATGCTACATCGCTCGTGGGTTCTACTGACCCCGCGGGGACGACGGCCCTGCTGACACAGGGCGGCGGGAGTGGACTGAAGCCGGAACGCGCCACGACTATGAGTTGGACGGCGTCCTTCCACCCGGTCGCCGACCCGGGGCTTAGCCTGGACTTCACCTATTTCCGTGTTCGCTACCGCGACCGGGTGCTCACCCCGATCACCGGCTACTCGAATTCGCTCAATCCGGTCTACGCAGACTATATTGTGCGCAACCCGACGCTTGCGCAGGTTGAGGCAACGATCGCAGCGGCAGATACGGCGTTGCAGAACTACGACGGGGTTTCGTACGATCTATCGAAAATCGCGTATATTATAGACAACCATTACACGAATGTCGCGAACCAGAGAATTCAGAGCATAGATCTCACCCTCCAATACCGCACTCAATTTGCATCCGGCGAGGTTTCCACATCCTTGAACGCCAGCTGGCTCGATTCGAGCCAGCGCAACAACGAATACTCGAGCTACTTCGACAAAGCTGGAAGCATTTTCAATCCGCCGCACTATCGCGCCCGCGCTGGATTGGGCTGGGAAGGTCACGCGCTGAAGGTCTTCAGTTTCTTTAATTATACCGGCATCCTGAAAGACAGGCGTACCGCAACGGTGCGAAACGTGCGTTCGACCGTCACAATGGACACGCAGATCGGCTACACGTTTGCGAACGATGGCCCGCTCAGGGACCTGGCCATAAACCTTTCGGTTGAGAACTTATTCAACACAAAGCCGCCTTACATGCGGCCCGCAGCCTATGTGGAGCCTTACGACACCACCAATTACTCGCCGCTCGGCCGGTTCGTCTCGCTTTCCATCTCCAAAACGCTGTGATGGGTCAGGCATGTCATGACTTTGCACCGCTGGCATAAACTGGTTTTCGCATTTTTGTTCGTTGCTGGGACGTTCGATGCACCGTCCATCCTGGCCGCGCGCGATACGAGCGGGGCGGTTTTGGCCGAGCCGGGACCTGCCGTGCCGATCACGGCCGGCTTCCGGCCCGTGCCAAGGGAAGCATCACAAGCGGTGCGCCCAGACTGCCGGGATATCGCACCACCTCGCCTAATTTCGAAGGTAGCGGATCCGAGCCGGCCCGACGATCTGATGACGATCAGGGATTTCGGGTCCATGGGCCTAGATGCGTCGTCACCGCCCGGCTTCGCGGTTTCGCCCTCGGGCGACCGATTGGTGGTTCAGGTTCGACAAGCGGACCCGGCGGCAAACTCCTACTGCCAGGCGCTCGTGGTCTTCGACCTGGAGCGCCGTAATCTGCCACCGATTGTGATACCAATCGGTTCCGAACTGAGCCGGCAGAGCGGTCCGATCCACGGCCTGTCGGATTTCCAGTTCGGTACCGCCAGTCCTTTGACTCCTCGCTGGTCGCCCGACGGTCGCTGGCTGGCGTTCGTCGAGCGCAAGGCCGGGTTTGATCATCTCCAACTGGTACAAGCACGAGGCGGTTCGGCAGTGCCAGTGGAAACCATGAGCGGGAACGTCATTGCATTCGACTGGTCTACCGACGGCACCGCCATCGAATTCACGACGGATGAAGCACTTCAGGAATCCCGGCAACGGGTGCTGGATGAAGGTCGCGGCGGCTACCGCTACGACGCGCGATTCTGGATCGAATCCGAAACAGAACCGCATCTTCGCGGTGAATTTACACCCATCCGATATCGAGCACAGATCGGAACGGGGGGGCTCATCTCCCAGCCTTCGCGGCAGCCTGTCACCAGGTCGCCGGGTGATGGCAGCCTGGTGGACCACGCCTGGGTAGAGCCGGACGATACGCCCAAGGTCGCCTATCGCTCGCATCCCCACGTCCGGATTGATGGCGTCGTGACGCCGTGCATGGCCAAGCTCTGCGCTTACGCGGAAGCAGCCTGGCTGAGACCCGGTTCGCGCGAGGTCGTCTTTGTCCGCCGAGAGGGTTTCGCGCAGGCCGACATAGCGGTCTATCGCTGGAGAATTGGCACGAAGGTACCAGTTCGTATCGTTCGGACCGCCGATGCATTCGGGGGCTGCGAGCTTTCGGCGAGACACCTTCTGTGCGGACGCGAGCGATCGGCGTATCCGCGCGACATCGTGGCGATCGACTTGGAAGGTGGTCGGATCCGTCAGGTGGTCGACCTCAACCAGGAATGGGGAAACATCAGGCCCGCGCGCATTCAACGGCTCCAGTGGAAGAACAAGTTCGGGATCCCCGCGATCGGAGATCTTGTGCTGCCTCCCACAACCCCCCCTGGACCCTTGCCCTTGGTTGTCGTCCAGTACTCTACGCGCGGTTTTCTGCGCGGCGGGACGGGCGATGAATATCCGATCCGGCCATTGGTCGATGCGGGCTTTGCCGTGCTGAGCGTCTCGCGGCCGCTGGATTACAACATCTGGCTCGCCCGTCAGGGCACGGCGTTCAGTCAACGCCAGTTGGCGCTCGACTGGACCGATCGCGTCAGTGTCCACGATTCGCTGCTGAGTGGCCTGCGCGAAGTGGAACGCCATGTACCGCTGGACCGTGACCACATTGCGATCGCCGGTCTGAGCGACGGCGCATCGACCGCCACATACGCGCTGATCCATTCACGCGTTTTCAGTCTGGCTCTCTTGAGTACCTGCTGCGAAGACCCGGACGTCTACACGACGGCGATAGGCCCTGCCTACAATGCCTTTCTCGAGGCAAAGGAGTTCCCGGTGCCCTGGGAAAAGCACGAGGACAGCTGGCGCAAAGTGAGTCTCGCGATGAATGCCCGCGGGATATGTGCCGAAATTCAGATGCAACTGGCAGATAGGGAAGCGCGTCTGGCCTTGGCATCGTTCACCAAGCTCCGGCAGGCGGGTGTCCCTATGGAGATGTTTGTGTTTCCCGACGAGTACCATGTCAAATGGCAGCCCGAGCACAGATTGGCGGTCTACCAGCGCAACATGGCGAAACTTATCGAATGGCGAACGAGGCCACCCGTCGCCTGTTTCAAGCCAGGGTGAGCGGATCATCACATCCAGTTTCGGACCCACGCCTCAAAATCCATGAGCCGGAGCACGCGGGAGAACGTGCCGACAAGAAGGGAACTGTCCGGCTCCAGGGCCTTCTCGAGAGCCTGGCGATCGAGGAGGCCCTGTTTTTGTAGCGCCCCATCCAGAAGCATTTCCCGAATGAGCAGGCGGTTCCGGCGAAAGATGTCGCGCTGCAGCTGCCCGAGGCCGCCTTTGGAAACTCTCCAGGCCACATGCTGGGGCAACCAATCTCCCGCAATTTCACGGGTAGGCACGCGATTGTAGCCGCCGCCCACCCAATGCCACGTTGGAATTCGCAGGCATACCTCGATGAGGGGCTGAGACATGAGCGGGTAGACCGGCTGGAGAGTATCCGCCCGGCCAAAGGAATTCAGATTGAAATTGCTCATGAAAAGCCCCCGGACATGTTCCAGCTTGCCGGGCAGAATGCCCGGCGGGGGCGGCATCCAAGGAAGGTCAGCGCGGGGCAGGGTGTCACCGACGCCCCGGAGCAAAAAGGTCCCGTCCGGCTTTAGCGGCACTTGGGAACAGGGGCGGGCGGCCTTGGTCAGGCTTTTGCGCAGCGCGAGCCAGATACTGCACCGCGCGCCCTCGGCGACGTCGCGCACCGTGCGAAAATACGCCCTTCCCATGCCTGAGGTCTTGAGGACATCGGCGGCAGGACCCGAACTTTGCAGGTGGCAGAACACAGCGTCGCCTCCGGTTCCGTTCAGGAACGCGGCGGCGCCGGGCGCTGCTTCCATCGTCAGTCGATCGGTTTCCTGGACGAAGGAGCGTACGTAGGGTCGGGGCAGATCCGGCCGCGCGCACCTCGTTACGTCTACAAGCGCCGCGTCAGGGGTCTGTTCTGTCAGGCCAATCCCGAGATGTGCCGCGACGTCGCGAGCGTAGCGGCGCTCATCGCCTTCGGTAAGAGCGCTGTACATGTTGACCGCCTGAATCTGCTCGTTGCCGCGTGCAGTCAAAGCCGCCAGCAAGGAGGAGTCGAGCCCGCCCGACAAATCGAGCATGGCTGGTCCCAGTCCATGCAGGCAAGCATCGCCGCTGCGGACCAGTTCGCGTTGCAGCAACTGCCCGGCCTCACGACGATCCAGGATTGCTTCGTCCACATGGGCGTGCCGCCAAGGGTTCCATGTCCGCTGTAGAACCGGCGCGGCGTCCAAACCGACTTCCAGCATCTCTCCGCATCGCAGTTCGCGTATGCCCTCCAGGCACGTCGCGCCAAACGAGAGGTCGTCGTGAGCAAGTTGCAACGCCAGTGTAGCCCAGTCGACCGGAAAACGGACGTCGGCATACCTGGATAGCAGGCGAGCGTCCGATGCGACTACGACCATCGCCTCCGTTTGGATCGTATAGGCGCACAGCGAGGAAAAAGCCGAGTGGTATATCCGGGGCATGCGATTGTCCGGGCCGTTCAAGATTGCCACGAACGCTCCCCAGCATCGCTCGGTCAATTCTCTCGCATCGCAGATTTTAGTCAGGGTCTCGACTTCCCCGGGGGAACCATCGAACGCGTTGGCGCTACCGTGGCGGTCATGGACCTTTCCGAGAACCACGCCGGCATTGCGCGCCAGCAGGCATGCTTCGATACCTTGTACAGCTACTAGCAAACGGTCGGTCTTCAGCAACACTGTGAGCCCACAGGCGCGAACAGCGCTGAGAGCGCGGAACGAAATCGCTGGATCCATTGGCCGCGGCGAGACGAACGCGAGATAGCTGCGCGTCATCGAACCGCCCTGATCGGAACGAACCGGCCGACTTGCTCAATCGTGTCATTGATCACCTGGTCATCGCGCTGCAGCCAGCAATGGGCCTCGAATGGATGCAGTTTCACGCCGAAGACAAACTCGCTTGCGTGCCCGTCCTGGGCGAGAAGACGGTGCAAAGTGAGCGAGCGCAGAAGGCAGGTTTGAGCAGGCAAAATTCGCTCGCATTTCAAAAAGTCCGCCACGATTTTGTTGAGCTCCGCAGGGGTTGCCCCAGTCCCGATTGCCCGGTTTCGAGCAGCGACCCTGTCGAGGTTGGTTTGAAGCGAGCGTACCCAAAGGTCCAAGCGTACCTTTATCAGCGATGCCAGTACTCGCGATGCGAACCGCGCCGAGATGCGGGCATTGTGATGATAAGGAATTTCATAGGTGGGGGCCGCGATGCCGCGATAAGGCAGCGCTGCTGGAGCCGCATCTACAAGCCAGCCGTATCTCGCTACCGTCTCGCGCACTTTCGGCGTCAGGTTGGCAATCTCGCCGGCCAGCACCGGGGCAGCAGCAGCCTGACTGAGTGCAAGATAGCGATTTCGTCGTGTGTCGAGAAAGACCACATGATCGTCTATCCGGCAGAACGACACCCAGTCGGCAAGCATGACGCTATCCGATCGAACAGGCAGCGGACCGAGGCCACGCTTGCGCGAGGTCTCGGTCCCTTGCGTTGTGTTTCAGTCGGCGAGGATGCCGGTCGAGAGGCGATTGAGGTTCGCGTCTGCTTCGACCGGACCACCGGTGCCATGGGTTTCGCTCGTCACCGAACCCAGGTCGATGAACTGCTCGTCGAGCTGCTCGTTCTGCTTTTCCATGTCATGCTCCTGTAGATTACCGCCTGATTGCGGCTGTTACAGGATCGAGGTTCGAAGATGATTCTGCTAATATATATAGTCTCACATTCGATAGTATGTAACTTAGCGCAATCCTATCTTCGTATTTTCAATCAGTTGGATGTGGTCTATTTCAACACTTGGCGTACTGACGAGTCGGCAAAGCGGCGCATGCGGTGCATAAGAGCCCAGAAGAACAGCTTTCTTTGAGCCTTCGTCATGGTGCCGGCGGCAGTGGATGTGTCTCGCAGCCCGTGGGCCGACCTCGGTGTCGGTGTCTCTGTCTGAAAAACTCGATGTCCGTCGGCAGGAAGAGGCGGCGTTTCCCTCAGGTCGACAGCGCCGGCCTGGGGGGCTATCGGCGGCCATAACAGACAAGCAGGAGTCGACTTTGGCCGTTGAACACGAAACGCTTATCGCTTTGACCACCGATATCGTCACATCGCATGTCGGAAACAACAATGTCGCCGCGGACATGTTGGGACCGCTCATCCGAGATGTTTTTGCGGCATTGCAGGCAGCCGGCGAACCCGCTGCCCCCGTGGCACCCGAAAAGCCGGTGGGCGCGGTTTCCGTGCGCGCTTCGGTCAAGCCTGATCGCCTGATCAGCATGATCGACGGCAAGCCCTACCGTATGCTCAAGCGCCACCTTTCCCTCCACGGCTACACGCCCCAGACCTACCGCGAGGCTTACGGTCTGGCGGCGGATTATCCGATGGTCGCCGCCGAATATGCGCAGAAGCGGCGCGAACTCGCTCACCAGATCGGTCTGGGTCGCAAGGCCAAGGTCGAGCAAGCAAAGCCGGCGCGCAAGCCGCGCGCCAAGAAATCGGCGATCGTTTCAGCCGATAACGCCGATACTGCCAACTGACGTAGCCTATTGTCGATATGCGCCTGATCAGACAGGCGCAATTCCCCTCGCGCGCATCGGAGAAGCGTGCCGGGGGCACTCAGCCGTGAACGGGCGCGTCGCGGCGAGCACCGCAACGGTGCTGCGCTGCGCTCGTTCCTGGCGACAGGGTCTGGAAGCCCCCACATCTTTGTCGTTTCCCAACCGAGCAGGAGGTGAGTGTCGGGGCGTCCAAAGAAGGCTCACTTGTGATCTGGGTGGCAGCGGCTATATATGATGTCGTAAAGGTCGTATTTTGGTTCGCAGATGACATCGCTCGCTGAACAGATTCTCGGACGCCTCAGTGGAGGCCGGACATTGAGCAGGGGGGATCTCCTGCTCGATGCCGACTACGATTCTGTCGGGCGCGCCCTTCGCGAACTTGTGAAGGAAAAGCGTGTCGAGCGTGTCGCGCGCGGTCAATATCGCGTGGCGCTGCCCGGCAAGCGCGCCGGGGCAACGGACACGATCGTGGAGGCTATAGGCAGGAAAATACGCCGTTCCAGGCGCAATGTCTTCCTTCGCAGCGATTTCGCGCCGCTCGGCAGCTACGATGCGATCGGGAGGGCCTTGCGCAAGCAGGCCAGGGACGGTCAACTCGTTCAGATTGGCTACGGTCTTTATGCCAAGGCCGAGGTTTCCCCCTTCACGGGCAAGCCAGTTCCGGTCGTCGGCATCAGGAAACTGGCAACGGAAGCGCTGGGGCGGCTGGGTAAGAAGGTGGCAACATCCTCCTTCGAGGACGCCTACAACCTGGGCCGATCGACGCAGGTTCCGACCGGGCGGACCCTGGCGGTCGAAGACCGCGTGACCCGCCGGATAGGATATGACGGAAATTATGTCGTTTTCGAACGCGCCCGATGAGACCTTGCTCGGACGCGTCGCCGGTGCCCTTGCCGTTGATGAAGCCTTTGCTGAAAAAGACTGGTTCGTCGTTCAAGCCATAGAGCAGCTGTCTGGATTGGCGACGCAGGACCTGACGCCTGTTTTCTCCGGAGGCACCTCGTTGCTCAAGGCCTACGGCCTCATTAGCCGCTTTTCCGAAGACATCGATTTCAAGCTGCTGGCGTCGGAGAGTTACCATGGGCGCAGCCGAAGCCAGCGCAAGCAGGTGCTCAAGGAGTTTCGCGACTCGATGATCGATGCTTGGGAGCGGATGGGATTCGACGTCACCTCATGCATCTCCCGGGACGAATATCGCTTCATCGAACTTGAAATGACCTACCCCTCGACGCTTGATGCCCATGCCTCGCTGCGACCGCACATCCTGGCGCAGCTATCGGCAAAGCCGCCTCGTCTGGCTGTGCAGCACCTGCCAGTTGCGTCTTTTGCGGGGCAATATGCCCGCGCCGTGCCGGAAGTGCCCGAGATCGCCTGTATCGATCCCGTCGAGACAGCGGCGGACAAGCTGAGTGCATTTTCGTGGCGGATGCTGCTTCGCGATCGTAATCACGCGAAGGACGATCCCACCATCGTTCGCCATCTCCACGACCTGGCAGCACTGGAACCGCTCGCTGCGGCCCATCCTGCATTCCCGTCGCTGCTGGCATCCGTTCTGGAGGATGACAGCAACAGGGGCGGCGGCGGCGTCGCCGAGCTGGCGCCGAAACAACGACTGGCGGCGATGCTCGAAAAGCTTTCGGCCGACCCCATTTACGTGGAAGAATATGAGCGTTTCGTGCGCGGCATGGCCTTTGCCGGCGATGCCGATGTCCCCCATTTTGACGCTGCAGCTTCGGCGGTAGCCCGCCTTTGTGACCTGCTCGCAGCATAGGGCCGTCACGCACACAATCAGCCTGCCTGGCGTGCGATCGTGTCTCGAAGCGAGATGCGCCTGGCCCTGTTCGAAAGCCGGATCCTACACCGCGGTGACTGATCCGGCTTTCTGGAGCGTTGCGTCACAGCACGGCGTCTACTTCCTGCCTGTCATAGGCGATCAGCGCGTCTAGATCCTGGCGGGCCGCCTCGATGACATCAAGTGCGTCCTGCAGGGGCGCAAGAGCCGTGGTGAGATCGTCGTCCTCGAAGCCTGCGGCCAAAACCTCAGCGTCGAGATGGAGCGGGAGATAAAGGCGCTGAGCATCGTTCTGCCGGAATCCAGCGTCGATCAGGCGGGCGATCAGGTCCGTGTTTGACTTGGCGAGCGCTTTCCAGCGCTTTGCCGATTTGAACGTGGTGCCATTCAGGAACAGCGCCACCGATGCGCCTTCCGGCCCGGCGGCAAGGAACGCTGCCAACCAGCTATATTCCTCCCCGCCGCCCGGGCCGTCCTGCCCTTCGAGGTGGAACCAATAAGGCGCATCCTCGGGGACGACATCCGCAGGACGCCAGTTGCCAGGAGAGAACCAGATTTCCTTGTCCTCGACCTCGCCACTAACGAACCAGTCGCTATCTGCTAATCGCGCTGCGATCGCATCGCCGATATCCTGAAATAGCCGCTCGTCGATGACCTCTTGAGCATGCGTAAGGGCCGCTTCAATGTCCCCGATATTGCGGACGACCAATGCACTCAATGCGCTGTTGTCTGGCATGCTATTCTCCGAAACGAGATATATGGCGCACGAAGCTCTCGAGCAGGTGGCCGTGAAGGTTCAGTTCTGAATTCCTGCGCGGTGAAATGGCGCGTCCCGCCGCCCGCACGTCGCTCCATCTGGCAAACAGAACACCGGGTTCGCGAGGAGGGTAGGGCGCCAGGAACACGACGACGGACCGCTTGTGACGCTGACGGCCCCAGCGATGCACGGCTGAGGTGTAGCGGCGCAGTTGCTCGCGGCCTTCGGGCGCGTCGATCTTGACCTCGATGCCCATCACGAACGTGCGACCCTCGATCGTGAGATCGACCCGCTCCGTTTGCTCTCCGACCGGGCAATGCTCCGTCCGCACGCTGTAGCCGGCAGCGAGTTCAGCCGTGCTGGGAAGAAGTCCTTCAGGGTCAGGTATACGCCTGCAGAAGTGATCGAAAAACGCTGTGCCGAGGTCGCCGCAGGCACTGGGCGAGAATAACATCGCCAAAACGCCCGCATTTCGCACTTCTGCTCGCTTCAGGCCGGCCACAGCCCAGGGATTGATGACGCTTCCCGATGCCCTGTGATCGGCGAGCGGTTTTATCACATCGCCGAGAAACGCGGTCAGCCGCCCGATGTCCGGTTCAACTCTCGTCTGGGCGGGGCGGGGAACGGGCCGCAAAGCGCGGTAGCTGCGAACGGACTGATCCAGGCGCGCCAGGCGAGGGTCGTGGTTCTGCGCGGCTTGCCAGCGCGGGACGAACTGAGAGAGTCTGGCCGACAAGTCGTGAAAGTCCGTCATCTCAACACGGTAGAGCCTCAAGCCCTCTCGGCAAGGGCGTTATTCCTTCGGTCGTCTGTTTCTTCTTGATGCTTCTGTCAGTTCCCTCTGGCCTGGCTCAGGACCAGTGATAACGGCGCCTCGCGTCTTCGACCCGACCGCGCTCCAGTCCGTTCGCGCACGGGCTGATCGCCCTTAAGCCCGCTCACAGGGACCCGAGCCCCGCTCTGGCGGGTCTCGGCCTGCCGGTGGCGATCGCTGGCGCAGGTGGCCGGTCGCAGCCGGCCACGGCGATGACGGCCGCTGCGCGACCGGTGTCGGTTTGCAAGTGCCTCTCCCGAAACGGCGAGGGTGAGCGCGCTCCCTTCTAGACCCGCTCGCGTCGCCGGCAAGCCGGCCCTGCGGGCACGGCTCCTCCACTCACGTTGCGGTCCTGTCGGATGCCGGCGACGCTTGGCCGCGGGCCTGTCCGGTCGCTTCGCCGCCCACCCCCGCCTTGCGGGGGAGCCATGATGGTTTGGGGCGTGGTTGGAGGTGAACGATGCGTGCGATCCGGAATGTCGATCAGGAGGCGAAGTCAGGCCCTGTACCCAGCAAGAGAGGCGGCAAGGCAAAGGTGCGGGACCGGAAAGGCGAGCCCAGAGCGAACCTCTATGACGAAGTCACCGCAAGGATCATCGGCGAACTGGAAGGGGGGCGCATACCATGGGCTCAGCCTTGGGGCACGGTGGCAGGAACCGACGCCGCGATGGTCGCCATGCCCAGAAATGCCCTCACGAACAGGAATTACTCCGGCATCAACGTACTAATCCTGTGGGGCGCGGTCATCGGCAACGGCTGGCCCTCACAAGGCTGGCTGACCTTCCGGCAAGCGCAGGAAGCAGGAGCGAGCGTGCGCAAGGGTGAGCGTGGGACTTGCGTGGTCTATGCCGACCGCTTCACCCCCGAAACCGAGAAGCAGCGCGCACGCGAAACCGGCGAGGACGCACGCGCCGTTCCCTTTCTAAAGCGTTTCACCGTCTTCAACCTCGCCCAGTGCGAAGGGCTGCCCGAAGGGTTTGGACCGGACCCTGCACCTTTGCCGGAACGGGAAATCGTACCCGTTGCCGAAAGCGTCATCGCAGCCTCCGGGATCGACTTCCGGATCGGCGGCGACAAGGCCTATTACGCCCCGGGCCCTGATTACGTTCAGGTTCCGCCGCAGTGTGCCTTCTATGATCAGGTCAATTATTACCGCACCTGCCTTCACGAGCTGACGCACGCGGTGGGCCATCCGTCACGGCTGAACCGCAAGCTTACCGGCGGTTTCGGGACCAAGGACTACGCGCGCGAGGAACTCGTCGCCGAAATGGGGTCGGCTTTCCTGTGCGCATCGCTCGGCATCGTCCCCACCGTGCGGCACGCCGATTACATCGGCGCATGGCTTGAATGTCTGCGCGAAGACAACCGCGCGATCTTCCGGGCAGCCAGCGCTGCAAGCAAGGCCGCCGACTGGCTTCTCGATCGTCATATAGGCTGCGATGCCACGCAAATCCCCGGCGCGGATGGCGAGGAGGGAATGCAATGAGCCTGCTTTCCCCGACAATCCGCACGATGCTGCTCGCCAATGGAGAGCAGAGCCAGAAACTCCCTTACTTCGATCCGATCCCGCTGGTGCGCCTGTTCAATCCCATGGGCCCGGCGGTCTGGCTCGCAAGCGAATTACATGCCGACGGGAACACCCTCTACGGCCTCGCTGACCTCGGCTTCGGTTGTCCGGAACTCGGCTGCTTCAGTCTTCGCGAAATCGAGGGGATCAGGCTTGCGTTTGGCCTTTCCATCGAGCGCGATCACGGGTTCCGGACCACACACCGCCTATCCTTTTGGGCAGAGGCAGCGCGCGTCGCCCATTCAATCCCCGATGCCGACCTGCTGCTGCGCCGCCTTGAGCGGCATGCCCGGTCGGCACGTGAAATTCCGCCGCAAGACGGATGACGCCGGGCGGCCGTTCGTCGCCCACCTCAAAGCCGGTCCGCCCTCCCATTCCACCTGAAAGGCGGACCGGCCACTCACAAGGAGCAATACCCATGAAACTCGAATTCATAGCCCTCGACAAGCTCTGCGTTTCCAAGGCGAACATGCGCCATGTCCGCAAGGCGCCCGACGTCTCCGACATCCTCCCCACGATCCGGGCGCGCGGCGTAATCCAGCCGCTCCTGGTTCGGCCCACGGGCGCAACCGGGCACTACGAGATCGTTGCGGGCGCACGGCGCTTCCATGCCGCCATGATCGTCGCCGGGGAACGCGGCGTCGAAGCTCCAACCTCAGAACAGAGTCAACCCGGGAAGCATGAACGCGGCCATTCAGAACCAGCGACCGACCACGGCGCCGAGAACGAGGTCCGTTTCCTTCCTTGCGCGATACTCGATGACGGGGACGATGCCGCCGCCGTCGAGGCCTCGCTTATCGAGAACATCGCCCGGCTCGATCCCGACGAGGTGAGCCGCTGGGAATGCTTCACCCGGCTGATCCGTGAGGGTCGCAACGCACAGGACATCGCCGCGACGTTCGGCCTCCCCGATATCGTCGTCCGCCGCACCCTTGCGCTCGGCAACCTGCTCCCCCGCATCCGGGGGCTCTATCAGCGCGGCGATCTCGACGCCGCCACCATCCGCCACCTGACGCTGGCGTCGAAGGCGCAGCAGAAAGCATGGCTGGCGCTCCTTGACGACGACAATGCGCGGGCGCCCACCGGGCACCAGATCAAAGCCTGGCTCTTCAACGGCCAATCGATCCCGATCCGCCATGCCTTGTTCGATGTCGCGGGCAGCGGCCTCGCGCTGGCATCCGACCTGTTCGGCGAGGACAGCTATTTCGTCGATCCGCAGGCGTTCTGGTCGCTGCAGAACGTTGCAATCGAGAAGCGCAGACAGACCGCCCTTGATCAGGGATGGAGCAATGTCGTCGTCGTCGGGATCGATGGTCAATTCCATTCCTGGGAGTACGAGAAGGTTGCCAAGCGCAAGGGCGGCCATGTCTATATCGATGTGCGCGCCAACGGCGAAGTGATCGTCCACGAAGGCTGCGTGTCGCGCCGGGACGCAGCAAGGCTGGCCCGCTCGGCGGCAGAAGATAGATCAGGTTCCCCGGCAAGTGCTGCGGCGGTCCGGCCCGAACTGATCTCGCTGACCCAGACTTATGTTCACTTGCATCGCCATGCCGCGCTGCGCGCCGCGCTGGATGTGCTTCCCGCCAGCCGCCTATACCGCGCGCGGCGGCGTCGAAACCGTTCATGCTCATGCGCGGGCCTTCGCGCCCGTCGCGAGCGGCGCTTCGGACCCGATCACCGATGAGGAGGCAAAGGGCTCTGCTGACGACGAGGCACAGCGGGATGAGGACACGCGGGGGAATGGGGAGCAGGTCGGCACCCGAATGGCGGCCTGACGTGAAGCGGGGAGCGGCGTTTGCTGCTCCCCTTACATCGGCGCGGGCCTCAAAAATTCGCCGCGGCCTGCCACCATACAGGCGGCAGGGCGCGGCAAGGATGTTGACAGGGGTGTGCCCGGCCTGGACGGTCTGCGCCCAGGTGCTCGTCGCCCCGACGTCAATAGCCTTGCATTACATCTGCGAGATTTTGGTCACTTCCAGCGCGCTCGCTGACCTTGTAAATTCTGGGAGCGCGATGTCACGGGCGTGCGCCTGCCGCCGGATTGTGCACAATAGGTGTTCCGCGTCCCATGACTGCGCCGAGCGTTGTACCGCCTTCTCGTGCCCCAGCACGAGCGCGGCCATCCGGTCGGCCGCCTCGAAACTGACGATGTCTGGCTGACCTGGTTCGCTCGTCACGAACTTCAGAGTGTAGATCTTCATACGGGCCCTCCCGGGCCATGACCTCGCCGCGACCTCGCCGGTTCCCGGCCAGGCTTCCGTTTTTCGAGTGGGAAATGCGGCTCGTTCTGGCGGACCGATCGGGATGCCCTCCGGGCGGCGCCGGTGCTTGCCTTCCGGTCGGACGGCGCGTTCGCGCCGGCGGATTTGGCCACCGCGGCGGGAGGCCCGGGCCGCCCTGCGCCCTTTGGTCGCCAAGCACCCCGGCGCCCTCTCCGGAGGGCGCGCACGCCCGGCCCGCCGACGTGGGCGCCGATTGCGGCATCGAGCTCGGAGTGGTCTGACCGGCGTTTCCGGTTTCGCTCGCGCCATCAGGGCGCGGCGGGCTCGTCCCCCGGGCCCTCTATTGTGTCGATGCCGGTGCTCGCCGTTTTAGGCGCGGGCGACGGTCCGCTGCAGGGTTGAGGCGTTCGGTTCCGAAAAGTCGCGATACGAGTTCGCTTACGTTCTCGAGACGTTCAAGCTGCGAAAGCGAAACTTCCCTTAGCGCCGGGCGCAGCGCCTTGAACCCTAGCGCATTGCCCTTGCTATGACGGACAACCCTGTCGCCAATCCACGGCAAACCCGCGCCAGGAGCACTGCCGAACCAACCGTAGCCCTGCGTCTCGAGCGTCTGCGCGTCATGGACCATCAGGACGACGCAGCCGTCAGCCTTGTCCGCCAACCTGGCTTGCACATCAAAGGACCGGCGTTTCGCGCCCGTATGCATAGCATTGTGCTGGATGTGCCGGGTGAGCTCACGCGCGTGGATAATCACATCGTAGCCGCTGTTGTCCACTTCGCTATGAGAGTCAGCGAAGTCGAATTCCTGACGGCCCCAGAACTCCGAACAGACATCGGCGAGGAACCGATGCTGAAGGATGTGCTCAAGCGTAGTTGAATAGGTCGATATCGCGGTTACTCAGTCCTGCATTTGCACCCCCTTTGCCAGCGCTCAAAGGCCAAGGCTTTGGTCGAGGCCATCCATCCCTGTGCGGGCATATGCGAGGGAACAACAGCGCGTGCATCGCCTCGAAGTAGTCGTTCAGATATTCCCCGGTGCCGGCTGGCTCGTGCGGCCTCCCGGCCGGCCCGATCCTGCCGGAAGTCCCACCCGCCCTAAAAATGCCAGGACGAGCAGACGTGTCAGACAGGGTAGCCAGTCCCTTAGAAAAATTGGCACACCGAACACGGTTGGCCCGTGGCTTTTTCCCCATAATATCAATGTGTAAACAGACGTGGACGCGATGACAGTGGTAAACAGAGATGTAAAACTCTCAAGTTACCAGCTAGATCAGCAACTTGCTTGTCATACGATCGCGCGGCTCGATGAACTGGACAGAGATCTGCGACCGGCATAGGATCGAGTTGCGATAACCGAACCGGGCTCCCAATGGATGGAGCCTGTCTTGAGCAATTCTACAGTGAAAATGGCCGTCAGCGTGCGGCTAACGTCCGAGGAGCTTCGCCTTCTCGATCAAGTCGCAAAGGTTCGTGGCTACTCCCGCTCGGACGCACTCAGAGATGCGGTCCGCGTCGCCGGACCTATGATCATTTCCGGGACGGGCGTGAACGTCAGCCGCGCGCTGATGTCGCTCGAGATCCTCGTCGCGGAGTGCATCGACCGGGTTACCGACCGCGATCCTGGAGACGTACAAAGGCTCGTGGACGCGGCGTCCCGCAATGTGAGCGAATACCATGCGTGACGGTGATCTGCGCTTCGGCAACCGTCCGGTGACGCTCGAGCATCATTCCGCACGCGGCAAGGTGATCCGTAACACGGGGAATTTCACTCGAGGGTCGCAACTCTTCGCCCAGGGTTGGGCCATGACGGGGGGCGGCATCAGGATACCCTTTGTGGTGTGGCTGAGCACCTCAGCCATCCTGATGGTGGCCATCTTCTCATTCAATTTCCGTGAGCACGAAATTCAGCTCCTGCTGATGAAAGGTCTTGCCGAGGCCTGGGCCTGGGTCGACCTCGATCCCGACAAGGTCGTCCACCTGACGCTGCCAGATGGCTCGGTCGTTGTCGGCCGGATGTCGTGGGTGCCGGATCATCCTGCTGTCGCTGCAGCCTGGATCATGCTTTTGAAGCTTCTCGTCGCCACCGGGCTGGGCTCGGTGTTCCTGTGCGCACCGCTGACGATCTGGTTCGTCGACTATTCGGTCCGACGCGGCCGGGACATTCTCAAGGAGCGACACGAGCGCGGAGCGCTCTTGGTTGCCCGCGACATACTCGTGCGCGCGATCGGGCAGTACAACTTCGGTGAATTCGCCAAGGAATGTGCGGTGCGAACGCCGCGGGTCGCTCCGGCAGCGGTTCTGAAGGTGCCCATGCTCGATAGGACGGGTAATGGACATCACGTGCCCTACGCACTCGCGGCGGTGCCCTATCCGTGGCGAATGGAGCAGAGCCACGCCATGCTGGTGGGCACCACGGGATCGGGCAAGACCACCGCGCTCAAGTCCATTGTCGCCCAGGCCCGCCAGCGAGGGCACCGCTGCGTGATTTTCGATCTCACCGGGAGCTTCGTCGAGAGCTTCTACAACCCCAAGACGGACATCATCCTCAACACGATGGACGAGCGCTGCCAGCCCTGGACCATCTTCTCCGACTGCGACAACTACGCGGAGTTTCTTTCGGCAGCCACGGCGTTGATCCCCAGCGGGCACAACGCCGAAGACGACTTCTGGCAAAAGGCGGCGAGGACGCTGTTCGTGGAAATGTGCATGAAGCTGATCGAGCGCGGCGAGACGTCGAACGGCGCGCTTGCCCATCATCTGATGCAGGCCGATCTCAAGCGCATCAGCCGCGAACTCGAAAGCACGGTTGCGGCTCCTTTGGTCGCCACGGAGGCAGCGAAGATGGCAGAGTCGATCAGGGCAACCTTCAACACGCATGCTAACGCCCTACGCTTTCTTCCCGACCCGCCCGCGGGGCTGAAAGGTTTCTCGATCAACGAATGGATGGCGGCGGGCGAGCAGGAAGGTTCGATCCTGTTCGTCACCTCCAGTCATCCGGATCTTGTTCTTAATCGGCCGTTGCTGACACTCTGGATGGATATCGCGGTCAATGCGCTGTTCCGGCTGGGGCGCACGCGCGCCCTGCGGACTTGGTTCCTGCTCGACGAAGTTCACGCGCTGCACCGCCTCCCCGCGATCGAGAATGGGCTGCAGACCGCGCGCGGCGTCGGCGGGGCATTCGTGCTGGGAATCCACTCGTTCGGCAAGCTGGCCGAGACCTATGGCGAGAACGGGGCGATTGCGCTTGCATCGCTCGCGAGAACCAAGCTGATCCTCACCACTTCCGACATCGAAACCGCGAAGCGGTGCTCAGACTTCATTGGTAGCCGCGAAGTGCGCCAAATGGACGAGGCCTACAGCTACGGATATGCTCGCAGCCGGGACGCATCCACGATCACGCCGCGCAAGGAAGTGCAGCATCTCGTGATGCCCGACGACATCAAGGAACTGCCGTCGCTCCACGGATACATCAAGTTCCCCGATGGGTTCCCCGCAGCCAAAGTCCGGCTTGCTTGGCGGGACTACCCTCAGGTTGCCCACGGTTTCCACCGCGTGACCACGATGCGCGCCGCCCGTTATGTCCCAGTATCTGGCGGGGACAATGTCGTTAGCCAGGATGGCGGACGCGTAACGGATGGACCGGTCTGCGAACCGAAGCCGCTGCGCGATCTTGGCGACCTGCGGGATTCGGCTAGCGGGTCGCAAGTCGCGAATGCGACCGCCATGCCTCCACCCGAGACTAATTTCATGTTGCCGCTCGAGGCGCCCGTGCACCCGCCGGCTTCCGGTCGATCGGTTGACCAGCCATCGAAAAACCAAGGCACCGGCGACAAGGGCGTAGGCAGCGCGGCCAAACCGGGCGAGTTCGCGTCCTATCGAAATTCGCGGCGAGAGAGCAAATCGTCGCTTGCGGCAAGATCGGGGGACGAAGTGTCGGCCGCCGGGTGCCCGGCCGGACAAGACCGGGACAACCGTGGGGGGCCTGCGCTTTCGGACACCGGTCGAGACGATCAGGAAAGCCTGATCTCGAAAGAGGAGCGTTTCGGCCTTGGAGACGAGGCTGATCGGCCGGGCCGGTCGGCCACGGATGACTTCGAACCGGGGCGCTGAGCGATGCATTCCATTGCATCAGTGCGTTCCGCAGGCGGCGCGGCAAATTATTTCGCCAAGGACGATTACTATACCGCAGAGCACGCGTCCCAGGCTAGCGAATGGGGGGGGAAGGGCGCTGAACAACTCGGCCTGACCGGCAAAGTCGGCAAGGCGGATTTCGAAAACCTGCTGAACGGAAAGCTGCCCGACGGCACTGCCGCAAACCCCGCGGCCAATCGGCGGGCTGGGATAGATCTGACGTTTTCGATGCCAAAGTCCGCGAGTGTCATGGCCTATATCGCCGGCGACAAAAGGATTTTGACGGCGCACATGGCGGCCGTCAAAGCGACCATGAGCTGGGTGGAAAAGACCATGGCGGAAGCGCGCGATTACAGCCGCGGTCCGAACGGTGAAGGGATACGTACCAGTAATCTGGTTTATGCCATGTTCGAGCACGACACGAGCCGCAAGCTGGACCCTCAGGGGCACATCCATGTCGTTGTCGCTGCCATCACCCAGGCGGCAGGGGGGAAGTGGAAGGCCTTGTGGAACGGTGAATTGTGGAAAAAAAATTCGCTGATCGGATCGGCGTATCACGCAGCCTTTCGCGACGCCCTCGCCCGGCTCGGATACGAGACGCAGCTCACCGGGCAGCACGGCCAATTCGAGATCCGAGGCGTGCCCCAGCCGATTCTCGATGCGTTCAGCCAGCGGCGCCAGGACATCCTCGAACGAGCGGCCCAACTCGGCAAGGGCGAGAGCGATACCGAGAGCTTGCGGGAAATCACGAAGCGCTCGCGCGATCCCAAGCTCAATATCGAGAACAGGACCGCCTTGCGGGCCCATTGGGTCGAACGGGCCGCCGCGCTCGGCTTCGATGGCAGGCAATTGCTCGCGGTGGCCATCGAACGCGCCGGGTCCGAGCCCGAGCGCTCGATAGGCATCTCTGGTATAGTCCGGGATCTGGTCGAACAGGTGCGCGGCGCGGTCGGCGCATACTTGCGTTCTTCAGACCCTTTGACGACCAATGGTGTCGCCCGAGCAGGGCTTACACCTGCCGAACTGCGCACCGAGATGGCTGTCGCCTCCGCGATCCGCATTCTTGGCCAACGCGAGGCTGCTTTTCGTCTTACCGATGTTCATCGGACGGCTTTGAACCTGGGCCTGCCCGGCGTGTCCATCGGGCGTGTGGAGCGCCGCGTGACGCATCTCGTTGGAGCAGGTCAGCTGATCGCAGGTGAGAGCACGCGGCTGGACGGCACGCTCACCCATGTGACCACGCCCGAGCACCTTGCAGACGAGCGCTCGCTACTTGCGGGCATCGACGAGGGCCGGAAATCCAGCGTGCCCATCGTCGCAGCACATCAGGCAGGAGACCGGCTGCAGGCTGCCGCCGGCAGCCGCCCCCTGAATTCTGAGCAGCTGGCTGCAGCGACCCTGGCCCTGTCGACGCGTGATCGCATCGTTGTCATCCAGGGCGTCGCTGGAGCCGGAAAGACGACGCTTATCGAGGCAATGACACGCGTCGCGGCAGAGGAGGGACATCAGACCGTGGGCCTGGCGTTCGCAAACAAGATGGTCGCGATGCTGCGCGACGAGGCCAATATCGAGGCCCGCACCGTTTCTTCCTTCGTGAACGAGCATATTCGCGGCGCGAAGGCGGGGGCAGGCGAGGAGTTCGAAGCTTCCCGCGAAACGCTGGCGGGCAAGATCCTCGTCCTTGACGAAGCCTCGCTGGTGGCGAACGAAGGCATGAACAACCTCGTCACTATAACGAACAAGCTGGGTGTCGCTCGACTGGTCATGATCGGCGATCACCACCAGCTTCAATCCATCGATGCCGGCAAGGCCTTTCGCCTCATTCAAAGCGACGGGCCCGACATGGCGCGGCTGAATACGAGCCAGCGCCAGAAGACACCCCACATGCAGCAGGTTGCGGCGCTCACCCGGAACGGCGATTTCAGGCAGGCGTTCGACGTGCTGGGTGACCGGGTTCACAGTGAGGGTGACCGATATCAGGAGCGGGCTGCTGCGGCCTGGCTCGCATGCAGTCCTGAAGATCGGGCGCGCACCGCGATCTACGCCTCGGGCAGGACTGCCCGGGCAGCATTGAACGAACTGGTGCAGCAAGGCCTGAAAGAGGAAGGTTCTATCCGCAGCGACGGCGTCCGCCTGGAGACGTTGCAGCAAGTGAACACGACCCGCGAGGAACTGCGATATGCGCACACTTATCGGACTGGTTTAGTGGTCGAAGTCGTTCGCAGAATGCCAGGGGTCGGACTGGCGAGTGGGCGTTACGAAGTAATCGGGCGCGATCACAGGGACCAGGTGATTCTGCGCCCAGGCAGGGGGCGGGATTTCAAATTTGATCCGCAGGGCATCGATCCGGTCGGCAAAGCCGACGCAGTCCAGCTGTTCGAGAAGATGAATCCTTTGCTGCATTCGGGAGATATCATTCGCTGGACGGCGAGTGACAAGGCGCGTGGGCTCTTGAATTCGGAGCAGGCGGAGATTTTGGCGGTCGATTCCCAGCAGGTCGCGGTTCGGACCAGTGACGGCCGGGTGCTGCACATGGATCGCCAGGATAAAATGCTCGAACGGCTCGGCCTGGCTTATGCGATCAACATGCATCAGGGGCAGGGCATGAGCACCGATGAGGGCATTGGGGTTGCGCGTTCTTCGGAGCATAATCTGGCGACACAGCGGCTGATGCACGTCATGGTGACGCGCGTTCGCAATGATATGCAGATTTTCACGGACGACGGGGCCAGGCTCCTTTCGACCATAGAGCGGCACCGCGGCGACAAGTCCAGCGCGCTGGAAACCACAGGTGAGAAGCGTATGGAGCCAGAACGGAGCGTCGACCCCGCCCGATCCGGTCCGTTCGGTCCCCCCCGCCCGATAGACTTTTCCCACCAGTCGAACGCCCTCGCGGTGCAGCAATCCGCCGGGTCTTTCCGCGCAGCTCCAGACGGAGTGGCAAGGTTGCCCCAGCGCGGGATCGAGCGGACACGCTAGGTTCCTCGGCGCAAGTCACGGTCTCAATTGCCGCAGGCCTTATATTGAATGGCTGGCTTTCGCCGCATGTTGATAAGTCTGTCGATTGGCGGTTTATTCATCGTGGATAACGTCGGGATAAAAGCGGCCGAGGCCCGGGGTAGGGCTTCGATGCAAAAAGGCACTCATAAAACTGCGCTCGGCCCGACCCGTCGAGCGGACCCGGGCGATGGGGCTAGCCGGCGGCGTGGCCAGGAGGTCGGGCAAGGGTTCCGAGCCGGGGGACATCCCTGACACAAGATTTTCGCCGAGCTTGTTGAAGAAGTTGAGAGTCACGAGTGGCACTTTACCGCCAGGTAAAGTGCCACTCGTGACTCTTCATAAGCCGCCAAGATGATGAAGCTAGACCGTCTCAGGCCAATGCAAACGCAGCGCGGGCCGCTGGTGAAGTGCCACTGCTGTTTAATCGGTAACGACCGCGCGTTTAGGGATTCACACCGTACTCGGCCTGTGCTTTGATTCATGCTATGTTCCAGCCCGACCTCTTCGTTGCTGACGCCAAGCCACATCCGGTGCGCGCGCAGCTTGCCTGTCCGCTCGACCTGCCAGGGATCTTGGATCGTTTGTCGCTCGTGTGTAAGCGGCCGCGCTACAGCTACATGGTCCTCAACCTGATAGCCCAAGCCGGCGCTCGTACGGGAGAGGCGGGACCATACGTGCGTGTCGGTGAAGCGCTTGTGCCCATTAGAGATTGGTTGTGTGACGCGCTGGTTCCACTTGCCCGGCGCGATCCCCGCCGCCATGGCATTGCAGACCGCGTCCGTCAGGACCTCACCATCAGGGGCATCATGCCCGCGGAACCGGAAGCAGCGGAGAAACTGGTGGAAGAAGAGATCGCCAAGCGCATCCGCCATTCAGGGAGGACGAACGTCAGCCGCGCGGTATCCGAGCTGGTGCGCGCAGGACTGATCCGTCGCCATTACCAGGGGTATCGCGTCGATCATCAGAATCGGGGCGCTCAGCGCCAGGCCGTCTATACCATGACCGAAGAAGCCCGCCTGGCATTGGGGTGACAGCGATGGCAGCGGTATGCCGCCGCGCCGGAAGTTGGACAATCCTCAAGAGGTCAATGTCGGCTTCGCGCCGGTGCCGGTGATGCCTGCGGCAGCGCGGCGCGCCAAGCTCCCTTCACAGTCCGCGTGAGAGGCACACCGCAAGGTTCGCACAAGGCCGCGGTAAGGCCGTCGGCATGTCTCGCCATAGAAACGGGAGAGGGCCGGTGCCGGCCCAAGAGGCACATGATCCACATGCCATGGATATAGAAAGTTCCGTGCGCGAAGTCATGGCCATTCGGCCACGATCTACACATCTTTCCGCCAGCTTATGAGCAGTGCCGCGGGCGATGACCGGAATGAACCCGGCGCTTGCGGCGGGTTCACCAATGGAAGGTCAGGCGTTCAGCTTCTCTTTGATCGCCTTAGCAGGGGCGAACGATAGCTTCTTCGAAGCCTTGATCGTCATCGCCTCTCCGGTGGCCGGATTGCGGCCTTCGCGTTCGGGACTGTCCTTGATCTTAAATTTGCCGAAGCCGTGGAGCGAGATATCATCGCCGTTGGCTGCCGCTTCCGCGATGGCCTCGAAAACAGCATCGACGATCTTTCGCGCGTCGGCCTTGGTGGTACCGGCGGTTTCCGAAATATGCTCGGCCAGGTCGGAACTGTTCATGATGGTCTGTTCTCCAATAGTTACTTAGCGCGATGCGCTTCTAGCCGCGCATTTTCGTCTCGTCACCAGCAGTCCGGCAAGGCAGGCGCGATTTTGCCTGGTCATCCTCCGAGTCCCTTCAGCATAATAGAGACTGTATGTTCCGGTATACTGGTGATCCCCTCCTGGTTGGGGTCGGCAAAATCGAAGATCCGCAATGGCTGCGCTTGCGCTGCCGCTGGAGTGATGTGTCCTCCCGATCTGCATCTGATTTCTCGAACCAACGGCTTCCGATGTGGTAGATGGCGGCTCCGCCACCCGGCAGCTTGGCCTGGCGAGCCCGATAGCCCTCGAATTCCTTTTCACCGATCATACCCAAGCGGTTCCTGTCCATCGCGGGAACTGTGTTTTGACACCAGCGACGACCTCGGTGCGCCTGATCGCCCGCTCACCGAGTTCGAACGCGGATACGCTGCTGAATCGGTAGGACGCGAGATATCGGCATCGCTCGTCGCTCTTGCAGTTCCTCGTTCGGCCCCGGTTCGGTTGGCGAGATCAGGGCCCGCTTCACGAAGGGGGTCTACGGGCGCGGCGCCGGCGAATACGTTCACCCGTGTCTGTATTGACGATATGCTATCCATTACGGTATCGAAACTTACCGGCACTCCAAATATCATGCCGGCCATTGTGGCGTGGTCTTGCCTCGGCGCATCGCGGATCGCCCATCGCGTCGTCAGGCACGAGGGCAACGCTGGGGGGCGGCCGCACTGGCCAGATCAAAGGCCGACTGAAGAACATTCGCGCATGGGCTACTCAGTCTTACAACCACATCTGCATCGAGCTTGCCGAGAAGCCTCAGGCTTACGCGCCGATCTACATGCGCACTGAAGAAGGTGAGGCACTGCTCGAGGACTTCGCCAACGGGTCCTTCACGGCCGGGCATCTGGACACGGAGGCATAAAAGCCCTTTATCGCCGACGGCGAGTTCTGCTACGCACTCACTGCATTACTGTCCCGCAGCACCGTCATTGACGGTCCGTCATGTATCGAGCAACTTGGCGATCCGCTTGTTAATCTGGCGCTTGCCGATATCAGCCGCACGGCCCCGCCGGTCATTTCATTGATCCATGACAGTGCGCCTTCGCGCGCATTACCCCATCCGGCAGATACAAATCTCGCCACTACCAACGCCTGGGGCCGGATCAGCGGTTAAAATTGCCGCGCAAATACGGTTCCAATCCATGCGATAGTCTTTTCAGCGGCGCCGCCTCGTGAGCGTCGGTCGCGATCGGGCGGCAGAGTATGACTTCCGCTCGGCGGATAAAAGCCGCACATATGCGTAGCCAATAGTTGTATATCATGCGTTTTAAGTGCATTGGGAATGGAAATGGCACATATTTGCGTGACTGGACCCTGAACATGCCAACTGCGGGCAACGCTGATCAACCTGTTACCTCGTTTAAGGCCAAGACAGTGCGCCGGACGATTCGTGCGCTGGAATACCTGGCATCCGGCGAGCGGCAGGCGACCGTCATGGATCTCGTGCGAAGCTTGGATGTGCCGCAATCATCCATGTCCGAGCTGCTATCAGCTCTCGTCGATGCGGGCGTTCTTACACGAGATTCAAACCTAAAATATTACCGCGCCGCGCCTCGTCTCGCGGCAATCGGCCTTGCAACACAACCAGGCGGGATCGCGGCAGGAACGCTGTTTCGCATTATGGACGATCTGTCGCACAGCACGCGCTTACCTATCGGGCTTTTCGGGATAAACCGGCTCCACGTGCAAGTTCAGCGGTTGAGCGTTCCGCCAATTGATCGTGAATGCGATGCTCAGCTCGCATCCGGGCCGCAGATAGATCCGCTCAGAGTCGATGCGGAATCTTCCATCCATTTGTCATTGAGCGAAATCGGCCTCCTCCTCCTTTCGGCGCTTGGCTCCGGACAATCCGACAAGGTGCTCTGGAGGCTCCTTGCCGAAGTACCGCCTGGCCAAAAATTCGACTACGGCGATGCCTGCCGGAAGGTCAGAGACATCCAAGCGGTAAGCTCCAGCACCGGGCCGGCAGGGTTCGCCCCAGGCTGGAAAGCTACTGCGGTTCTGCTGCCAGCCGGAATTGCTTCTCAGCCCCTGGCTCTCGCAGCTTTGTATCCGGGGGCGCTTGCACCCGACCGCGCCAAGTTGGTCTCGATGCTTCGCGAGAGTGTCCGAGCCATCCCCGGGGCGCAAACAGAGCCGGAACCGGAGCTTGCGGAGTCCGTCGCGGCATGACGCTGCTGATACGTTAACCCATGACTTCACAGGAGCGGCGGTGAAAAAATTAACCTCGCTGCCGGGTCGGTTTCGTTCGCCCCGTTGCGGGCTCGATTGTTAAAACCGGCCACATTCCTGGTCTCACGCATGACTAAAGCACCGACACCATCGAGAGAGACACTCGGGACCAAGCCCCATGGGCCGGCCAACAGCCCTGCCGATTTTTTTAGAGACCTTAGCTATGACAGCCTCGCATTATCCGGTTCCGGAAGCATGGACACGCAGCGCACTGATCAATGAGGCCGGATACCGGCTAAATTATGATACGTCGGTAAGCGATCCCGAAGGTTTCTGGCGAAAGGAAGCGGAGCGGCTCGACTGGATAAAACCGTTTACGGTCGTGAAGAAGACTAGTTTCGATGAAGCTGATTTCGGGATTTCCTGGTTTTGTGATGGGACATTAAACCTCTCGGCGAATTGCCTTGACCGCCATCTTCCCGCACGCGGTGACGAGGTGGCAATCCTGTGGGAACCCGATGATCCGGCGGACGCAGAACGGCGCATAACCTACCGAGCGCTTCATGACGCGGTTTGTCGTCTCGCAAATCTGCTCAAGGCGCGGGGTGTCGAGAAGGGCGACCGTGTCACGATCTATCTACCGATGGTGCCTGAGGCGGCTGTGGCGATGCTGGCGTGCGCTCGGATTGGTGCGATTCATTCGATCGTCTTCGCCGGCTTTTCGCCAGAAGCTCTGGCGGGACGCATCGCGGATTGCGGCAGCAGGATCGTCCTGACAGCGGACGAAGGATTACGTGGCGGCAAGCGCGTCCCGCTAAAGGCGAATGTCGACGATGCGCTGAAGCTTTCTGCCGGGGTTGAGACTGTAGTCGTTCTGTCGCATACAGGCGCCGACGTAGCCATGTTCGAAGGGCGTGACCTGGACTGGGTCACGGCCACCGAAGGACAAAACGCCGATTGTGCTCCTGAAGCGATGAGCGCGGAAGATCCTCTGTTCATCCTGTACACGTCGGGATCGACAGGTAAGCCGAAAGGGGTGCTTCATACTACCGGTGGCTATGGGGTATGGGCTTCGCTGACACACGAGTGCGTCTTCGATTACCGCCCTGGACAAGTTTACTGGTGCGCTGCCGATATTGGGTGGGTGACCGGACATTCCTACGTTGTCTATGGTCCACTGCTGAACGGTGCCACTACCGTGATGTTCGAGGGCGTTCCGAACTTCCCGGATCCAAGCCGATTGTGGCAAGTGGTCGATAAATTCAATGTAGAAATCTTCTACGGTTCGCCTACCGCGCTTCGGTCGCTGATGCGTGAAGGCGATGAATGGGTAAAAAGAACCAGCCGGCGATCGCTGCGGCTGCTCGGCTCGGTCGGTGAACCGATCAATCCCGAAGCATGGGCATGGTACCACAAGATCGTTGGCGATGAACGGTGTCCAATTGTCGACACCTGGTGGCAGACCGAGACCGGCGGCGTGATGATTTCGCCGCTCCCAGGCGCCACGGCCCTGAAGCCCGGTTCCGCAACGCTCCCTTTCTTTGGCGTCGTAGCGCATATTTTGGACGCTGCGGGAAATGAGATCCGAGGGCAAGGGGAGGGGGCTCTTGCGATTGCAGACAGCTGGCCAGGGCAAATGCGTACAGTTTGGGGCGACCACGAGCGGTTTTTCCAGACCTACTTTACGACTTTCAGGGGGTACTACTTCACTGGTGACGGATGTCGGCGGGACGAAGATGGATATCTCTGGTTGACGGGGCGGATGGACGACGTGATCAATGTTTCTGGTCATCGCATGGGCACGGCCGAAGTCGAAAGTGCCCTTGCTGCGCATCCCGACGTCGCGGAAGCAGCCGTCGTCGCCATGCCGCACGAAATCAAGGGGCAGGGCATCTACGCTTTTGTGACCAGCATCGTAGGCGCCGTGCCCAATGACAGCCTGCGCCGTGATTTGGTCGCCTGGGTCCGCCGAGAAATAGGTCCCATTGCGACGCCGGACTTCATCCAGTTCGCTCCCAATCTTCCCAAGACGCGGTCCGGCAAGATCATGCGGCGCATCTTGAGGAAGATCGCTGAGAACGATGTCGCCGATCTTGGTGATACATCAACTCTCGCCGATCCGTCCGTCGTTGATCACCTGCTGCACAACAGGCGGCTCGAATGAGGCAGACCTTTCTGATGAAGGGTCGGTTCCGGCTGAGGGCGGAATGACACCATCTCATGACTGCCATCCGAAACGCGGCTCGAGTTTACTCCTTCGCCGGCTGCAAGACCAGCGGTTACATTGACCTTGGCGGGTGTGCCGCGGGCGCCTGATCGACGACGATTGATCATGCTCTCATCCGCGGGTTGGTTACCGCACTACCCGTATCCGTCGCTGGGCCTATCCTCTGTCTAAGCACGGGCATCGGATGAACCTGCCCCTTGGTGTACCGAGGATTGCCCATCACAGTCGGGTGACCGCGGCACGCCGGCCCATTCAATAGGGCGTTTCACCAGTGGATGGGACTATCGCCATCCAAATTTAGGCGCGCCGGGCTCCGTGGTGCGGTGGACCATGCAAAGGACGGGTGACCCGTGCCACGCTAGGTGATGCACCTGCGTATGGGAGTGACCCGGTATGTACATGCCACTCAAAATTTCGGTCGTTGGCAGAGACCAGTCCGTCGCCGATTCCTTTCATTTCGCGATAGCCCCATGCGCATGCGCCAGGGCACGGGTCGCGAGCATGGGATAGGCGGCAGCAAGTTCCAGTGCGCGGGCGGAGGATGCGTTTCCGCGTAGTGCGCGCGCTCTTATTCCATGGTAAATTGCAGCGAGACGAAACAGCGCAAACGCGAGCAGGAAGTTCACACCGGTTATTTGCGTTCGGCCGGTCCGCTTGCAGTACTGGCCGATGTAGGCGGCCTCCGATGGCAGATTGAGCGCTTCCAGATCGGTTCCCTCCAAGCCGGAGAGGATACTGCCCGGCAAATGGTACATCATGGCGTGATTAACGAAATCCGACAGGGGATTTCCCAATGTGGAGAGCTCCCAATCTAAAACCGCGATTACCCGCGGTTCAGTTGGATGGAAGACCATGTTGTCAGCGCGATAATCACCATGGATCAGGCGAACTTCGTCTGTCAGCGGGATATTTGCAGGAAGCCACTTAAGCAGGTGGTCCATCGCCGCATCCCGGCCTGCAATAGGAGCATCAGCTTCATATTGACGAGACCACCGGCCTATTTGTCGCTGAAAATAATTTCCTTGTTTGCCAAAGTCTGATAACCCAAGTGCTGCAGGATCGAAGCTATGCAAAAGTGCCAGCGTGCTGTTCATGGCGTCGAAGTACAAGGGCCGTTCGTCGGCTGCCACGTTTTCGAAACGAGAGTTCCAGAAGACACGACCCTCAACAAAGTCCATCACGTAGAACCAGCTTCCGATAACGCTTTCGTCGGTGCAAAGCGCATGAATGCGTGGTACCGGATAGCCGTGTTCGGCCAAGGCGCGCATTACCCGCGCCTCGCGATCGACCGCGTGAGCACCCGATGCGAGATCACCTAGTGGCTTGCGACGCAGGACATAGTCGCATGCTGGCGTGGTGAGGCGATACGTCGGGTTCGATTGCCCGCCCGCAAGACGGTTGACGGCAAGAGGGCCGCGAAAGCCTTCGACGCAAGCGCTCATCCACGCGGACAGCTTGGCTTCATCCATAGGTAGCGATGCGGTCGCGACGCTGTCAGGTCTCGACATTGTCATACCGCCATCGCCCTGCGTTTGATTGTCTTGGCAAGGCTCCACTTGTGAACTTCTGTTGGACCGTCATAAATCCTGAATGCGCGTATCTCCCGAAAAACTTGCTCGACGACAGCATCGCCGCTGACGCCTTTTCCACCCATCATCTGAACACAGCGATCGGCGACTTGAAATAGCGCTTCCGACACGGCGACCTTGGCCATCGAACTTTCTACAGTCCCCAGTTCGCCGCTGTCGAGCACGCCCGCGCACCAGTCGATCGTCAGTTCAGCCTGCTTCAGCGCTATGAGGTTGTCAGCCAGCATGAAGCCGACACCTTCGTGATCAATGAGCAATTTGCCAAAGGCACTACGAGTCGTCGCATAACCAGTCGCGATTTCGTGGGCACGCTGAGCCGCGCCCAGCCAGCGGCTGCAATGGGTCAGGCGTGCAGGTGCCAAACGGACTTGAGCATACCGGAAACCCTCATGGGGGGCGCCGAGGATCTGTTCGTCGGACACTCTGAGCTTGTCGATTGTCACGACTGCATGGCCGCCGGGGGACGCGCTGTCGATCGTGTCGATCAGCCGCTCTATCCGGACTGCCGGATGAGGAAGGTCTACCAGAAACATGGTTGCCGCCGTGGTGTCGCTTCCTGCATCAGTGCGTGCCATCAATATGCCGACTGACGCACCTTTGATCCCTGTTATGAATGCTTTGGTGCCGCTTATCTCCCATCCGCTGCCATCTCGGCGCGCCACTGTCTTCATCATTGACGGGTCAGATCCGGCACCGCCGTCCTTGGCCGGTTCGGTCATGAGGAAAGCGGATCGCGCGTTCCCGCTGATGAGGTGCCGCAGGAACCGCTCCTTCTGCTCGGGCCTGCCGACCTTTCCCAGAAGGTACATGTTCCCCTCGTCGGGAGCCATGACGTTCAATGCTAGCGGCCCTAGAGGCGAAAGGCCGGCGCGTTGCAGCACGATGGCTGTCGCCCGGTGTGAAAGATGGTCGCCTTGTTCCCCGATATGAGGGGTTAGGACTCCGGCGGCCCGCGCCTTGGCCCGTAGTTCGCCGATCAATCCATCAGATGGACCATGCCCATCGTGCCTTCTGGAATCTGCTTCGTAAGGAACTACTTCATTGCGCACAAACGCTTCGACCTTTGCGGCGATCTTCTCGCCAACCTCCAGATCACAGTGGCCCATCGAACTCTCCTCCAAACCGCTGGTCCACGCCGCTCGCAAGCCGATGGAACAAGATTGTAGAACAATAATGGATTGCTTCTGCCTAGATATCTAGGCAGTGTCACTCGAAATTTTACGTGGGTGTTCAGGAGAGGTATGATGCAGAAGTTAACTGGACTTCGGCACGAATTTCATCACGGTAGAATGGTGAGGGCCTATGTGACGCGCCCGCGCGAGATTTGTGAAATGCTGGATTCCGCGGTGGGGAGGGCGGCGGACCGGATTGCCTTGGTCGATGGGGCGGTTCGGATGTCCTACCAAAGCCTATCGGCTGCTGTGCAGCAAACAGCCACCGTGTTCGCAACTAAGGGGATCCGCCAGGGGTCGAGGATAGGACTGCTTCTGGCAAACCGCGCCGATTTCGTTGTGGCCTTGCTGGCCGGAGCTCGGCTGGGCGCAATCTGCGTGCCAATGAATATCCGGCAGAAGCGGCCGGAGACGGCGCATATGCTCGCAGACTCCGGCGCGAGCCTCCTAGTTTACGAAGCGGACTTGTACGGGGACATTCCGGACAGCGCCGAAGTTCCTGCAGTGCAGCACCGCATCTCGATCAGTGACGACGCTCGGATCTGGAACCTGGCAATCGACGACGAGGAGTTTTTACCATCCGGGCCCGTCGACGAGGACGATCCGGTGTGCATCCTCTACACGTCCGGCACTACCGGGCGGCCCAAGGGGGCGGTCCTCACTCATTTCGGCGTGGTCACCAGTTGCATAGGCGCCGTCGATGCGATGGGGCTGGCTGATGGCGAAGTGGCCGTCCTCACTGTCCCGCTCTCCCATGTTACAGGCATAGTGCTCAACCTGATGACCGTTCTTCACGTTGCTGGAACGATCGTCCTCCAGCGGACGTTCAAAGCGAAGCAATTTATCGATATCGCGCGAATAGAAGCAATGACGTACTCCAGCCTCGTACCTGCGATGCTGGTTTTGTGCCTGCGAGAACCGGGTCATGCCATGTCTGACCTTAGGTCGTGGCGGGTCTGCGCGTTTGGCGGCGCTCCGATGCCCGCCAGTGTCGTGGCGGAATTGGCAATGAGTAACCCAGGCCTGAGCCTTTGCAACATCTACGGTGCCACTGAAACAACGTCGCCGTCCGTGATAATGCCGGCTGCGGAAGCGACCAACCGTCGGGGTCACGTCGGCGTCCCATTGCCCTATTGCGATCTCTTCATTTTGGACGAGCACGGCCATGAAATTAAGCCGGGTGAACGGGGCGAGATATGGATAGCGGGGCCCCATGTCGTTTCTCGGTATTGGAACAACGAAAGCGCTGATGCGGCAGAATTCTCTGGCGGTTTCTGGCGGTCGGGCGACATCGGAGCGATGGACGATGATGGCTTCGTTCAGCTGCACGATCGCAGCAAGGACGTCATCAACCGTGGGGGCTACAAAATCTATTCAGTCGAAGTGGAAAACGCTCTTATGGCGCACCCGGGAGTGATCGAAGTCGCAGTGGTCGGCCGGCCGTGCCCCGTGCTCGGTGAACGCGTCCATGCGTTTGTAGTTCTTGGGGCGGATGCCGATGCAGATGCCTTGCGACAATGGTGTGCAGAGCGCCTTTCGGACTACAAGGTGCCTGACCGGGTGGAAGTGATGGCGGGGTCACTTCCCCGCAACGCCAACGGCAAAGTCCTGAAGCGAGATTTGCGGATTATGCTTTCGGGCAGATCGACCTGACGCTATCTGGCCTCGGGTGATACGTCAGGCACTTCGCCGGCTGGTCCCGGCGTACGGCGGAGGCGATCTTCGCTACGAGCCTCCATCAGCTGGCAGACGATCTTTCTGACCGCGCGCGTGTGTTCCCGGCCCGCTGCCTCGGCGGCGTCGCCGTCCCGGCATACTACCGCGTCGCTGATCCGCTTGTAGTCCGTGAGACGCACTGTCTGCAGCTGCGGCGAGTGGAACTGTGAAAAGACGAGATGCATTCCGACAGCAGGGAATATCCGCTGCAGTTCCCTATTTCCTCCAATCTGCAGCAAAGCGCGATAGAAGCGACGTCTTGCGCGGCCGAAATATACTGGTAGGCTACCTGCGGTGCATTCAGCTAGTTGCCCAACGGCATCCGCGAGAATGCGTTCGTGCGTCTGCGAATCGAAACCGAGCGCAGCCGAACGCGCGGTCAACGCCGTCATGTACTCGGCCACGTCGAGTACTTCCAGGACCTCGGCATCGTCCAGAAACCGGATTGCCGGGGAGTGGAAGGGCTTCAGGTCTGCAATACCGCGAGTGGCGAGACGTTGCATCGCCTCTCGGACGGCATTGCGTCCAACCCCATATTTTGACGCGAGATCGGTCTCGATCAGCCGCTGTCCCGGCACCATTCTGCGGTCTTCCAAGTCCCGCATGATGCCAAGGTAAACCTTATCGGACGCTGTCGCTCCAATCTCGCTCACCGGTGGGTGCCGCCGTTGCAGGAGATTTGACCTAGAACACGGGTAATCACGTTGGTAATGATAGCGGTCCTTCCGGATGGCTGCTCGAACATAGCAAGAGCGAAGGATGGTGGAGAGTAGCACGCCAGACATCTCATTCCTCGATGCCTCCTCATCTGCCGAGGCGGAACGATGTAGCCGCCACAGCGGTGGAACGGGCTGAGACACGGCCTTTCCGAGGAAGAGCAGGTAAACTCTGCGCGCCCGACCCTGCCGGCGGAGTTCCTACTCTGCGTGGGGTTGACGGGCGCAGGGCGATGAATGGCCGACAGAATCCTGATTGCTTCATAGTCGATGCTGGCGGCCACTAAAAGTTAGCCTGACCCCCATCGAGAGGAATGGTCGCATCAGTAAGATAGTTCAAGTCTTGTTTGCAAAGGGCGGCACTTGCCCGGCCGATGTCCTCCTGGGGTCGGCCGATATGACCAAGCGGAATAGTGTTAAAAAACCCTTCAGCCTCTCCCGGGTTTTGGTCGATCCACTGCTTTAAGGCTAGCGTTTCAGCGTGTGGGGCGATGGTGAGGACTCGAATGTTCTCGCCCCCCCATTCGGATGCCGCCGCTCGGGTAAGAGCGCGGGTGCCTTGCTTGATAGCTCCGTAACATCCGTAGTTTGCCTTGTCCCACCGGATTCCCACCGATGACGTGAAGTTGAAGATCATACCGCCACCTCGTCTTATCATATGTGGATGAACCAACTTCATCAGGCGAAAAGAGGCCAGCGGGCCTGACCGAAAGCCGGCCATGAAGGCCTCGTCGCTCACTTCGTTCAATGCGCCGAGTGGTACTTCCTGGGCACTGTTTACCAAACACGTCGATTCCGCCCCATTCCCGCACATCAGTATCGACGGCCAGGGATAAGTCTTCGGCGACTTTGACGTCGCATGCGACTGCTACAGCCCGAACACGGCGTGCAACCGACATGTCTGCTGTTTCCGCCACTTTTGTTGAAGTCCTGCCTGCGAGCAAGAGATGGACGCCCTCCGACGCCAGCGCCAATGCAATGCCCCGACCAATTCCCTGTCCGGCCCCGTGACGAGCGTAACCTTGCCCTTCAACTCCATCATCGGTCCCTCAAGTCGCATCGGTTTCGGGCAGGGAATACTGACAGTTCGGTCGACTGCGCAAGCCCGGCCAAAAGCACGCCTACGTCAAGTGCCCAGCCAGCCGGTGCCAGCCTTAGCTGCGGGTGTCTTGACGTCCAGGCCATCGGGAGGCTTGTAATTAGAACGGTATCGTTCAATATAGCCATTGGGAGGGTTTCGCCTCCGAATCGATTGAGGATGACTGATGATCAAAAATTCGTTCGTATTGGCAGCTGCGTCGCTGATGGTCATGGCCGCCCCGGCAATGGCTGACCAGTCCGCCGCCCCAACCACGGCTCCTGCTGCCCCTGCACCAAAGGAAAAGTACACGACGGCAGACACCGAGATTGGCGTCCTGCTTGACGATCCGGTCGCAAAAGCAATCGTCGAAAAGCATATCCCGGGCTTCACTACCAACGACCAAGTAGAAATGGCTCGCGGCATGACACTCAAAGCAGTTCAGCAATATGCCGGAGATGACATCACTGATGCCCGTCTCGCTGCCATTGATGTCGAGTTCGCCGCTTTGAAATGAGACTGTAAAGGCTCGGGTTGGTTTGTGAAGGTCGCGACGTTGAGCGTGGAGTACTCGCGCAAGGTCGGAGCAATGCCCCACAACGGCGTCGCTCGGCGCCGCCCCGGCTATCCACTCTCAGCCAGCGTACTGCCTGCGAGCAAAAGCTGCGAGATGGCGCGAGGCCGAGACGCACAGCGATCCGATTTCTTCCTTGTGGCTGCGACGCAGTGCTGTTTGTGTTCTTTTTAGGATGAAGCAATGACGGACAGCCGCAAGACCATCTTTCTGACGGGCGCCACGGGAAACATGGGGCGCGAAGCGGTTAGACGTATCAGCGCAAACAACGACATTTGGAAGCTGCGCATTCTTGTCCGACCCGAGGAGAAGGGGCATGCGGTAGTCAGAGAGGTCATACGACACGATCTCGCCGAAATATCGTGGGGTGACCTGACCGATGCCCAATCGGTCCGCGCGGGTGTAAAGGGTGCTGATATCGTCCTGCATGTCGGCGGTCTGGTTTCTCCTCTTGCCGACCGCTTACCTGAGGAGGTCGTCACCAGGGTGAACGTAGGCGGGGCTCGCAACATTGTCGATGCAATCCACGCCGTTGGCGATCCAAGCCGGACTCGCCTGGTCTACATTGGCACCGTTGCACAGACGGGTAGCCGTAACGCTCCCATCCATTGGGGGCGTGCGGGCGATCCTATAAAAATCAGCGCGTATGACCACTATGCTGTCACAAAAACCAAGGCCGAGGCGATCATCGCTGAGAGTGGGATCCTGCATTGGGTCTCCCTTCGGCAGAGCGGTATGGCGCACTATGAAATGTGGAAGATTTTCGATCCAATCATGTTTCACAACCCATTGAACGGAGTGTTTGAGTGGTCGACTGCGAACGATAGCGGACGGCTCATGGCAGGGGTTTGCGACGACAATGTGCCTGCGGAGTTTTGGCGCGGTTTTTATAATATCGGTGGGGGCGAGTCCTCCCGCATGATCAATCACAAGTTCATGGCGGCGACGAGTCCGGATTTTCGCCAGATTCTGCGGCCACATTGGTTTGCCACGCGCAATTTTCACGGGCAGTGGTATTCCGATTCCGATCGTCTGCAAGCATTGGTACCTTTCCGCGAACAACCGCTAAGTGACTGGCTCGTCGAAACTCGCCGCCGCACGCCGTGGTTGGTCCGCAACATACCCGCGTGGTTGCCGCGTCTCGCCCGCGGCCGCATCGAAGCTCTAGCCAAGGCGCCGGAAGGATCACTTCATTGGTTCGAACATGGCGAGGAAGCCAAAATCGCGGCCTATTTCGGATCGCGCGCCGCTTGGGAGGCGATCCCGCGCGACTGGGACGATTTCGTGTTCGAAGAGCCTTCACGGACGCCTCATCTCATCAATCATGGCTATGACGAGGGCCGAGCACCGGAGGAATGGACGCTCGAAGACTTGCGCAGCGCGGCCGAGTTCCGGGGCGGCAAATGTCTGTCGACCGAGTTTGAGGGTGCTGACGTGCCGGTGGAGTGGCGCTCAGCGAGCGGCAACCGCTTCAGCATGACACCGCGGCTCTACCTCAAAGGGGGACACTGGTGCCCGGATGCGATGTTGCAACCGAAAAATTATGCCCAGGAAGCAGAACGGAATCCGTTCTTCGCGCAGGTCTGGACGCAGGAAGCCGAAAGTTGAGGGGAAAGCGGCGGGGCCGCCGCTTTCGTTTCGCCTCGTTCTTACCGCCTGTTCCAGCCATTTGTTCGGTTCGCCAGTCTAAGGGCCTGCCGCGATGGGCTGGCCGTTCACACGCAGGATGAAGCGGTTGTGGGCCGTCACAGTTATCGGGAAAACGCGAGGCTTGCGGTCCAACTCGGCCGAACGACGAATGTGCAAAACCGGCGGTTTCTTATTTGCCGGCATGGGGGCGCTTGTCCAGCCATCGCTTGACCCGGAAGACGAGGGGTCGGTCTTGCGCAGCGCGAAGCTAGCCTGCTGGAAGCAGGAACCGTCGTGCCATCGTTCTCTCTTCCCAAAAGGCCCCGCACGCCGCTTTCGGATCGGGATATCCGCGAATGGTGGTCCGCGTCAAAAATCGAACACTGGCAGTCTAATTAGCCTAATTAGACTTCTACCTGCTCCGGCTACGCGCGTCCGCGCAGCAAGCTGTTTGACAAATCGTATTTTCATGAACACACAAATGCGCAAATGGCGATATAAATCGCTTGGTATGCGCATATTGCGCATCTGCCGCATGGAGCGGAGGCGAAAGAGGGCTGCAATGGCTGATTGGGACGAAGAGGTTGATATTCTCGTGGTAGGCTCCGGGGCGGGGGGGATGCTGGCGGCGCTCGTCGGAGCGCAAGGACGTGCCGAGGTGCTGATTGTCGAAAAAGCCGAACTATGGGGCGGGACTTCCGCGACATCGGGCGGCGGCATCTGGATTCCCGGCAGCGACGTCGCGAAGCAAGCGGGCTTCGAAGACGACCTTGAGGGTGCCTTCACCTACTTACGCGGGCTTTCGGCTGACAATGTCCCTGACGCCAACATCCGGGCCTTCGTAGACAATGCAGCGCCCATGCTGCGCTGGGTGATGAATTATACGCCAATCCAGTACATGGCGTTTCCCTATCCCGACTATCATGCGGAAAACCCCGGCGGTTCCCCGCAGGGTTTTCGCACCCACCTTCCGCTTCCGCTCGACGGCCGGGCGCTAGGCGATGACATCCGCACCTTGCGGTTCGCTTCGCCGGCGGCAAGTCTGTTCGGATATCTAAACTGGCACTTCAGTGAGACGCACGAAATGCTTTACCGGTCCAAAGGCTGGATGCGCAATCTCGCGAAGAACATGGGCAAATACTGGTTCGACCTGCCGTTCCGGCTTACTTCACGCAAGGATCGCCGCCTCACACTCGGGAACGCGCTCACCGGCGGCCTGCGCATGGCGTTGCAGGAGCGAAACGTACCGGTCTGGCTGGAAACGCCGCTAAAGGAACTCGTACGCGAGGGCGACAGGGTGGTTGGCGCGGTGGTGACCCGTGCAGGGAAGCCGATGCGTATCGGCGCGCGCAAGGGCGTCGTGCTGGCGGCGGGCGGGTTCGACAAGAATTCCGAAATGCGAGGGGAGCATGCGCCGCTCTATCCGATCTCGCGGTACTCGGGCGGAGTGACCAGCAATACCGGCGACAGCATTCGGGCAGGGGCTGCCATCGGCGCCGGAACCCAGAACCTTCAATCGGCTTGGGCAGCACCGGTGTTCTATGTACCGGGCGAAGATCGCGGCCGCCTATGCACGATCGAGCGGGCGCTGCCCGGCTGCATAATGGTCAACGGGCGCGGCGACCGGTTCCTGAACGAGGCGGCTTCCTATCATATCGTCGGCCAGCAGATGGCGCGGCGGCATGTCGAACATGGGGATGCCGACCCTTGCTGGATGATCTTCGATCATACCTACCGTCAACAGTTTCCCATGGGGCCGCTCTATCCCCTGATGCCTCTAGCCTTGCAGAAGAAGGGCGTGCGGGACACCCTCAAATCGGGGCGCACGATCGATCAGCTTGCCGGCAAGATCGGATGCGAGCCGGCGCGATTGGCTGCGACTTTGGCGCGGTTCAACACCCATGCCGCACAGGGTCAGGATCCGGATTTTCATCGCGGAGAGGCTGCTTACGACAAGATGTACGGCGATCCCCGCCAGCAGCCGAATCCCTCGCTTCGCCCGCTCGACCGGGGGCCATTCTATGCCATGCCGATCTATCCGGGTGACATCGGAACGAACGGCGGCCTTCGAACCGATGCCAAGGCGCAAGTCGTCGGCGATGACGGAAGCGTAATCCAGGGGCTCTATGCTGTCGGTAACAATGCAGCTTCGGCCATGGGTGAGAGCTATCCAGGCGCTGGCGTGACGCTCGGCCCGGCGATGACCTTCGGCTATCTGGCCGCGCGGGCAATGATCGGCAGCAACGACTGAGAGGGGCGGGCAGGGCTGTCCCCGCTGCAAGGGCGGGGACAGCCCTGCCGACCTGCTATGATCGGTAAGTCGCTTGAAAGAAGCCCGGTCTTTTAAAGGATGAACCGTTGGCGGTAGGCTGCGAACTCACGCTTTATCGCCGTCTCGCTTAGGCCGAAGCGTTCCAAAGAATACTCGTGTAAGGGGCGCTGCTCGCGCTTGTTACCTGCGAGAAACTCCGTCAATGCGGCATCGAGGCGGTCGTCGACAGGGATGCCGATACGCTCCAGCACGCGGCGACCCTGGTACATCGGATCGCGCCCAACTTCGCGGTAGTCGATGTCGATGAAGCGGTCTTCGCCGATCCGAGTGCGAGCCTCTTCGAACATCCTCATCCATTCCACCAGACGGGAAAACCAAAACCGGCCCACTTCTTCATCCGTGACGCTAGAGGTGAGTTTATAGAGCGCCGCCTGCATGGAGACGTATGAAGGGACGGTTTCCACAGGATCGCGGTGGGTCATGATGAGCAACGCCTCAGGAAACGCCCGCGCGGCCACCTCGGCGTAGGGAAGGTTCGAGGGGCTCTTGAGTATCCATTTCGAGCTCCGCCGTGACGGGTCCTGCCACTGAAGATATTTGAGGATGGTCCTGAGATCTTCATGACCCTTGGCTTGGTCGTAGGAGTTCAGCCATTTGGCGAAGCTCGGAACGAAATTCATCCCTTCAACCATTGTGCTGACGAACATCTGGCCCAGAACGAGAATCTCCTCATCCGGCGCATCGGGATCCAGAGGGTGGATGGAAGCGAGTTCTGGGGCCAGTTCAAGCCAGCCTTCGATCATGGACTGCGCATAGGCCCGGCGTTCATCTGGGACGCCGCAGACTTCGCCCGGTAACGGTGCGAAGTTCTGTAATTCGTACCAGCGCATTGCGGTCATGCCCGGCGCGCTGGCCAGGAGGCGCTGGAAGATCGTGCTGCCGGTTCGCGGCAGCCCCAGGATGATGCCGGCAACGTCGACCTTCTCATCCAGTATTTCTGGGTGAAGGCGAATGTCCTCCACCATGCGCAAGCGACTGGTCAGCCCCTTGACCACGACTTCGGCGGTTGCCGCTCTGCCGGCATCGGTCAGCTTTCCTTCCGCATTGAGAGCTTGCAGAAAGCGGTCCATCGGTTCGAAGAACCATGTGTCTCCCAGATCGTCTAGATTAGCCCGATCACGCGCTTGTTGGATGAGAAAGTCTCGGCTCAAGGCCACCGTTTCCGCCGTTCCGTCGCGAGTTACCATCGATCTCTCCCAAGAATTTGGATGCGTAGCACATCGTCATTCTATATACGAATAGATGCCATAACGAGGCACGCAAGGCATAATATGCGCTTCTGTACAATTATTCGTTGACGCGAAGCGCGCACTGGGGCACGAGTTGCTATAGCCGAAGCAAAAGACAAAGCGGCAGTGAACGTCTGGAAGTGGATGGGGAAGAAGCGGGGAATCCGGCTAAGCTCGAGATCCTCACTGACGAGATGCGCCCTAGCAGCGTGACGATCCCCGGACATTCGCATGACGGCTGACCGCAAAAATTGCGGCTTATTGGGGAGAGGTCATGACTTTTGATCGAGTATGTCTCGTTTCGCGCATCAATGGATTGCTGCTGTCCAGCGTGGCGGTGTCGGCTTTCATATGGCCAGCGACAGTTCAGGCACAGCAGCAAGATCCGCGCACGACATCCGCGGTGCCCGAGATCATCGTCACCGCAAACCGCCGCGAAGAACGTGGCCAGGACGTTCCCATCGCGATCACCGCGATTTCCCCGCAACGCCTCGAGCAACAGGGCGTAAACAAGGAACAGGATCTTCAGGCCACGATCCCGTCGCTGGTTGTCGGGCCCAACGGGCAGGGCTCGCGCGATTCCAATTCCTTCACGCTGCGCGGCCAAGGCGCGACTTTCCAGGCCTCTCCAGGTGTTGTCGTCTACCTCAACGAAGTGGCCTTGCCCGCTGGCATCACTCTTAGCCAGCAGGGCGGACCCGGCAACTTCATCGATCTCGAGAACATGCAAGTTCTGGCCGGGCCGCAAGGAACGCTTTTCGGGCGCAACACCACCGGCGGGGCAGTGCTGCTGGTTCCCAAGAAGCCGAGCGACGAATTCGGCGGCTGGGTAAAGGGCGAGTACGGCAGCTACGACCGCACTTACCTCGAAGGCGCGGTGAACGTTCCTCTGGGCGAGAAGCTCGCCATCCGCGCCGTTGGAGCCTACCACGACAGGGATGGTTACACGCGCGACGTAATCTGGAACAAGGACCGGGACGACGAGCACTGGTATTCCGGTCGCGTCGGCATCCTGTTCAAGCCGACCGAAGGCATCACGAACTACACGATGGTCTACGGTGCCCATTCGCGCAACAACGGGGCTGGCCTTATAAACCGCGGGTTCAACATCCCAGCACTGGCACAGGTTCAGCTTTGCGCCGAGGCTCCCGTAGGTGCCGTCGGTGGTTACTCCTGCGATGTCTACCGCGCGACGACCGCGCAGGCCGATGCCTGGGGACCGCGAAAGACCGGCTTTTCGGTCGACACTTATGCCAAGACCCAGACTTGGGGTATAAGCAATACGACTGATATAGAACTGAGCGACGAACTGACGCTGCGTAACATCGTCAGCTACCAGAAAATGAAAGTCGGCTACCGCTATGACGGCGATGCCAGCATTCTCCAGCAGCACGACGTCGATCCTGGTGTTCTCCCAGCGGACGGCGTCGTTACACTGCCCGGCACACCCTTTCCTGTCTTCTATCGTAACGAGACGCTAGATTCTGAGCTTCCCCGCGACAACTTTCGCGTCTGGTCGGAAGAACTTCAGCTTCAGGGCAACATGCTGGACAGCAAGCTGGTCTGGACAATCGGCGGCTTCTATTTCGATCAGCGCCCCGATGGCCTACAAGGTTCCCGCGCCATCACCTATTGCCCCGCCGTCCAGACTGGTCTCTGCACGGCCTCGCGGGCGGAGTATGGCACCAGTACAGTCTCCAAGGCGCTCTATGCGCAGGCCACCGTCGACTTTGGCGCCGTCACGCCTTCGCTCGATGGACTTCGCCTGACAGGCGGCTATCGCCACACCTGGGATCACGTCTACGGTTTCGCGACGCAGTTCAACTACAGTAGCCTGCTGCCCGCCGGCGCCGTGGTGTGCGGCAAGGACAGCACGCAGGTCGTGCCCGAAGCGACGGCCCTGGCGGATTGCCGGTTCAGCGGTTCGCAGCGCACGAATTCGCCCTCGTGGCTGATAGGGCTCGATTACAAGGTCACGCCCGATATCCTACTCTACGGCAAAGTCAGCCACAGTTACAAGGCAGGGGGCTTCAATCCCTATGCCGTGTTCTTCGGCCAAAACGGCGATCCGGATACCCGAACGTTCCTTCCGGAAAAGGTTACGTCCTACGAGATCGGCATGAAGTCCGACTTCCATCTCGGCACGGTCCCGCTGCGCTTCAACGTTGCCGGCTACAGCACGGACTTCAAGGGAATCCAGCGCGCCACCGGTGACTTCAATCTGGCAACTGGCGCAGGGGGCTCTCGTACGCTCAACGCCGATGCGCGCATTCGCGGCGTGGAAGTCGAAGCCTCGATGCGGCCGTTCCCCGGCCTCGAGATCGGCGGCAACTTCAGTTACACCGATGCCAAGTACAAGGACTACACATATGTAACCGGAACCGGCACGGTGGCTTGCAATGGCGTCATCGCACCGGGAGGCACTGCGGATGCGTCCTGCCTCGATTTCCAGTACGTCTCGCCCTACATCTGGAGCGTCCACGTCTCGGCGGAGCAGCCCCTCGGCGATGACATGGGGATGCTGGCGCTCTATGCGGCCTATTCGCATACCTCGCGTCAATTTACCGAGGCCGTCAATCTTCCGCAGAACCAGCCGGGGGCCTATCTGGAAGCCTTTGGCCTGCTGAATGTCTCGCTGGACTGGCGTAACGTGGCCGGTTCTAAGTTCGACCTTGGGGTCTTCGCGACCAATCTCGTCAACAAGACCTATCGTGTTTCCAACTCGGACGTCTATCAGGGAGGTGGCTTGCTCTACTGGGCGACGCTGTACGGAGAGCCCCGCATGCTCGGCGTCAGGCTCAAATATACCTTCGGCGGAGGCTAAGCACTGCTCCGAGATGGAAATGATGAGGAAGGGCCGTCGCGTGAAAGCGTCAGCCCTTTCTCATGTGCATCCCCAGTGTAAGCGAGCAGGCGCCCGCGCCCAAATAGCAACGTTCAGCCTGCGGTCTGGCCGCCATCCACGCTGAGGGCCACGCCGGTCATGCGCCGTGCCTGGTGCGATGCTAGGAATGTCACGACTTCAGCAACCTCCTCGGAAGTAGCCAGAGCTCCGCCGTCCAGCCACGATGCCGAGCGCATCACCATTTCCATATCGACGTTGTCCGGCATTGCTTGGTGCAACATGGGCGTTTCGACGCCGCCGGGACACACGGCGTTTATGCGAACGCCTGCCTTCGAGAATTCCAGAGCCAAGGCGCGTGTCAATCCAACCACGCCATGCTTGGAAGCGGTGTAGGCGGCATTGAACGGCACACCCACGAGGCCGGCTGCCGAGGCCATGTTCACCACGGCGCCCCGCCGCTCCACCAGATCGGGCATGGCGGCCCGGCACATGTTATAGACGCCGGTGAGATTGATTCCGATCACCCGGTTCCAACGGTCGGCGCTCAAATCCCTCAATGATCCGAAATCGAGGACGCCTGCGATGTTGCATAGTATGTCAAGCCCGCCATGCATTTCGACGGCTCGGGCGATGCATTGCCGGCAGGATTCCTCTGAAGCCACGTCCAACTCGATCGCCACTGCGCTCCCGCCAAGCCCTTGCGATGCTTTCGCCACGCCGGCGAAATCGCGGTCCGCGAGGATGAGATCGGCGCCTTCCGCCGCGAGTTTTCGTGCTGTCGCGAGGCCGATGCCTGAAGCAGCCCCCGTTACGATGGCGACCTTTCCTTCAAAGCGCATATCGATCTCCCGCATTTAGTTTTGCGGATTATTGTCCTGCCGCAGTGCGCATTGCAATGGTGATTCAAGTCGTTCATTGAGTAATTGCGAAAAATAGGAAAGAGGCAATATGCTGTCGCTTCAGGAAATATCCGACCGGCTCGAGATCGAAGACCTGCTTTCGCGCTACAGTTACGCAATCGACGACCAGGACTGGGACGCACTTGATCAGATATTCGCAGCAGATGCCGTGATCGACTATACCGAGACTGGCGGGGCGAAGGGTTCGGTGGAACAGATCAAGGCCTGGTTGCCGAAGGCGCTCGGGCGCTTTCCCTCATATCAGCATATGGTCGCGACGCGGCGGCTGGAAATCGACGGAGACACGGCGCGCTGCCGATCCGTGCTGTTCAACCCGATGCGCTACCGAGCGGACGATGGGGCCGAACAAGTGTTCTTCATCGGCTTGTGGTACCGCGACCGGCTGGTTCGCACCGCGAATGGCTGGCGCATAGCAGAGCGATACGAAGAGTTTTCCTATGCGCACAACGTTCCGGATATGCCGCCCGTGCCGCGTTTGGAATAAGGTGCTGCGACCTCCTTATTCGCTCATCTACATTCCGATTACGGCGGGGTCGCCGTGGTGCAGGAACCATTCCGCCTTGCGGTGCGATATGCGCCAGCCATGGGGATAGCGCGTCCAGGTGTCTACGTATTCGCCGGTCGCATCGAGAATGGGGCCGAGCGGTTCGTCCCGCCGCTGATGTCTTGCCTGGACATAGGCACGGCTCACTGCGCTGTCGCCGGTGACGTCGATCAGGATGCTACCGATGAGGTGCTGCGTTGGGCCGCACGTGTCGAGATACCGGCGCATCTGTTGGTCCAGAGCAGGCATTCCCTGCTGCATTACGCCATTTCCGTAGTCGAACGTGAGATCCTGGGAAAAAACTTCGCGCAGTCGGTCCCAGTGTTTCGAGTCCAGAATCCGGGCGAATAGCGCGAGGCCGCGGGCGATTTCCCGTTCGTCCGAAAGAGCGTTCAAATCCGCCATCTAATTCTCCCACGTTTCGTTCGCAGCTGCGAGAACCACCATCTGCGAGCGTTTACCGCTTTGATGCGTCATTTGTCATCAAAGACTCGACATCGCACTCATATGCCATCAATAAAGCGCAAAATGCAAAATCAGATCGGGGATATTACGCACAATGCGTAAAAAAAATCGCGTTTCGCTAAAATCGGTTGCTCTCGTACAGAGCACTATGGCCGCTGCGGCCCTGTGCTGCCCTGCAGTAGCTCACGCGCAGGATGATGCCGTTTCGCAGGAAGAAGCCGGAGTTCAGGGAATGGACATCATTGTCACGGCCCAGCGCAAGTCGGAAAGACTGCAGAACGTGCCTATCGCGATCACGGCGCTCTCCGGAGACGCGATAGCGAACCAGGGGATCACAAATCTTGAAGGTCTGTCCACGGCGGCGCCCAATCTCAAGGTCGTGGCCTATCCGACCTCTTCCGATACCCTCACCCTGACGATGCGCGGACAGGGGGCAGGCGATGTCGGCCAGATAACCCGTGACGGCGGCGTTGGCCTCTACGTGGACGGATTTTACATCGGCCGCCCGCAAGGCGCATTGCTTGACTTGGGCGAGCCCGAGCGGATCGAGGTGCTGCGCGGGCCGCAAGGTACGCTCTACGGCCGCAATACGACAGGCGGCGCCATCAATATCATCACGAAGAAGCCGTCCGGTGAATGGGGGGGATCCAGTTCGCTCACCTTCGGTAGCCGTAATCTCGTGCGCGGGCTCGCCAGCGTGGACCTGCCGGCCGTAGGAAATCTCTCGGTCAAGGGTTCGCTCGTCTACGTCGACCAGGACGGCTGGGTGAAGAACCCCGGCGTCGCCCACAATTTTGGCGAGTTCAATCAACTGGCAGGACGAGTCTCCGCAAAGTGGACGCCCTCCAGCTACCTGACGTTCCTCTATACCTATGATCGCGGACGGGTAAGAACGACGCCGCTCTACTACGTCAATCCGGGGCTCGAAGGGGCCGTGCCGGGTTACTTCGCCGACAAGGACCGGACATACGCCCCTCTCGAGCTGAGATCCAGCGAGACACAGTTTGTCGATCATCAGTTCACGGCGGAGTTCCGGCTTTCCGATGCGCTCACGCTGCGCTCGCTGAGCGCCTACCGCGGCTTCGAGGCCAATCAGTTCACGAACTATGGCCTCGCCCAGTCCACTGCCAGCTTCCCGCTCACGGTGGAGCAGGAAGCGTATTACCGCACGCGCCAGTACTCTCAAGAATTCCAGTTGCTGGGTGACATCACCGACCGGCTCGATTTCACCGGCGGCCTGTTCTACTACCGGGAAAAGGGTAGGCACGATAATGTCAGCACGCTTGGCTATGTCACGCTGGGCTTCAGCAGCGACACCAGCTACCGCATCGATGCCCTTTCGCAGTCCTATGCCGCCTACGCCCAGTCCACCTGGACGCCGCCGGTGCTGGACGATCGACTGAAGATCACCGCCGGTGGCCGCTATACCCGCGACAAGCGGCGCGCCTCGCGCGACTTCTCGTCCGGGGGCATCCTCATCGATGATGGAGTGACCAATCGCCAGAAGTTCTCGAACTTCAGCCCGATGGGTAATATTGCGATGCAGTGGACGCCTGACGTCATGTCCTACGTCAAGTTCTCGAAGGGGTACAAGGCAGGGGGCTCCGCGGAGAGCGCCCCGGACTTTACCCAGACCTTCGGGCCGGAAAAGGTTACTGCCTGGGAAGCCGGTATCAAGAGCCAGTTGTTCGGCCGGCTGCTCACCCTTAACCTAACGGGGTTCTACAATACCTTCGACAATATCCAGATCGATTTCGTCGCGGATCCGGTCAACACCGCGATCATCGCCACCTACAATGCCGGCAAGGCGAACATCAAGGGGGTCGAACTGGACGCAAGCCTCAATCCCTCGCCCGACTTCGGCCTTCGCGGTTCGTTCAGCTATCTCAAATCCAACCTCGAGACCGTAACGGCTCTGCCCGGCACGATTTTCGATGGACCTTTCCAGGTCGGGGAAAACGTCGCAGGCTACTTCACGCTGCCCTTCGTTCCCAAGTTCGCCTGGACGCTCGGGGCCGACTGGACCTTCCTTCGCTTGAACGACGACGAGTTCAGTGCCCACGCTACCTATTCCTACCAGAGCGCGGTCTTCACCAGTTCCGGCGCCGGGCCCCTGGTGCCCGGGCGCGATTTCTACCGCAACGACGCTGTCAAGAACCTGGATGCCCGGATCAACTGGACACGGCCGATCCCCGCCGGCCGCAAGCTCACCTTCTCGATCTTCGCGGACAATCTGCTCAACAACCGGCGCAGCGACTTCATCATCGGTCTGGGCGGCACGGCGCTGACCGGTTATCAAACGAGCGCGTCACCCTACAACGAACCACGGACGATCGGCGGCGAACTGCGTCTCGATTTCTGAATTCCACCATTGAAGAGGAGGGATAAAGAGCGTGAGCATCACCATGGAAGATCTCGCCGCGCGCTTGTCCGCATTGGAGGACAAGGAAGCGATCCGCCTGCTCAAGGCGCGCTACCTGCGAGCCTGCGATCTCAAGCAGCCGGACGTCGTTCGCGACTGCTTCCTGCCGTCCGGGGTCAAGATCGCTTATCAGGGTTTTCCCGAGTTTCGGGACCGGGACGATTTCGTCGCCACCTTCGAGGCAATGGCCTGCAAGCCCGGCGTGTTCGACATTCATCATGCGACCAACTGGGAAATAGCCATCGAAAGGCCCGGGCAGGCACGCGGCCGGTGGTCGCTGAACTTTCGCACGATACTGATGGACACACGCACAGTCACTCGTCTGGCGGTCGAGTACGAGGATCTGTACCGGCGTGAGGACGGGCGCTGGTGGATCGCGGAGACGGTCAGCCGAGTGACTTCCGTTCTGTCGGAGCAGATCGAGGAAGACGGGTCGGTCAAGGTGCTCGCTGCGGGCGCGCTCGCGCAGGCGTAACCGGGATCGCAGTTCTCGCGGGCTGAATCGTATTGCCTTAGAGACGAGAAAAGAAGCCGGAGCTTGAGGGTAGAAACCAACTATGATCGACTATGGATTGCAGGGGCGCGTGGCCCTGGTGACGGGCGGCGGCGGCGGCATTGGCCGGGCAAGCGCGCTGGCCTTCGCGCGTTCCGGTGCCAGTGTGGTGGTCAGCGACGTTGATGACGGGCAGGGTAGTGAAACTGTCCACCTGATCCGCTCGCGCGGCGGCAACGCCATCTACAGCCGCTGCGATGTGAGCGATCCGGCGCAGGTCCAGGGCATGGTGGCGAGCGCCGTCGACACCTTCGGCCGGCTCGACTGTGCGTTCAACAATGCCGGCATCAACTCGATCATGCTCGATGAGTACGACGACGAAGTCTGGTCGCGGGCGATCTCGGTCAACCTTACCGGTGTCATGATGTGCATGCGCGAAGCGGCAGCGGTCATGGTGAAACAGGGCGGCGGGGCCATTGTCAACACGGCGTCGATCAACGGCGTGGTCGGCAATCCGGGGCAACCTGCTTATACCGCGGCCAAGCACGGCGTCGTCGGCCTGACCCGCCATGGCGCCCTGCGCTGGGCCTCTTCGGGTATTCGCGTGAATGCGGTTTGCCCTGGCGTCATCGATACACCGATGACCGAACAAGTCGCGGCCGATCCGGCGTTGCGGGCGATGATAGAGGGGATGACGCCGATCGGCAGAATGGGGCGGGCGGAGGAAGTCGCCGAGGCCGTGGTGTGGCTATGCTCCGACGCGGCGAGCTTCGTGACCGGGCACCCCCTGCTCGTGGATGGCGGTGCTACCGCGATCTGAATGTGCACGCGCAAGGCGGCTTGCAGGAGGTGGTCCGGCTCGGCATGGTACCCGGCCGCGCCGCCGCCTAATCAGGGAAAGCCAATTGCCCGGAACACGCTCTCCTGAACGGGAAACGCCGGTTAATCCGCCGCCGGCTCCGTCCGCGCGGCGGGTCGCCTCGATCGAGCGCCGCCGGGGTGCTACGCGCGCCCTGATCCTAGAAGCGGCGCGGCTTATTTTTGCATCCGCGAACTATGCCGAGGCGAAAGTAGACGACATCATCCGAACGGCGGGCGTCAGCCGCGCGACTTTCTATGCGCATTTCACGTCGAAAGCCGAGTTGGCAGGGGCGATCTACGAGGCGATCGTTCCCCAGACGACGGCGCTTTTCGCTCGCTTTCCCACCCTGGAGGAGCCGGCGCAAGTTCATGCCTGGCTGGATGACTTTGTAGCGCTTCATCTGGAGCATCGGTACGTCACGCCGTTGATCGCGCAGCTCCAGCTGTTCGAGGCAGGATTTCGCAAGAGGATCCTGCGCGATACCGATGTACTGATAGAGATCACGCTAAGCGGTGCCTGGCCAGAAACGCCAGGCGATGAGCCTGCAAGCGCCGAAGGGCGGAGCCGCCGCATCGCCCTGCGCCTGCTGTTCAATCGGGTGGCCGCAGCTTGCGCGGAAATTGCGAGAGGCGAATACGGCGCCGAAGATGCTCGTACTTGCCTTGAGCTTCTGGCTGACGAAATCCTCAGCTTCCTTCGTGGGCCGCCCTCATCAACCGTCTAGACTCGAAACCAGACTCAAAGTATGGTTTTGGTAACGGCTGGGAGAGACCAATGGCCATTCGTGTCGGCATAGTCGGGGCAAACCCTATTACGGCTGGGGTTCCGGCGTTCATCGCCGCGTGATCGAGAGGCTGCCGAGCTTTACCCTTTACGGCGTCTGCACCACCCGGGAGGAGAGCGCCCGAAAGGCTGCGGCGGTCTTTGGGGCGCCCATTTGGACAACGTCGCACGAAGATCTCTCCGCGCGCTCCGAAATCGACGTGATCGCCATCTGCGTGAAAGCGCCGTTCCACTACGAGATCGCCAAAGCCGCGCTCCAGGCGGGCAAGCATGTGTACTGCGAATGGCCGCTGGCGATTACCGCTGCGCAGGCTGAGGAATTGGCCGCGCTGGCCGCATCCGGCGCGGCCAGAACGATCATCGGACTGCATCTGCGCGGCTCGCCGGTGATGCTCCAGGCTGCCCGAATGATTGCCGAGGGGTTCGTGGGCCGGGTCTATAGTGTGTCGCTCCAAGCGCGGTTGTTCGGTCCGGTCATGCGCGCCATGGCGCTGCGTTCGGGTGGCACCACGCTCCATTCGATCTATGCGGGACACCTGCTGGATGCGCTGGACCATTATTTCGGGGGTATCGCGGAGATCGCCATGCGCGGAGCAGTGCACCTGCCGCCGTTCGACGAGACGGGACAGTCAATACCGCGGGACGCTTTCGATCATGTGCAGTTCCACGGCGTGCTGGACCACGGTGCGTTGTTCGATGTCGATCTCGCCGGCGTGTCGATGACCGGCCTCGGCTGCACCTGGAAGATCGAAGGTTCCGACGGCGTGCTGGTCCTTTCACGCGGGATCCAGGCTTGCCGTCGATCGAGGCGCTCGCGCTGCACGGGGCGCAAGGGGAAGCGGCATTGCAGGCGATCCCGGCTGACATTTCGCTGGACTGCGCGGCGATACCCGCCCAACAGGATCGCTACCCAGCCTATCCGGGTGTTTCCGCTTCGCGCGAGGCGCTTGGCGCCATCGGAAATCTCTATCTCGAACTGGGCCAGGCGATCGCGACGGGGCGGCAGGCCGAGCCGGGTTTCGACCGCGCCGTGACGATCCAGCAGATGCTGGAGCGACTGGATTTCGCGAATACTCCCTCGCAAAGCCTAGCCGGAGTGGCATGACATGAAGCAGGAAGTTACCCAGGAAAACGTGTCTCCCGCCGAAAGCGACGTGACGACCGGCAGCCCGGTTTTCTATCTCAACGGCCGCCGCAAGCTGCGCACCGAAAGCAGCGTGCCGATCAGTTCGTCGCGCTGGCTCAATGACGCACGGGTGCGGGAATGGATGTCGACCGAGAGCCTGCGCCGCAATGGCCACGATTATCCGCTGCTCTACGGCCTTCCCAGTCTCATGCAGGCCGTGGATGAAGTGGCCGACGTGGCGGAAGTCGAACGCCTGGTGGCGCGGGAGCGCCAGGCCAATGTCGCATTCGATTCCTGGCTGACCGAGGGCTTTGTCTCGACCTATTCGCGCGAGGATCTGCGTGATTACCCGAAAGGGTCTGTGGGGCGCCAACTCTTCGCGCACATGGAAGAATACGACCTTTCGCCAGAACTCAATTCCCGCATCCTGGAAAATCCCGATTGGCGCCCGGCGAACACGCTGGACTTCTGGAACCTGCGCATGGGCCAGACCCACGATTGCTGTCATATCCTGGGGGAAGTGGGTTTCGGTTCGGTCGCCGAATACTTCATCACCGGCGTCGTGACCGGCAATGCCTTCCGTCACCTGGGCGCCGAGCTGGCAGGCGCGCTCATGACCGTCAATACGCTGATCATGTTCCCGTGGATGACACGCACGATGCTGCACTATCCCGGAGCCTGGCCGACCCTGTGGCGTAATCTGCAGTACGGCTACGAGATCGGCCAGCAGTCCGACATGATCTTTGCAGCAAAGTTCGAGACGATCCTCCACCTTCCGCCTGCCGAGGCCCGCGAAGCGCTGGGCTGGCGGGGCTTCACCGGGACAACCGACAGCCGGGAAGCCTCCATGATCTTCGGGGAGGGACGCGAGATCATTCCCTGATCGCGCGGAGTTGAAGGACCGCCGCGGCGCTGTATGCAGCAGCGGTCCTTCGTTCAGTCGTCGAGATCGGCGAAATCGAACTGGCTGGTCGGAATGATGTCGATCTTCGCGAAATCGATGAAGCCGGCGCAGCTATCCGCCATGGTCTGCGTATTGCGGGCGAACAACGCCTCGTCGCCTTGGGCGCCGAAGAAGGCGCGAGGCTCGCTCATGGCCTCGGCCGGGAAACACTCCTCCACGAACGCCGAATAGGCTGGGGCATCCGCTGTCAGCGGGCGCACCACGATGTTCTGGACATATTCGAAGTTGGATTGAGTATCGATCGCAATACGGGTGTGATGGCTGTGCCAGTGATCCACCGCAGCAGCCTGCGTCATGTCGTCTCGAAACGTGATGAAACTCGCCTGCGACCATCCCCATGTTCGTTCCCCCGGGCATGGCATATGATCGCGATTGGGAATGATCGTGGACTCGGCCACGAGCCATGCCGCGAAACGGCCGCTGCTTTGCTCGATCACCGCATCCACGCCGCTGCGGAAGATCGCGTTCGCGGATGGCAGCCAGAACTGGACGACCGCCTCTTGCTGGGGGTTCTGCCACTGCTGAAGCAGATCGGCGGCAGGATCGACCGCTGCATCCCTTACGTTCAGGCGTATGCCGCTCGCCCCTTGTGCCTTCAGGGCGCTTGGCAGATCGCTCAGAATCCGCGCTGCGAACCCGGCGCGGCTTTCGCTTGCCGGCGCCCAGAGGGCGTATATCAGCTTTTCCATGATCCGGTTCCTGGTAGCGGGCGGCCTTACGCCGCCCGGTCAAAGCTGAACTTGCCTATCCAGGCTGGTCAGGCCCACTCGACCACAGAGAGGACGTGGTTCGAATAGCCGGGGAATATGTAGTCGAATTCCAGGATCATGGTTTCACCCAGCATCCCGCTCGACAGAATGTCGGTTTCGAGAAAGGCCTGCACCCCGTGCTTACCATAGGCGAACCGCGTGACGTCCTTGTAGATCGGCGAGGCGTCGAGCCGGGTATCGACTTCCGCGGTTCCCGGCAGGCCCCGATTATAGACCAGCTTGAGCCGTCCCTTGAGTTCGGGGTCGTTGCGGTTGGCATCCTCCAGGGCCAGAAAGACGGTCTCTAGGTCTTCCAGGCTTTCCAGCAGGGTTCCGTAGTGGAACGCGTATTCCGGGTCCTCGTCCATCTTCTGGCGCATGGCGCCGACTGCGGGATGCTCGTTGTCGGTGCCGACATGAAGCGCTTCGTGGATGGCGTTCATGAGGTCGCGCTGCGCATCTGGCACGCACGAGAGATAGACAATGCCATCGCCGCGCGGATGATGGCGCTGGTCGACGACGAAGCGGTAGAAATGCGTGCCCGAAGGCAGGAGAAGATCCTGCGTCTGAACATAGCCCAGCATCGCCAGCAGACGTGCGGCGAGCGGTCCTTCCTCGGGGTTCTTGTAGTGAAGAGCCATATGTCCCATCGACCGCGCGCCGTTGGTCTGGGCGGTCAGAGTTGCGGTTGCCACGTCATCTCTCCTGTCTCTGCTACGTACTGTCTTTATAGATCCGCGCTCAGGGCCGGATCAGGACCTTGCACTGGTTCGGCTGCTTCGCGAGCGCGGCAAAGGCAGCCGGTAACTCGTTCAAATCCACTGTCGAGGTGTGGATCGGCTTTGCTTCGATCTCGCCCCGGGCCAGCGCGCCGATCACCGCTTCAAAATCCGCTTCGGTATAGGCCTGACTGTAGCGGATCGTCACTTCCTTCCCAAGCGCGGCGAGGGGTAGGAAGGTCTCCTCCTGTAGCACGACACCCGCGACAATCACCTGCCCGCGCACATCGACTAGGTCGATTGCCTGCCGCAGCATGCCGGGCACACCCACGCATTCGAAGACGACGTGCGGGCGGGTGCCTAGGCTCTTGGCGGCGAAAGCCTGCGCCACGTCCACGGCTTCAGGGTCGATTGCCGCGCTGGCGCCGATCGCCATGGCTAGCGCGCGGCGCTCCGCCGAGCGCTCACTGACGACGACATGGCGCGCACCCGCCCGCAACGCGAACAGAACGACGGCAATCCCGATAGGCCCGCAGCCGGGGACTAGGACGGAGGTGTGATGTGGCAAGGCCGCCATTGAGACGACATGATGCCCGACAGCAAGCGGCTCCACCATGGCGCCTTCGTCGAATCCGACATTCGCCGGAAGGTGTTGCAGCATGTCCGGCCTGACGCTCACGAACTCGGCATAAGCGCCCTGCGCCAACAGGGACGTGCCTGTGAAGAGGTTCTGCGAGCATAGCGCGAACAGTCCCCGCTCACATGTCGTGCAGCTGTTGCAGGCATTGAGGGGAAGCGCAGTTACTCGGTCTCCCTGCTTCCAGCCGCCGGCCACATCGCTACCCATCGCCACAATGGAGCCGGCGAACTCATGCCCCAGGATCAGACCCTGGGGGGTATGAGCGCTCTGCGCCATGTGCAGGTCGGATCCGCAGATCCCGGACCGTTCGACCGCCAGAACGATCCGGCCGGAATGCGGCTCGGGGTCGGGAACGGTCTCGATCGAAAGCGGCGAGCCTGCACCCCGGAAAACTGCAGCGCGCATCAGCGGGCTTCGCTTGCGGGAAGGGTGGCGGCGCGGCTGCTCATTCTGCTTGGCATGCGATCCTCATTCCCTTTCTACGAGCGCGAAGTACGCAAAGACGTATTCAAGTTATGATATTGTCTTGAATTGCGTAAGTGGTATCACGAAAAAAAGCGCGATGAAATGGTTCGCCCGCGACAACAGGGAAAGGAAGCAGGATGGCGGAACAGGATCTGTCGGCGCGGATCGACCGGCTGGAATCGCTCGATGCCATTCGCCAACTGCCCGCGAAATATGCGCTCGCACTCGACATGCGCGACTCGGATGCCTGGGTGAACCTGTTTCCCGAAGGCGTGCGGGTCGGCGGCGGGCGCACTGGGCGCAAGGCGCTGCGAGACTGGTTCGACGAGACGCATTCGCGGCAGTTTGATGGGACCTCCCACCATGTCGGCGGCCATATCATCGAGTTCGACGATGCCGACCATGCCCAAGGCGTGGTCTACTCGAAAAACGAGCACGAAGCGGGCGCCGAGTGGGTCATTATGCAGATGATGTATTTCGACCAGTACGAGCGCATAGCGGGCCGATGGTTCTTCCGGCGGCGGCTACCGCTCTACTGGTATGCGACGGATCTCAACCGGCCGCCGATCGGGGATCGCAAGATGCGCTGGCCGGGCGAAGCGCCCTACCACGGCAGTTTCCACGAGTTGTTCCCAAGCTGGAAGAGCTACTGGGCGCGCGAAGGGCGGCCCCATGACGGGCCAGTGGAACCGCCCGCGCCTCTGAACAAGTTCATTGAGACGATGAGGCGCGGTGCCCCGCTTCCAAAACCGCGGGTAAGGAGTTGACAATGGGCGAGGCTGCTACAATCCAGGCCGACATCTTCGACCCGGTGGAGCTGGGCGATATCCAGTTGGCGAACCGGATCGTCATGGCACCGATGACAAGGGACCGCGCGGGCCCTGGCGACGTACCCACAGAAGTGATGGCGCAGTACTATAGTCAGCGGGCGGGAGCCGGCCTGATCGTCACCGAAGGAACACAGCCTTCTCCAACCGGGAAGGGGTACTGGCGCACGCCGGGCATCCATAGCGCAGCGCAGGTGGAAGGCTGGCGCAAGGTTGCCGAGGCTGTGCATGCGCAGGGCGGGAAGATCGTCATGCAACTCATGCATGTCGGCCGTGCGGCTGTGGCGGCCAACAAGGACCGCAGTGCCGAAACGGTTGCGCCTTCCGCCATTGCATGCCCGGATCCGATACCCGGACCTGACGGTTCACTCACGGCCACGGCAATGCCCCGTGCTTTGGCGACCGAAGAGATCGCCGGCGTCATTGCCGAATATGCGGCGGCGGCTCGCAATGCCGTTGCGGCGGGCATGGACGGCGTGGAACTGCACTGCGCCAGTGGTTATCTGCCGATGCAGTTTCTGTCGAGTAACAGCAACCGGCGCACTGATCGCTACGGGGGCTCCGCGGAAAACCGCATCCGCTTCGTAGTGGAGACCTTGCAGGCCTTGGCGGATGCCATAGGGGCGGGCCGCGTAGGATTCAGGATCTGCCCCGGCGTCGCTTTCAACGGCATGGCCGATGTGGATCCGCACGAGACTTATGCGGCACTGCTTAAGGCGGTGGATGACCTGGGTCTGGGCTATGTCCATCTCATCCATATCCCGCTCGAAGGTCAGGACGCGCTCGACCTCGTCCATGAGCACTGGAGCGGTCCAGTGATCGAGAATGGCGGAATGACGCTCGAGTCCGCCCGAGACCTGCTGGCGCAGGGCAGGGCAGCGGCCGTGTCGTTCGGCTACGCCTTCATAGCCAACCCTGACCTTGTTGAGCGCTTTCGCAAGGGAGTCCCCCTGGCGAAGGCCTCTCGCGCCACCTTCTACTCGGGTGCCGGCGATGACCGCAACGGCTACACCGACTACCCCAACATGGAACTCTGAGTGCGCCCCGAAAGCGCTTGCGCCCCGGCCCCGCAGCCGCTTTCCTCTCCGCAGTTTCGAGCCATCTGGCTCGCGAGTTTCTGCGGCAATGGAGCCCTGCTGATCCTCGGGGTGGGTGCCGCTTGGCTGATGAGCGGAATTACGGCCTCGCCGCGGCTCGTTGCGGCGGTCCAGACGGCGATGATGATCCCCGTCATGCTCTTTGGCATGACCGCCGGTGCCATCGCCGATGTCTACGATACGCGCCGCGTGGCTCTGGTTGCTCTTGGCGTCGGAGGCTGCGGCGCGGCGCTCTTGGCAGCTTCGGTCGGCACGGCTTCGGTTAACTCGGCAAGTTTGCTGCTGGGCTGCTTCCTGGCCGGAAGCGGAGCCGCTTTGTTCGCGCCTGCCTGGCAGGTTTCGGTGCGAAGACAGGTCCCCGATCAGGCAGTTGCTCAGGCCATCGCGTTGAACGGCATCGGCTACAATGTGACCCGCAGCATAGGGCCTGCCATTGGCGGGGTTATCGTGGCCGTGGGCGGCGCAAGTGCCTCCTTCGCCGCAGCACTGGCGCTTTACCTTTCCGCTGCCGCCGTGTTCCTTTGCTGGCAACCCGCGCCGGAGAAGCGAGAGGAGCCGGCGATATCCGTGGGGGCGGCGATTCTGTCCGGGATCGCTTATGTCGCCAAAACCGCACCGGTCCGCGCGCTCGTGGCGAGGGCCTTGGCGATCGGAATGGCCGGCGGATCGCTCTCGGGTCTATTGCCGCTGGTTGCCCGCCGTCAGCTGGCGGGGGGCGCAGATCTGTACGGCATACTTCTCGGGCTGATCGGCTTGGGCTCGCTTATCGGAGCCGCCTTAGTGGCACGCCTTCGCGTGCGCTTTCGCAGCGGACGGCTCGTCGGCGGATGCACTGTTGCCACCGGGATATGCTACGCCGTGATCGGATCCAGTGGATCGGTTTTCGTCACCGGCGCGACACTCTTCCTGCTGGGCGCAGCCTGGGTCGTCATGGTGACTGTCCTCAACATCGGTGTGCAAAGCGCAGTCCCGCATTGGATCGCCGGCCGAACGCTTGCCGCTTACCAGGCCGCCATCGTCGGAGGCGTGGCCTTGGGAAGCTGGGTCTGGGGCGTCGTCGCGGAAGAGATGGGGCCGGCGGCGACGCTGGTTTTTTCTGGCGCAGTCTGCGCAGCGACCGCTGGTCTGACGCGGTGGCTACCGGTGCCCGATGGCACGGGTCTTCATCACGCTAACGAATGAAGAAACAGGCTGCGCGGTTGCATCGCGCAAGCCGGATCGAAAGGAAGAGGATGTCCGAGGTATCACTGCATCGCCCGTTCCCCGCCGAAAAGGTGGGGCAATGGGATATGGAAACCGACATCGCCGTAGTCGGTTTCGGCGCCGCGGGTGCCTGCGCGGCGATAGAGGCAGCACGCGCGGGTGCACAAGTCACGCTTTTCGAGCGGGCTTCGGGAAGCGGAGGCGCCTCGGCGTTATCGGGCGGGGAAATCTATGTCGGGGGCGGAACCGACGCGCAGCGTGCGGCCGGCTTCACCGATACGATCGAGGACTTCGCGGCCTATCTGAAAGCCGCCGGAGGTGCCTTCGCGGACGAGACGAAGTGCGATCTCTATGCCCGGGAGGCCCTGGAGCACTACGGCTGGCTCAAGTCCCAGGGCGTTCCCTATCGCGGCAACTACCTGCCGGGTAAGCACATCGAGCCGGTCGACGATTCCACGCTGATCTGGTCCGGCAGCGAGGCCGCCTGGCCGTTCTGCGATATTGCCGTGCCGGCCCCGCGCGGGCACGTGATCGCGCACAGCGGCTGGGGCGGCGGGCGGCCGCTGGTGGATATTCTCGAAGCCCGTGCGCGCGAAGCTGGGGTGAATGTCGTCACCGACGCGCGTGCAGTGGCGCTCGTGCAAGACGGGACCGGGAGGATCGTGGGCGTGGTGGTGCGCATGGCCAACCGCGATCGCTTCGTGCGCGCGCGGCAAGGCGTCGTGCTCTGCACCGGCGGCTTCGCCTTCAACGAGAGCATGCGCCAACGCTATTGCCCTGAAACGTTCAAGATCAGCTGCCCGATAGGCGATCAGGACGATGGTGCCGGCATCGAGATGGGAATGGGCGCAGGGGGTGATGCCATCCACATGGAGCAGTTCTTCACGACGTGCCCCTGGACCATGCCGGAGCCGCAAGCCTTCGGTGTGTTCGTCAACCAGGCCGGACAGCGCTTCATCAACGAGGACTGCTACCACGGCCGAGTCAGCCGCTGCGCGGTGGACCAGATGGGAGACCGGGTCTTCCTGCTGCTCGATATCGCTCACTTCGATCAACCGCTGGACATTGCCCGGATCGCCATCGCCGCCACCGGGGAAACCTGGGAAGAAGTGGAGGCGGAACTCGACATGGTGCCGCGAACGCTCGGCGCCACGATGGCGTTCTACAACGAGCATGCCCGGCAGGGCCGCGATCCCCTATTCCATAAGCGGCCACCGATGCTCACGCCGCTCGATCAGGGCCCTTTCGTCGCGCTGGAGCTGAATTTTGAGTCCAGTTATTTCAGTTTTTTCACGCTGGGCGGCCTTCGGACCTCCGCGCAGGGCGAAGTGCTGAACCGCGCCGGCACGCCGGTTCCCGGCCTCTTCGCCGCCGGTCGCTGCACTTCGGGCCTGCCGGCTTGGGGCCATGGCTATAGCTCGGGCCTGAGCTTGGCCGACTGCACGTTCTTCGGGCGTCAGGCGGGACGCAAGGCCGCCGCCTGACACCCGCTTATCACTTCTGAGCGCGGCGGCCCATCGCGGCGACGGCTTCGGCGGCGCCGCGAATGGCCCCCTCGATATAAGTGACCCCGGTTCCGTCGCCAAACTCGACGACATCCAGTCCCGCCACCCGCAGGGTATCGGCCAAGGTAGAATCGCCGTGGGCGCCCATGGCCACGACGACATGGTCCGCTTCCACTGTTCGGTCTACGCCCTCACCGTCGGCGAATCGGACGTTTTTCGCCCCGATCGCGATCTGCGTCGCGCCCGGGAACATGGCCGAGCCATGTTCACGCAGTTCCGCCAGGAGCCGCATGCGGCGCACGAGCAGCAGGCCGCCCCCGAAGCGCGGCGCTTCGCCGACGATCGTCACTTCGCGCCCGCGTTCGAGGAGAAATTCCGCGAGTTCGCAGCCGACCAGTTCCCCGCCGATGATGACGATGCGCTTGCCCAGCGGCATCCATCCATGCGTCGCCTTGCGCACCAGTTCGAGATTGGCGGTGGCACCCGTCGCCGCACCCAGCTTGGTCGCGATGCGGGTGGCCCAGCTAGTTTTGCGGCGGATCTCAGCGCTATCTTCGCCCAACATCATGCCGCGCAGATCGTCTCCCGACAGGACGAAGTCCTGATCGTTACCTGGTATGGGCGGCATGTCACGGACTGCACCCCTTGCCACGATTACTTTGTCCGGACGCAGCCTAGCGACGAGTTCGCAGGTAGCCTCTGTTCCCAGCCGAACCTCGACGTCCGATCGTTCGATTTCGCCGCGAAGCCAGTCCAGCAGGCGCTCGTTGGGCTCGTAGGCCAGGGCGGCGAAGCGTAACGTGCCGCCCAGCCGGCCCGACTTCTCGATCAGCGTGACCTGGGATCCGGCCTGGGACAGCCGGCGCGCGGCTTCCATGCCGCCGGGCCCTCCGCCGACGACCACCACTCGCTGCGGAACCACGGCTGGCGCCCAGTCGAGATCCTCGTAGCCAGTCTCCGGGCGTACCGCGCAGCGCACCTGCTCGCGCAAATAGGCGGTGGACACGCAAGTATAGCAGTAGATGCACGGCCGAATCTCATGGACCCGGCCCTGTTCCAGCTTCATCGGCAGCTCGGGGTCGGCAAGCAGCTTGCGGCCCATCGCCAGGAAGTCGAATTCGCCTTTGTTCAGGCCCTGCTCGCCGCGCTCAAGCTCCACGCGGCCCGAGGCGATCACCGGCACGCCAACTGCGGCCCGGATGGCTGCTGCGGCGGCAAGATGCGCGGCGGGCTCGTGCGGAATGTTGGATGCAGAGTGAAGCTTGCCTTGCCCGACGTCGTGATAGGCCGTGACAGTGATCGCATCGGCGCCGGCAGCCTCGACCATCGGCGCAAGTTCCACGGCGTCATTCAGCGTGATGCCGGCCTTGCCCATTTCGCGCGAGTCGATCTTCACCCAAACAGGGAAATCAGGGCCTACCGCTGCCCGTACCCGGCCAACGACCTCGAGTAAAAGCCGAGCTCGTCCAGGCAGATCGCCGCCGTAGGCATCTGCGCGCGTATTGCTGGCCGGCGAGACGAAGGAGGATAGCAAGTAGCCGTGACCGCCGTGGATCTCCAGGCCGTCGAATCCTGCTGCGACCGCGCGTCGGGCAGCGGCAGCAAATTGCTCTACAGCCAAGTCGATATCGTCCAGCGTCATGATCTTCACTTCGGGAACAGCCCCGCCAGCGAAGGCAGTCATCTCTTCGGGAAGGAAATAGTCCGGGAAATCGCCATGGAAGGGAGCGGGCATCGACGGCCCCCACACGGCTTCACCCAAGTTCGCAGAGTAGCTTGCCACCAGGCCGCCATGATGAAGCTGCGCGGCGATCCGGCTGCCTTGTGCATGCACCGCCTCGACCAGCGCGGTCAGGCCAGGCAGGAAGCGGTCATGCGAGATTGCGGTTTGGTTCGGCTGCACGGCGCCGACCGGCCAGGCGACGCCCGTCACGCCCATGACGATCATTCCCGCGCCGCCGCGCGCTTGGGCGATATGATAGTCAATCAGCCGCTGGCTGACGGTTCCGTCCTCATTGGCAAGGCTGACGCCCATGGCAGTGACGAAGATGCGGTTCTTCAGGGTCAGCGAACCGATCCGGCCCGGCGCGGAAAGCCTCAAGCTTCCAGAGTTCGATTCTCTTGCAACGGCGACAGGCATCCGTCCCTCTCCTGATTTTTATTTTGCGTAATGTCATCTTTGCCTCATAACGCCAGTGAGGGCTAGAGCTTCGTTCATCGCCATGGTTTGCAGAGGAATAATTGGTGAAAGCTGAGCTTGGCGGGATCACTGGAGCGTGAAGGCGGCAATTTGGGACGGCAGTGCGCTCACAGTGTGCGGCGATGTAGACGTGCGGGACCCATGGCCTGACGAAGTGCTCGTGCGGGTCCAACGTTCGGGCATCTGCCATACCGATCTCTCGATGATGACTGCGCTTCCCCGGGCCCCCGTGATTCTCGGACACGAAGCAGCCGGCGAAATCGCGCGGCTGGGCAGCGATGTCGAAGGTTGGTCGGTAGGGGACCGGGTTGCCGTGGGAACGCAGGCGCCTTGCGGCACCTGCCGGGAATGCCTGCGGGGGCAACCGCACAACTGCGATACGAACTGGGGGTTCGTACCAGCCCATCCGTTCACACTGGCTGGAGCGCCGATAGCCTCGTTCGCCAATGTCTCCTCCTTCGCCCAGGAAATCGTGGTCAAGGCTTCCCAGGTTTTCGCTGCGGGCGATCTTCCCGCTTCGCAGGCGGCGCTGATCGGCTGCGCAGTTTCGACTGGTGTTTGCGCAGCGCGGCGGCTGGGAAAAGTCGGACCCGCAGATACCGTTGCCGTGTTCGGCGTGGGCGGTATAGGCGTCAATGCCATTCAGGGCGCCTGCGGTGCCGGTGCGCGGGTGATCGCGATCGACGCGAACCCGGCCAAGGAAGCGGCGGCGCGACTGTTCGGCGCCGCCAAATTCGTGCTTGCCGCTCCGGGCATCGAAAGCAGCGCAGCTGCTGCCATCCTGAAGGAGGCTCACGGCCCAATTGATGTCGCTCTGGAATGCAGCGGCGCGGTGAGTGCCATCGAGACGGCCCTTAGTTGCGTGAAACGGGGCGGGCGTACCGTCCTGATCGGCATGGCCCGGCCCGGCGCCGCGGTGTCGCTTTCTCTCGATCGTTTCGTGATCGGCGGGGAAATCGTCGCCACCATGAACGGCGGCGCCGTTCCCGAGAGCGACTATCCCGAACTGATCGCCCAGGCTCTCGACGGGCGGCTCAATCTTGCAGACCAGATCAGTGGCGTCTGGCCGCTCGAACGCATCCACGAGGCGGTCGCCGCCCTCAAGGCAGGAGAAGTCACCCGCGCCGTGCTCGACATGACCTGAGGATCAGGCAGCTGTCCGCTGAAGCAGTTCAACCCGGTGTCCCTGCGGGTCGAGGATGAAGGCCAGGCGCAGGCCGTGTTCGGGCACTTCGGTAACCGGCGTTTCGATAGTGGCACCTGCGGCCACCGACCGCTCCAGGGCGGCTTCGAGGTCCGTGACCATGAAGCCGGTGACCGCTTCGCCAGGTGCGGGACGGGGGCGGTTCGGGTAGCTGACCAGAATCAGATTGGCGGCGGGCGCCCTGCTCGGGAGAACGGTCATGATGACTTCCAACATGGCATGCTCACCTTCGAATTCCTCGATGCGGGCGACCGTCTTCAGTCCGAGGGCGGCCGCGTAGAAGCGCTCGGCAGACGCTGCATCCTGAACGTGGAGCTTCGTGAAGCTGAGTGAAAGAGCCATCGTTTCTCCGTTCCATATCGAAATGCGTAAAATATCTTGAAGATATGTGCGCAAAGGCATGATAATCGCAGACAGACATAAAGCAACAGGAGAGTACCGATGGCGAACGGCGATGGTGACTTGCGTCTTTCCGAAACCTGGCGCGCTTTCTGTCAGGAGCTGGCACAAGCGGGTGAGGTGCTCGATCGGCCGAAGGCGCCTGGAACACCGATCGACCAGGCAGAGGGGCTGCGCTATCTTTCGCGACTGACGCGCACGGCGCTCAACATGCTGGTCGATTCCGCCGACCCGGATTTCCCGCGCCTGTTCCTGCTCACCGACGACGCGATCAAGATCGGCGCCGACAATCCCGACAATGTCTACCAGCAACTCGTGGTGCAGGGAGACCGCGAGTATTCAATCAGGGGGCAGCGCGGGACCGTACCCTACCTTTCGATCGGCTCCAAAGCGAACCGCTATGCTATCGACGGTACCATGGCCTCTACCGGCGAGATCGAACTGGCGGACATGGACATTGCCGAGGACGGAAGCTTCGAGGTCATCGCCAGCAAGGAGCCCAAGCCGGGCAACTGGCTTCCCATGGCCGATGACACCACGCTTCTGATCATCCGCCAGACCTTCAACGACAAGACGGCAGAGATACCTGCCGAGGTGCGCGTTGCACGCATTGGTCCCGGCCCGGTGCTTCCCGATGTATTGTCACCTCAAAGCATCGAGGGGCAGCTCTGCGGCGCAGCCGCTTGGGTGCGCGGCACTGCGGGCACTTTCGCCAATTGGACCGAAATGTTCATGAGCGAACCCAACCGGATCTACCTGGGGCAGGACCAGTCCTTCTACTACCGCGCGGGCGGCGATCCGAAAATTTGGTACGGGCACCTCTATTTCGACCTTGCGGCGGATGAGGCGCTCGTCATCACCGCAAAGCCTCCGGCGTGCCGTTTCTGGAATTTCCAGATCGACAACTGGTGGATGGAATCGATGGACCATGTAAACCGCAAGGTCTGCGTCAACGGGGCCTCGGCGAAATACGAGGATGACGGGAGCGTCGTGCTGGTCTGTGCGGAGCGTGATCCCGGCTATGGAAACTGGATCGATCTGTCGGGGCATCGCAGCGGCACCGGCCTGTGGCGCTGGATCGAGGCGGAGGATTATCCGGTGCCAGAATGCCGGGTAGTGAAGGTGTGACGGCGATCGAAGATCTCGCGGCTCGCCTCGCGATCCTTGAAGACCGCGAGGCATGCCGACAGCTCATTGCACGCTATGGTCCGATGGCGGACGCTGGCGATCACGAGGGCGCCGCCTCGCTGTTTGCGAGCGACGGCAGTTACGATGTCGGTGGTTTCGGAACGTATGCCGGAAGCGAGGCCATTGGCGCGCTTCTACAGTGCGAGGAGCATCTCGGGTTGATCGCTAGCGGAGCCGCGCATGTCCTCAGCGACCCGGTGATCGAGCTGGACGGCAACAAGGCGCACGTGTTTACTTATTCGATCGTCTTGCGGCGCAGCGGTGAAGCGTGGGTGCCTCACCGGGTCTCGGCCAATATCTGGCACCTCGTGCGCGAGGCGCATTGCTGGCACGTCGCGCATCGCGCCAATCGCCTGCTGGACGGATCGGATGACACACGCGGCATGCTTCGGGAATGGGCCGCCGACATGCGACGCGGCGACCCATCTCGTGAGAGTTCAGGCCGCCTTTAGATGGCGTTTCGCAAAGGCGCAGGCATCCGCCATCGCCTCTTGCGCGACGGGCAGGAACGCCAGCCAGGAAACGAAGCCGTGCACCATGCCGGGATAGCGTTTGAGTTCCACTTCAACGTCGGCGCCCCGCAAGATCGGAGCATAGGCTTCTACGGAGTCGCGAATGGGATCGCATTCGGCAGCGGCGATGAAAGTCGGCGGAAGGCCCTTGTGGCTTTTCGCCTTCATCGGACTGAGACGGAAATCCTCCAGATCGCGCTCGTCACGGATCAGCATTTCGGAAAAGAAATGGGCGTCTTCCATGCGCAGGATCGGGCCGTTGGCGAATTCGACGGCGGAGCCTTCTTCCGGCACCGGATGCACACCGGGACCGTACCAGTTGATGACGGCGGAGATATTCGGTGCCCCCGCTTCGCGCGCGAGGAGCGCGCAGGCGCTGGCAAGCACGCCGCCGGCGCTATCGCCCGCCACGGCAAGACGCGCCGGATCGCCGCCGAGTTCGGCGGCATGGGTGCCGATCCATTGCGTCACTGCCCAACAATCATCGAACGGTGCGGGAAACTTGTGCTCGGGGGCAAGCCGGTAGTCCACCGAGACGACGACGCTCTCGGCCCCGGCGGCAAGACCGCGCGCGATCATGTCCTGGGTATCGAGATCGCCCACGACGAAGCCGCCGCCGTGGAAATAGGCGATCACCGGAAACGGCCCTGCGCCTTCGGGCGTATACACGCGCACGCAGATATCGTTGCCGGCGCCCGGAATTGATCGGTCACTTACCGATGCCAGCGACACCGGCGGGGGCGGCAACTGGGTGGAACTGGCACGGACACCTTCGCGAAGGGCGTCCAACGGGACCGAGCTTACCGGAGGCCATTCCGGCTGGCCGGACAGCATCGCTTCAATCTGAGGGTCTAACGGCATCCTGTTGCTCCTTTTCCTATTGTTCTCGCAGCGCGTTTCTCAGCACCTTACCGGCCGCATTGCGCGGTAGCGCCGACACAAACACAGTCTGTCTAGGCACTTTGTAATTGGCCATGTTTTCCTTGGCCCAGGCTGCAATTTCCCGTTCGTCGGCAGTCATACCCGGGCGCAGTACGACGAAGGCCTTGCCGACCTCGCCCATGCGTTCGTCAGGAACGCCCACGACGGCAGCCATCTCGATCGCCGGGTGTGCGGTCAGAAGACCTTCGATTTCGGCCGGATAGCAGTTGAACCCGCCACAAATGTACATGTCCTTCTTGCGATCGGTAATGGCAAGATATCCGCGCGCGTCGATGGTGCCGATATCGCCGGTACGCAGCCAGCCTTCGGAATCCACGGCCTCGGAACTTGCAGCGGGATCGTCGAGGTATCCCTTCATCACGGAATGGCCGATCCCGGCCTTCTTCGTCCACGCAGCGAACCTCGATGCCCGGCATGGGGCAGCCGCATGTATGCGCAACGGTCTGCGCATTGTCTCCCTGGCAGGTCATGGCAATGACGCCGCATTCCGTCATGCCGTAACCGTTGACGATGTTTGACATGCCCAGTTCGTTGCGCATTCTTTCGACGAGCGAGGGCGCCACCGGGGCCGCTCCGGTCACTGCGACGCGAAGCGAGGAGAAATCGCGGGGCTTGTCTCCTGCAAGTTCCTGCAGGAGCGTCAGATATATCGTCGGCGGCCCTGGCAGGAAGTTGATCCTGTTCACTTCGATCTGCCGGACCATCTCGGCCCCGTCGAACATAACCATGGGCACGATGGTGGCGCCCAGGGCAAAACAGACGACCCATCCGGCCTTGTAGCCGAACGTATGGAAAAACGGATTGACGATGAGGTATCTATCAGCCTCGCGCAGATCCACGCGGACGGCCCAATCGCCGAACGCCTGAACCACCTGCCGGTGCGCAGTGATTGCGCCTTTGGGCCGTCCGGTTGTGCCGGAGGTAAAGATGATGTCGCTCGTGTCTTCGCCCGAAAGGCGCGAGAAGGCCTCGGCGACGACGGGATCCTCGCTGTTACCCTCAGCCAGGAAAGCGTCGAAATCGCCGTCGATGGCGATGATTTCGCGGAGGTCGGACAGATGTTCGCGAGATACCAAGGCGCAATAGTCGGTCTTCAGAAAGTCGCGGGGCGCGAAGATCATGCGGGCCTGGCTGCGCCGCAGGATGTCGGCGGCTTCCGCCAGTTTGAAGCGGGTGTTGAGCGGTACGATCGCTGCGCCCAAAATCTGCGCGCCAAGCGCCGAAATGATCCAGGCGCGTGAGTTCGGCGCCCAGATCGCCACCCGGTCACTATGGCCGAGGCCGCGAGCGTGAAGCACGGAAGCGCAGGCGCGGGCATCGCGCCAGAGTTCGGCGAACGTCCATTGCCGTTCCCCTTCGATCAGACCTGTGCGGGTCGGCCAGCGGATCGCGGCGTCGCGGGCCGCTTCCGGGATAGTTTCCGGCCAGGTGCCCATGGTTCCGGTCATTTGCCGCGCGGCTCCCGTGGCAGGCCGAGACCGCGCTCGGCGATGATGTTGCGCTGGATCTGATCGGTGCCAGCATAGATCGTGTCCGACCGGCTCATCAGGTACATGTTGGGCAGGCCGTCGAAGCGTTCTTCGCTGACGCCGATCTCTCCGGCCTGACCGAGCACGTCCATCGCCAGTTCGCCCAGATCGAGGTGCCAGCGCGACCAGTAGAGCTTGTAGGTATAAGCCGCGCCCGAAAGGCCGCCATCGCTTTCGGAAAGCATGCGCAGCGCGTTGTAGCGCATGATCTTGAGACCCGCGTGGGCCTGTGCGATCTTCTGCCGGGCCACCGGATCGCGCGCCATGCCATTGGTCTGGGCGATCTCGACGATCTCGTCCAGCTCGGTGCGAAAGTGCATCTGCTGAGCGAGCGTGGAGACGCCGCGCTCGAAGCCCAGGAGTTCCATCGCGACTTTCCATCCTTCGCCCTCAGCACCGATGCGGTCCTCGGCGGAAGTGAAGGCGTCGTCGAAGAACACTTCGGCGAATTCGGCCTCTCCGGTCATCTGACGGATCGGGCGCGGCGTGACGCCGGGCTGGTCCATGGGCGCGAGCAGGAACGAAAGCCCCTTGTTGCCCACGCTCCCCGGTTCGGTGCGGCAGACGACGAAGCACCAGTCCGCGATGGTGCCCATCGACGTCCAGATCTTTTGGCCGTCGATCCGGTAGCCTTCTTCCGTGCGGCGGGCCCGGGTCTTGACATTGGCCAGGTCGGAGCCCGCGCCGGGTTCGGAATAGCCCTGGCACCAGATCGTCCTGCCTTGCGCAATGTCAGGCAGGAACCGCTGCTTCTGCTCCTCGCTTCCCATCGCGATCAGCGTGGGGCCGAGCAGTTCGACGCCGAGGTGCCCGACACGCGGCGGGCCCTTGGCCCGGGCGTATTCCTCCGCGAAGATGATCTGCTGCGCGATCGAGGCATCGCGCCCGCCCCATTGCTCCGGCCAGCCGATCACACTCCAGCGCGCGGCGCCGAGCGCCTGCTCCCAGGCGCGGCGCTCCTCGACGGCATCGACTTGGTTGGTCTGGCCGCGAATGGCCTTGAACGAGCCGGACAGCTCGGAATTTAGCCAGTCCGCGGCTTCCTGTCGGAACGCCTCGAGTTCAGGAGCAAAGGCGAGCTGCATGGTCAGGCGACCTCGAACAGGCCGGCGGCACCCATGCCGCCCGCGACGCACATGGAGACCACGACGTACTTCACCCCGCGCCTCTTGCCCTCGATCAGCGCATGGCCGACAAGACGCGAGCCGGTCATCGCGAAAGGATGGCCGATCGCGATGCCGCCGCCGTTGACGTTCAGCTTCTCGGGATCGATGCCGAGCTTGCGCTGGCAGTAGATCGCCTGGTTGGCAAAAGCCTCGTTGATCTCCCAGAGGCCGATATCCTCCAGCTTGACGCCGGTGCGTTCGAGCAATTTGGGGATCGCGAAAACGGGGCCGATCCCCATCTCGTCTGCGCCGCAACCGGCCACCTGGAACCCGCGATAGATGCCGAGGACCGGCAGGCCTTCCCTTTGCGCGGTGGCAAGGTCCATGACAACCTGAGCCGAGGCGCCATCGGAGAGCTGGCTGGCGTTGCCCGCCGTGACATGACGGCCTTCCTTGACGAAGAGGCCATTCTTGAACACTGGCTTCAGTTCGGACAGCTTCTCGAAAGTCGTTCCGGCGCGGATGCCTTCGTCCTTCGTTAGCGTCACTTCTTCCTTGCCGGTCTCGTTGCCTTCCTTGTCGAAAAGCGCCTTGGTGACGGTGATCGGCACGATCTCGGCATCGAAGCGACCGGCTTCCTGTGCGGCGGCAGCGCGCTGCTGGCTCTGGGCGGCAAAGCGGTCCTGGTCTTCGCGGTTGATGCCGTAGCGTTCCGCGACCACTTCGGCCGTCTCGATCATCGCCATGTAGGCGTAGGGATCGTGCTGCTTGATATATTCCGAGCGGTTGCGGAATGCGGGGTAGTGCTTGTCGATCGTCAGCGAGACGTTTTCGACACCGCCCGAGACGGCGCAGTCTAACTCGTTCGCGATGATCCCGCGCGCCGCGAAGGCGAGGGCATTGAGGCCGGAGGAGCACTTGCGGTCCATCGAGAAACCGCTGGTGCTGTCAGGCAGGACCGAGCCATGAACGGTCAGGCGTCCAACGTTGTAGCTTTGGGTGTTCCATTGATTGGCGACGCCGAGATAGACGTCATCCACCCGCACGGGATCGATGCCCGCGCGCTCGATGGCTGCGTTGACGACATGGCAGGACATGACCGGCGCTTCGGTATCGTTGAATGCGCCCCGATAGGCTTTGCCGACGCCGGTACGGGCGGTCGAGATGATGGCTGCTTCGCGCATGAGATTAATCCTTAGAAACCGTGCATGTTGCTGGGGCCCCAGAAGGCGCGCATTTCGACGACCTTGTTCGCTTCGTCGAAGCGGAAAGTGTCGATCACGTCGATGCGCTTGGGGCCGCCACCGTAGTCGAGGTGAACCGAGAAGGGGAAAACGGCATAGTCGCCGGCGATCCGCACCGGGCCTTCGAGCGTGAGCTTGGCGCCGGTCTTCATGGATTCGGCGTAGAACGCGCGTACCGCTTCGCGGCCGGTATGGACCGGGCTGCCGATAGGGTCTTCGACGGTAGCGTTCTCGGCGTATATGGCAGCGACCGCGTCGGCGCTGCCGGCCGCGAAAGCGGCGACATAGGCGTGGACTGCAGCTTCCATTAGCTTGGGATCGGGCATCAGCTTACTCCGGGAAATAGCGGTGGATGGTGTCGACGACGCAGGCGGGCTTGTCGTTGCCCGCGATCTCCACCGTTACGCGGATCACTGCCTGGATAGCGCCAGCCTTCACTTCCTGTGCGGAGACGAGCTCGCCTCGGCCGCGAATGCTTGAGCCCACAAGGACGGGTGAAAGAAAGCGCGTCTTGTCCATGCCGACGTTGATACCTGCCGAAAATCCGCGAATTTCGACGATCTGCGGCATGAACATGTTGACAACGCTGAGCGTCAGGTAGCCGTGCGCAATGGTGGCGCCGAAAGGGCCGTCCTTGGCGCGGACAGGATCGACGTGGATCCACTGGTGGTCGCCGGTGCATTCCGCAAAGGCATCGATGCGGTCCTGCTCGACGGTCAGCCAGTCCGACGTTGCAAGCGCGGTGCCATCCTTGCCCAGAAGGTCGCGCGGGCGTTCGAAGATCGCCGGCATGGCTTCAGGCCTGCTGGCTGGAGGCGGAGATGATCTCGCCGGTCATGTACGAAGACAGATCGCTCGCCAGGAACATCATGATGTTGGCGATTTCCCAGACTTCCGCCGGGCGCTTGAAGGCTTCCTTCTCCACCAGCTTGTCAAGCGCCTCCTGCGTGGTCACTTTGGCGAGGAAGGGGTGCATGGCGAGGCTCGGTGCAACGCCGTTGATGCGCACGCCGTGCTCTGCCGCTTCCAGTGCGGCGCAGCGGGTAAACGCCATGACCCCCGCCTTGGCGGCGGCATAGTGCGCCTGTCCTTTCTGGGCGCGCCAGCCCAGCACCGAGGCATTGTTGACCATAACGCCGGATTTTCCCGCATACATGCTCGGCAGGAAGGCGCGGGTCATGCGGAAAAGGCTGGTGAGAGTCACGTCAAGGACGCGGCTCCACTGATCGTCGGTCATATCGACAACATCGACCTCGCCGCCGAGCCCGGCATTGTTGATGAGCACATCCACCCGGCCCAGCGCGGAAAGCGAAGCGTTGCGAAGACCCTGCACCGCCGCCTCGTCGGTAACATCGCATACGACGGTAGCTGGGCGCTCGACGCCGACTTCGGCGGCGATGCGGTCGGCCGCTTCGCCAAGGCGCCGTTCGTGGAAGTCGCTGATGAGCAGACGGGCGCCTTCTTCTGCAGCGCGCTTGGCGGCGGCGAAACCGATGCCGGTGCCCGCGGCGGCCGTGACCACGACGGTCTTGCCCTTCAGCATACCGAAAGGAGTAGGATAGGGTGGTACGGGAGAAGTCGCGGTCATTTCGGGTCTTTCGTTTTCGGAGGTCAGGCGGCGGCGTGCTCGCCGTCGAGCAGCAGCACGGCCAAGGCTTCGCGGTGGGCGTCAGGTGAGCCTAGCCAGGAGGCGCTAGCGCGCGCCCGCTTGAAGTAAAGGTGCGCGTGATGCTCCCAGGTGAAGCCGATCCCGCCGTGGAGCTGGATCGCGTCGCCGGTCAGCGAGCGGTAGGCATCGGACACGTAGCTGCGCGCGACATGGCAGGCTTCGGCGGCTTCCGGACCTCCTTCGTCGATCGCAGCCGCGGCGTAGTAGGCCGCCGAGCGCGAGGCTTCGACCAGCAGCATCATATCGGCCAGCATGTGCTTGTAGGCTTGGAACGAACCGATCGGGCGACCAAACTGCACGCGCTGCTTGGCGTACTCCACCGTGGCGTCGAGGCTGTACTGCATGCCGCCGGTCTGTTCGGCGGCGAGCAGGCCGGCGCCGACGGTCAGGACCCGCGCGATGGCCGCGCCGGAACCACCCGGCTCGCCCAGCACCATGTCCGGCGAGACCGCGCACTCGAATGTGAGGCGCGCAAATCGGCGGAGCCGGTCGAGCGAGGGCAGGGCCTCGATCGTCAGGCCCGGTGTGTCGGCGGGAAGGACGACCAGGCTTCCGTCGCCGGTGGCGACGACGATAATCTCGGCAACATGGGCGAAGGTGGCGAAGTCGGCGATGCCGGTAAGCTTGCCGGCCGCGAGCGTGGGGCGCGAGGCCGTTCCGGCAAAGCTGGCGCGGGTCCCGGATGCGAGCAGGGGCAGCAGCCGCCCCTTCTGCTCCGTAGTTCCTGCGGAAAGTGTTGCCTGAACCGCCAGAACGGCGGTCTCAAAGAAGGGCACCGGTGCCAGCACGCGTCCGCTTTCTTCGAGCACGAGCGCCATCTCGGCCGCGCCGAGGCCCAGTCCGCCGAATTCCTCGGGCACCATTAGCCCGGTAAATCCCATCTCGCCCGCGAGGCTCTGCCACAGGCTTTCGTCGAAGCCGCTCGCGCTTTCCACCGCAGCGCGGATCACATCGGGATTGCCGGCGTCGGCAAGAAAATCGTGCGCCGCCGCCTGGATGGCGCGCTGGTCGTCGCTGAGCGCGAAATCCATCAGGCGGCCCCGTAGACCGGCTTGGCAGGCTCGCGCCCGGCGATCAGGCCGCGGACGACCGCATCCATTTCGGCGGCCTCGTAACGCGCGCCCTTTTCGTGGGCGGGGCTGTCGTTCCAGCCTTGTGAGAGGAAGATCGTACCCCCTTTGAGTTCGAACACCTGGCCCGTCACGCCCTTAGACTGCTCGGAGACGAGATAGGCGACGAGCGGCGCCATGTTCTCCGGCGCGAAGACGTCGAACTCGCCGTCCATGACGCCCATGTCGAAGGCTCCGGTATCGGTCATGCGGGTGCGGGCATTGGGCGCTAGCGCATTGGCGGTGATGCCGAGGCGCGCCAGTTCCGCCGCCTGCACCAGCGTCAGAGCAGCAATGCCGCCCTTGGCGGTCGAGTAAGCAGACTGGCCGACCGAGCCCTGCAGGCCCGCGCCGCTGGTGGTGTTGATGATGCGCGCGTCCACCGGATTGCCGGCCTTGCTCTGGGCGCGCCAGTATTCCGCGGCGTGGCGGCTGGTGCAGAAATGGCCGCGCAAGTGAACGCGCATCACTGCGTCCCATTCTTCCGGGGAACAGGTGAAGAACATGCGATCGCGCACGAAACCGGCATTGTTAACGACGGCATGGAGCGTGCCGAAACTGTCGAGCGCCTGCTCGACCATGCGCTTGCCGGCATCCCAGTCGGCGACATCGTCGGTGTTGGCGACGGCTTCGCCTCCCATGGCGCGGATCTCGTCCACCACCCGTTCGGCGGACCCGCGCGTCTCACCGTCTTCGCCATGCGTGCCGACGCCGAGATCGTTCACGACCACCTTGCAGCCCTGGGCGGCGAGGCCCAGCGCATAGGCCTTGCCGAGGCCGTTGCCGGCCCCGGTCACGATGGCGACGCGTCCTCCGCAGATACCCACTTCGTCTACTCCTCTAGTGCCTTGCTGCATCATGGCGCGACCTGGACCAGCAGATGCTGGCCGAGGTCTCCAACATGATCGAGCGGGGAATAATCCCTTGCGGAAAAGTGCCACTCGCCGCCGGTGCAGGCGAAGGCGTCGTCATAGCGTCCGGCGCAGATCGCCTGGAGCGCGAACTCCGGCGTCGCCTGGAGCACCGTGTAATAGGAGCCGCACGTCGCAGTGCCCGCCGCCTCGTCGATCTCGACGATGGGATTGGTGATGACATGCTTCGTGCGCGGCGTGCCACCGGGATGAATGCGGACGTGGGCGCCCCAGAGCGCCAGCATCGGCGCCGATCCCTCGACCACGCCTTGCGCCGTCGTCACTTTCGCGCGGGCGAACAGCGCGGGCACGCCTTCGAGATCGCCCGCGTCCATCAGTTCCGCATAACGATAGAGCAGGTTGGTAATGGCGATTGCGGCGCTGCTCATGCCTGCTCACCGGCCGCACGGCGCTCGCGCTCGATCGCGGTATCGCCGGTGAGACGTACCGCAATCGCATCCGAGCGGACGCGCGGCCGATCCGGCGCGAAATGGTGCAGCGGCCGTACCTCGGCAAGGTCGCTCAGCGCCGTGCGTGCGAGCTTCTGGTATTCGCCTTCGCCGTTGTTGCGCCAGGTGATCTGATGCGGCTCGAAAGTCTTCACGACTTTTCCGGGATTGCCCGCGACCAGGCTGCGCGGCGGTGTTTCGACCTCGGATTTCACGAGACTGAGCGCCGCAACCAGGTTTTCCGGGCCGATCACGGCGTTGTCGAGGATCACTGCGTTCATGCCGATCAAACTGTTCTCGCCGATCTCGCAGCCATGAATGATCGCGCCATGGGCGATGGTCGCGCCGCGGCGGATTACGGTATCGCGAAGCTGGTTGGCATGGACCGTGACGCTGTCCTGGATCGAACTGTCGCCCTCGACCACAATCCTGCCGAAGTCGCCGCGCAGAGAGGCGCCGGGTGCAATGAAGCACCCGGGCCCGATGATCACGTCACCAATCAGCGACGCGAGCGGATGCACGTAGCTGGTCGGATCGACGACCGGAACGATCCCCTGGTAGGAGTAACAAGGCACGGGGTCAGAGCCGCTCGATGATGGTGACGTTAGCCTGCCCGCCGCCTTCGCACATTGTCTGGAGGCCATAACGACCGCCGGTACGCTCGAGGGCGTTGAGGAGAGTCGTCATAAGGCGAGCGCCGGTCGCGCCGATTGGATGGCCCAGCGCAATGGCGCCGCCCTGGACGTTTACCTTCTCGTGCGGGACGCCCAGTTCCTGCATCCAGGCCATCGGGATCGACGCGAAAGCTTCGTTGCACTCGAAAAGGTCGATGTCGCTTACCGACATGCCGGCCTTCTTAAGCGCATACTGGGTCGCCGGGATCGGCCCGGTCAACATCCACACCGGATTGGCGCCGCGCACGGAGAGGTGATGGATACGGGCGCGCGGCTTCAGGCCGAACTCCCTGACCGCCTGTTCGCCGGCGATGAGGAGCGCCGCGGCGCCGTCGCAGTTCTGGCTGGCGACACCGGCGGTGATCACGCCGCCTTCGCGCACTGGCTTGAGCGCGGCCATGCCTTCCAGCGTGGAGTTCGGACGGATCGTCTCGTCGCGGGCGAAATCGCCGATCGGCGCGATCTCATTGTCGAACCAGCCATTGTCGAGAGCATGCTGCGCGCGCTGATGGGATGCGAGGCTGAAGGCCTCCATCGCCTCGCGGCTGATGTTCCATTTCGCGGCAATCATCTCGGCCGACTTGATCTGGTCGACTTCCTCGTCGCCGTAGCGGGCATCCCAGCCTTCCGAGCCGATAAAGGGACTTTCAAAACCGTATTCCCTGCCGGCGGCCATGGCGGCCATGATAGGAATTCGGTTCATCGCCTGGCTGCCGCCGGCGATCACCAGGTCTTGGGTGCCGGACATGACGCCCTGCGCCGCGAAGTGTACGGCCTGCTGGCTAGAACCGCACTGGCGGTCGATCGTGACGCCAGGCACTTCCTCGGGCATTCCCGCGACGAGCCAGGCGGTACGTCCGATGTCGCCCGCCTGTGCTCCGATCGTCTCCGTACAGCCCCAGACCACGTCATCGACCCGCGCAGGATCGATGCCCGTGCGCTTGACCAGCTCGCGAATGGGATGCGCACCCAGGTCCGCCGGGTGCATCTGGGCAAGGCTGCCCTTCTTGCGGCCGATCGGCGTGCGGACAGCGTCGATTATGTAGGCTTCAGGCATTTTGCAGCTCGCGGTTGGAGGTTTCGTGAGCGAAGGTCTGGTCCGGTCCCATCGGCTGACCGAAGACCCGAACGGCGATCCGCTCACGGTGATAGCGGGGCGTGCCCCAGGTCTGGGTCAGCGCCACCGTCCGCTTGAGGAACAGGTGGACGTCCACTTCCCAGCTGTAGCCCATGGCGCCGTGAACCTGGATCGAGGCCTGGGCGGCCTTTTCGGCGGCCTCCAATCCGACGATCTTCGCATGGCTGACACGGGCGCGGGAATAGCCGTCCCGCCGGCCGATCTGTGCGGCTGCGGCAGCGACGACAGGCCGGGCGAACTCGATAGCCACTTGCGCGGAGGCAAGGTGATGCTTGACCGCCTGGTAGCTGCCGATCGGCTTTCCGAACTGCTGACGTTCCTTGGCATAATCGACGGCGAGGTCGACTGCGCGCTGCGCAAGGCCAAGGCCCATGGCGGCGTTGAAGACTGCAGCGCGGTCGAGCGCGAGATCCCAGTCGGCCACGCCCAGGCGTGTCGCACGCGAAGGATTCCAGTCCACCGTGAAGAGGCGGCGGAACGGGTCGATGCTCGGCTGGGCGGTCAGAGTGACCTGCTCGGGCGTTGCCACATAGGCTTCCCCGTCCTTGTGGAGCAGGATTGCCGCAGCGGTGTCGGCATTGGCGACGAAGGGATTGAGCGGATGGGCAATGGCGATCGTGGCGGAGGGATCAGCCAGTGCCTCGTGCTCCGGCGCAAGTGCGGCCAGCATCGGTGCGGCGACCCCGGCGCTTTCCACCAGCGGTTCAGGCAGGGCGACATAACCGGCTTCCTGCGCAATTACCGCGAAGTCGGTTTCGGCGAGGCCCATTCCGCCCGCGCCTTCAGGCAGGAGCACAAGCGTTAGTCCGTTCTCGGCCAGGGCGGCCCAGCGCGCATCATCGTGCGCGGCACCCACTTCCATCATCTTGCGCCAGTGCTCGGGCGTGCAACTGTCGGCGAACAAGTTTCGCGCGGTTTCCGCGAACATGAGCTGTTCGTCGCTGAGCGTGAAGTTCATGTCCGTCCTCCTCAGCGGGGCAGGCCGAGCATGCGCTCGGCGATGATGTTACGCTGGATCTCGTTCGAACCGGCATAGATCGGCCCGGCGAGCGCGAAGATGTGGTCGTCGATCCAGTCCACCGGATCGGCGGCCGGTGCCTGCTGGGTCAATTCCGCCAGTGGGCCTAGGATCGCGAGAGCCGTGCGCGTCAGGTGAATGTCGAGCTCTGACCAGAAGATCTTGTTGGTGCTTGCTTCGGGGCCGATCTTGGCCCCGGCCATCAGGCGTAAGGCGGTCTGGTAAATGTTGAGCGCATAGGCGTCGGCATTCATGTACGCGCGCACCACGTCCGCCTCCAGTGCAGGATCCGCGGTTTCCTTATGCGTGCTCCACAGCTCTGCAAGCTTGGCGGCCGCGACTTGGTACCGCGCGGGCGAGCGCAGCATCAGTCCGCGTTCGAAACCGGCGGTGGCCATGCAGATGTGCCAGCCCTGACCCTCGTCGCCGAGGCGGTTGAAGGCAGGGACCCGCACATCCTCGAGGAAGATTTCGGCAAAGCCGACGTGGCCATTGATCTTCTTAATCGCGTTGACCGTGACGCCCGGCGCATCGAGGGGGAAGAAGACCAGGCTAAGGCCTTTGTGTCGCTCGGTGCCCGGCGTGCGGAACAGACCGAAGGCCCAGTCGGCGAAGACAGCTCGGCTCGACCAGATTTTGTGGCCGTTCAGAACATAGTCCTGGCCGTCCAAGACGGCAGTGGCACGCACGCCGGCAAGATCGCTGCCCGCCTGCGGCTCGGACCAGGCCTGCGCCCAGATTTCTTCGCCCGCAGCCATTGGTGGCAGGAACCGCTCTTTCTGCGCCTCGCTGCCGAATTCAATGAGGGTAGGGCCAAGCAGGAAGATGCCGTTCTGGTTGACACGGCCCGGCGCTCCGGCGCGGTAATATTCTTCCTCGAATATTAGCCACTGAATGAGGTCGAGGCCGCGTCCGCCAAACTCGCCGGGCCATGTCACCATACCCCAGTTGCCGGACTTCAGCGTGCGTTCCCAATCGCGGTGGGCCTCGAACCCGGCGCGGCTGGCATCGAAATGTTCCAGCGGCGCCTCGGGAACGTGGACAGCGAGCCATTCGCGCACTCCGGCACGGAACGCCTGCTGCTCGGGTGTGTACGTCAGGTCCATCAGAACTTCGCCGTCGCCTTGCCGTCAGCAAAAGCGTCGCGCGCCTTCTGACTGTCTTCGTTCATGTACATTTCGAGCGTGAAACCCTGTTCGATTCGGTAGTTGGCCGAAGGATCGCTGGGTTCGATCAGATTGAGTGCCTGCTTGGCGATCACTAGCGCGGCGCGGCTCTTGGAGGCGATCACGTCGCACAAGGCGTAGGCCTCTTCCTTCAACCGGTCGGCGGGCACGATCTTGTGGACCGAACCGTGGCGAAAGGCATCTTCGACCGGAATTCGGCCGCCGGTGAAGAAGTTTGCGCGCACCATCTGCACCGGCAGCATCCGGCTCATGAAGGCAGCGCCGCCCATGGCGCCGCGATCAATCTCGGGGAGCGAGAAGTAGGCACCTTCCGCCGCGATCAGGCAGTCGCAGGCGCCGGCGATATTGACGCCGCCGCCGATCACGAACCCATGCAGCGCGCCAACTACGGGAATCGCGCATTCGCGGATCGCTTTGAAGGTCAAATAGTTATCGCGGTTCAGCTTGGCGATGCGCTCAGGGTGGGCCGCCATTTCCTTGATATCGACGCCGCCGCAGAAACCCTTACCTTCGGCGCGGATGAGGATGCAGCGCACGTCTTCGTCGGCAGCGGCTTTCCAGACCAGGTCCGGTATCGATTCCCAACCCTTGGTGTCGAAGGCGTTGACCGGCGGTTGATCGAACAGGATCTCGGCGATCCGGTTCCGCACGGTAAGATTGATCGGCATGGCTTGCGTCCTTTTTGTCGTTCAGGCTGCGGCCGGCTCGGTGTGGCCCGGACCTGTCCCTGCTGCCGCCCCCGTCCCTGCTGCCGCCAGTGCGCCAAGCCGTTCGTGCGCTTCTGCGACGATGCGTTCGACGAGATCGAGGCAGGTGGGAATTTCGGAAATGCGGCCGCCGACGACACCGGTGGCCATGACGCCGTTCTCGATATCGCCCTCGACGACCGCTTTCTGGATGAGCATCGGCATCGTCGCGGCCATCATCGCCTGGCGCAGCGGCATGGCGCCATGCGCGGTCATCCCTTTGGCCGAGCGATAGAAGTCCATCCAGCTGGCGCCGGTCTGGCGCTTCATTGCCGCGCCGGCCTCGAAAGCCCGCCGCCACATGCCGAGCGAGCCCGAACGCTCGATCCGGTCCATCAACCGGGTGCGGACCATGCGCTGGGGAATGCCGTCGAGTTTGGTGGTCACGACGATGCGGTCGGTACCGGCCTTCAGGTATTCGGCCTTCGCACCGTCGGGGACCGGGCTCTCGCGGGTCAGCAGGAAACGAGTGCCCATTGCGATGCCGACGGCGCCATAAGCCATCGCGGCGGCCAGGCCGCGCCCATCGGCGAACCCGCCGCTGGCGATGACCGGCACCTTCACTGCGTCAAGCACCTGGGGGAGCAGCACGGTAGTCGGAACCGAGCCAGTATGGCCGCCACCTTCGCCGCCCTGGACATTGACCATGTCGACGCCCAGTTCGACCATCTTCTGCGCATGCTTCAGGGCGCCGACCGTCGGGATGCAGAGGATCCCGGCATCCTTGAACCGGCCGATCATCTTGGCATTCGGGCCGCGCCCGAAGCTGACCGCGCGCACCTGCTCGCGGTTGGCGAGGATGAGTTCGACGATCTGCTCAGCGCCGGGCTGGAAGCTGTGGAAGTTGACCCCGAACGGCTTGTCGGTTCCCTGGCGGACCTGGAGTATCTTCGCCCGGGTCTCGTCCGGTGTCATCACCGCGGCGCCCAGGAACCCGAAGGCACCGGCATTGCTCGATCCGATTACCAGGCTTGGCTCGGCGACCCAGCCCATCGCGGTCTGGATGATTGGCCAACGGCAGCCCAGCCTTTCGCACAGAACGGTATGAAGCGGCTCGCCCATCATTCCTTCTCCGCCGAAGCCTTGTTTGCCGCCGCCATCGACTTTGCGTCCATCCCGCCAAGCGAATTGCGGAAGGTCAGGTCGCTCTGTGCGTGGGCAAAGTGATGCATGTGAAAATGTGCGTCGGTGGCAGTCCGCTTGCCGCGCAGATCCTCGACGTGGTTGAGCGCCTGCTTGGTCAGCCAGTTGCCGAGGCGCGGGCGCTTTGCCAATTCCTCGGCCATGGCCTTGACGTCGCTCAGCAAGGCGTCGCGCGTGGACAGGCGGTTGACCATGCCGAAGTTGTAGGCGCGCTCCGCGCTCATCCGCTCGCCCAGCATGATGAACTCCTTGGCGATGCGCGGCGGCAGTTCGAAGCCGTGCGCGAAGTATTCGACGCCCGGGATGCCCATGCGGTTGACCGGATCCTGGAAGAAAGCGTCGTCGGTCGCGACGATGAAGTCGCAGACCCAAGCCAGCATCAGTCCCCCGGCAATGCAGGCGCCCTGCACCGCGGCGATCGTGGGCTTGGGCACATCGCGCCAGCGCCGGCACATGCCGATGTAGACTTCATGCTCGCGGGTATAAAGGAACTCGGCCGCAGGCTTGTTCGTATGGTCGGGCACCAGCGCCACCCTGTCCCAGCTCGCCGTCACGTCGCGGCCGGGGGTCCCGATGTCGTGGCCGGCGGAGAAGTGCTTGCCTTCGCCGCGCAGCACGATCACCCGGATATCGTCGTCGTCGACCGCCCGCCGAAACGCCGCATCCAGTGCATAGGTCATCTGGCTGTTCTGGGCGTTGTTGTAACTCGGCCGGTTCATGATGATATGCGCAGCGGCGCCATCAACTTCGTAGCGGACGGGCTCCTGCGTTTCATACACGATGTCGGCCTGCTTCGGCTCCACCAGACGGTCGAGGTCGCTCATGTCACGCTGGCTCCCTCACGCCGGCGGGGTTGTCCTTGAAGACGCTTGCACGCACGTTGTTGGGATCGAGGCGCGCGATGATCTCAAGCTGCTCTTCCGTGGGCGCGGGGGTTGTCGGAACATCGTCCGCAATCCTCGCCAGCAGGAAGCCGGTGTTCGCCTGGACTTCGTCGAACGTGACGCCGGGATGGAGGGATACGACCCGCATCTGGTGGTCGGGACCACCGAAGTCCATCACGCACAGATTGGTGACGACGATCCGCAGATCTAGTCCGCGCGGCGGTTTGCCGCCAATGTAGCGCTCAGGGTTGTAGCCCGCCATGCAGACGAAATCGACCTCGCCTTCCACGAAGGCCCGCTTGTTGTGGCTGGGGAAGAAGAAGCTATTGGGGTGGCTGATCGAGTTGCCAGGAAAGCCGCGCGCGCCGAGCATCGCGATCTTCGGTTTGCGGTGATCGCCAATCATGCTGATGTTGGCCTGGCCGAAGCGGTCGATCTGCACCGGGCCGACCATGGCATGGCGGCGGCCGCTCCACAGCGCCGAGAAGACCCGGTCGTAGTTCGACAGGCCTTCGTACTCGGATTCGGCGACCCGCTTGCCCGGGGGAACCGGCTCGCTGGTGTACCAGGCTTCGCCGTCTGTGGTCTGAATCGCCGGGGCGAAGGTCATCTTGGCCAGACCCGCGCCGATGCGGGGCAGGGGGCCGATGCCGGTCGCCATCACTTCACCGTCATTGCGCCAGGCTTCGGCGCAGGCGACGATGACGAGTTCGGCGAGAGAATAGTTGGTCTGCGTCATGACGGATCTCGCTCAATAAACGGGAACGGGCAGGGCCTCGACGACTTCGGCGCCGCCGATCGTTGCCTGATACTCTGCCTCGGAAACGTCGATGTACTTCGCCTTGTACTCGGCCCAGGCTTCGGGCGAGGCGGCGCTGTCGACGTATGCCTTGATGTGCTTGAGATCGAGCTGGTAGTCCGGGGCCGCGCTGGTCGGATGGGCGCCAAACGGTGCTTCGGCGACGCCGGTGATCATCGCGCGCTCCACGAGGTTGAAGCGGCTGTTGGCCTTCATCTCGAGTTCGGCGGTGGAGACGATCTTCTCGACGGTGACGAAGCTCACGCCGGCGGCGCGGACCAGAAGCTCGTCGAATAGCGGATCGACGCTGAGCGTCAGGATATTGCCGCGCTCGTCCGACCGGTGGGCATGGATCAGTGCCACGTCCGGCACCAAGGCCGGCATTGCGACGAGTTCCTCACTATCCTCGTAAGGGCTCTTGACCATCTTGAAGTCGAAGCCGGACTGGCGGATGATATCGGTGCCGATGCCGACGCGGCTCGGCAGGAACGGTAGTTTCATCGCCGCGGCGCGCAGGCCCCAATGGTAGAGGCCTTCGTCCAGTTCCAGCACTTCGAACGCCCCGGCCTGGCGGGCATTGCGGAAATGCGGCTCCAGCGGGAAGTGGTCGAGGCTGGCGAAGGCGAAGACGAGCTTGCGAATTTTGCCGGTCGCGGCAAGCAGGCCGATATCAGGGCCGCCGTAGCCTGCCATGATAGTCAGGTCCTTGAGCTTCGAGCGGGCAATGGCGCGGATCAGGGCCATGGGCTTGCGCCGGGTCGCCCAGCCGCCGATGCCGATGGTCATTCCGTCGGAAAGCTGGTCGACGATGTCGTCGACCGTCATGCGTTTGTCGAGCATTGCGTCAATCATCCTTCTCGTGAGCCCACTTATGGCCCCAGTCGCTTACGGCCAGGCTGGTGGTCGGCACCCAGCTCTCGGGATGGATAACGAGGCCGTTCCAGCCATATTCGATGTCGAAGCCTCCAGGCGTCTGCATATAGAACGAGGTCATCTTGTCGTTCACATGCCGGCCGAGCGTGGCGGAAAGGGGCACCTTGCCCTTGCTCTTGAGCACGCGGTCGTAAGCGCGGCCGACGTCCTCCAGCGTGCCTACTTCCAGCATCATGTGCACGGCGCCATTGGGGCTTTCAGGGAGCTGTCCCAGCGCCAGGCTGTGGTGCCGGCTGTTGCAGTGGAGGAAGGCGAAGCCGACGCCCGGATCTTCCGCGCCTCCGCCCATGAGATAGAAGCGCCCGAGATCGGTGTCGCTAAAGCCCAGTACGTCCTTGTAGAACGCATGGGTTTCTTCGAAGTTGGGCGCGGTCAGGACGATGTGGCCCATGCCCATGTCCCCGCTGTCGCCGGTGACAAAGCGGGTCACCCCGGCGGGGGAAACGAAAGGCGCGTAGTCCACGAACCTGCCGTAGAAGAGCTCCATGGCGTTCCCGGCCGGATCGGACGAGCGCGCCAGTTCGTAGACCTTGCGCTCGCGGGCTTCCATGACGTCCCCGCGCTCCACCGATCGGCCGGCGGCTTCCAGGCGGGTTAGGGCATCCTCGTAATCCGCTCGCGTGGCGAATTCCCATCCCGGCGCCACGAAGCCGTCACGATCGCCCTGCTGCACCCATAGCCGGAATGGGCGATCATCCATGCGGAAGGCCGCCGCATCGTTCCGTTCGCACGCCGCTGGCATCAGCCCGGCGATCCCGCAGGCGAAGTCGCGCCATGCGGAAAGATCACGTGCTTCGATGACGACATATCCCAGAGATTTCACTGCCATTCTTGTCGCCTCGTCCCCTGCGTTGCGCTTCCCGCCACTATTCCCACCTGGATCACCGTTTATGATGACTGGAATGCGTTATACTACGCATAGCCCGTCTTAAGCGAGGCCCAGAATCCGCTTCATCGTAGCAAACTTCACATTTCTCGTGATTCAGTAGCGGTTCGTTCTCCAATCGCCTATAAGCATCGCGAGTAATGCGCAAGCCCCAATATGATTGACACTTTGCGTAGATAAGATGTAACGGGACTACGCATAAGGCTATTTTTGGGCGCTTGCCCGGATGGAGGCGAGGATGGCGGAAGCCGCAGTGAGTTCGAGAGCTACTTTGGAAGTCAAGGAAACGCCGACTCCGCAGGAGTTGGTCGAACGTGCGCGAGCGATGATCCCGACTCTTAGGGAGAGGGCGCACGCTTGCACCAAGGCCGGCAACGTGCCCACGGAAACCGTGGCGGAGATGAAAGCCGCGGGCTTCTTTCGCGTTCTCCAGCCGCGACGCTGGGGTGGCTACGAGATGCACCCGAATGTCTTCTTCGATATCCAGAAGGCGCTGGCCGAAGGCTGCATGTCGACAGGCTGGATCTACGGCGTGCTCGGTTGTCACCCTTACGAGATGGCGTTGTTCCACGACGAGGCCCAGCGGGAAGTCTGGGAGGACGATCAGGACATGCTCGTGTCCTCGACCTACCAGCCCGTCGGCAAGGTCGAGAAGGTCGAAGGCGGATTCTATCTGTCGGGCCGCTGGGGTTTCTCGTCCGGTTCGACCCATTGCGGTTGGGTACTGCTGGGCGCGATCAACTTCGATACTGGTGGCGGCCCGCCCGATATGCGCACGTTCCTCCTGCCTCGCTCCGACTATCAGGTGATCGAAGGCACCTGGGATACGTTCGGTCTTCAGGGCACCGGCAGCTTCGACATCCTGGTCGAGCGTGTCTTCGTTCCCGAGCACCGCACGCATAAGGCAAGCGATGGCTTTGCCTGTCAGAATCCGGGGCAAGAAGAGAACGACGGACCGCTCTATCGCCTGCCCTGGGCTCAAGTCTTCATGCGTTCAGTCTCGACGGCCGCGTTTGGGGGAACGCGAGCAGCCATCGCTGCGGCGATCGAGATCATGCAGAGTCGCGTGTCCAGCAATACCGGCAAGGCAGCCAAGGCGGATCCTTTCCTTCATGCCGCGATTTCACGGGCGATCGCGGAGGTCGACGAGATGGAACTGACGCACCGCGCCGCCTTCGACGAGATGATGGGCTATGCCCAAAGAGGCGAGCCGGTACCGATGGAACGGCGTGGCCTCTTCGCCTACCAGTCGGCCAGCGTGGTTCGCCGCATGGCGGATCTGGTGGACGACATGGTGAAGCTGCTGGGCGGACGGGCGATCTACATGTCCAGTCCGATCCTGCAGCCGTGGCTGGATCTCAATGCCGCCCGAGCGCACGTCGCCAACGATCCGGCAAATCGCACCAGCGATGTCATCGCCACGATGCACGGCGAGATGCCGGCCTTCACCTTCATCTAAGGAGCGCGCACATGACGAGCGAATTGTCGCGCCGAGTTCAGACGGTCTCGGACGGGCACGAGATTTCCATCGCCGAACGGGGCGAAGGCCCGGCCGTGGTCTTCATCCACGGAAGCGGGCCGGGCGCTTCTGGTGCATCGAATTTCCGTGAAAACGTGCAGGCGTTCGTCGATGCCGGTTACCGGGTTATCCTGCCCGACCTCGTCGGCTACGGACAATCATCCAAGCCCGACGGGATCGATTATCCTCTGGAGCTGTTCACCCGCACGCTGGTCGAGGCACTGGCTCTGCACGGGGTTCGCGGCGGTAGCCTCGTCGGCAACTCGCTCGGGGGCGGCATCGCCTTGCAGATCGCGCTCGATCATCCCGAGTTCGCCGTAGACAAGCTGATCCTGATGGCGCCGGGCTGCGTTGCCGAGCAGGCGAGCTACTTCACGATGCCGGGTATCGCGAAGATGCGCTCGGGTTTCGGCAGTCCCGATTTTAACGTGGAGGAGCAGCGCCGCCTGATCGGCAATCTCATGCATCCCGATTCGCTGCACCGCGTGACTGATACGCTGGTGCAGGAGCGTTTCGAAGTCGCCCGCACGCAGTCGCGCGATGTGATCGGACGCATGAAGACGCCGAACCTCGGACCGCGCCTGAGCGAAGTTGAAACCCCCGTCTTCGTTCTATGGGGTCTGGACGACGCCTTCTGCCCCGAGGCGCACGCGCGGCTGTTCCTCGAATCCTGCCCGGACGTACGCTGCATGACGTTCGGGCGAACCGGGCACTGGGTCCAGGTGGAGCGGGCGGAAGAGTTCAACCGCTATTCGGTGGACTTCCTCCGTGGCTAGCGCGCCGCCGGCCTCTGCGCGCGCAGGGCACGGCGAGGATGCCAGCGGCGACCTGGCGGCCGGTTTCAAGGGCGCCATGCGCCGCCTGGCTTCGGGCGTGGCGATTGTAGTGGCCGAGGGACAGGACGGGCCCGTCGGCATGGCGGCGACGTCGATCACCTCGCTGACGATGGATCCGCCGGCGGTTCTGGTCTGCGTCAATCGTTCGGCAATGCTTCATGCCTACCTGGCGCCAGGCTGCCCCATCACGGTGAATCTGTTGTCCCGTCATCAGCGACATGTATCCTCCGCGTTCGGGGGTGGGGTGCCGCGTGAAAGGCGGTTCGAAGCCGGGGAATGGACCGCCCTGCCGGATTCTCTGCCGATGCTCCAGGAAGCGCAGGCCAACTTGTCCTGCAAGGTGGAGAGCATCGCCCCTTACGGGACCCACAGCATCGTCATCGCCAGCGTGGACGCCGTCCGGCTTTCGGACGTTGTCGACCCTCTCATCTATCAGGACGGAGCTTATCTGTGACCGTGATATCGAACGATTCCCTCATCGCGGATCTTGCATCCGAGCTTCACGAGGCCCTGCGGGAAGGTACGACGGTACCGCCACTGATTTCCAGGCACTCCGCGCTTTCGATAGACGATGCCTATGCAATATCATTGGCAGTGCTCGCCAAACGCAAGGCGGACGGCGAGACAGTTATCGGCAAGAAGATCGGGGTGACCTCGAAGGCCGTGCAGGACATGCTGGGTGTCCACCAGCCGGACTTTGGCTTTCTGACCGACAGCATGTTCGTCGAGGGCGACATCAATATTGCTGCCAACGGTCTGATTCAACCGCGCGCAGAAGCAGAGGTCGGCTTCATCCTCAAGGACAGCCTCAAGGGGCCGGGCGTTACGGCCGAACAGGTTGTTGCGGCAACAATGGCCATCGTGCCCTGCTTCGAAATCGTCGACAGCCGCATCCAGGATTGGAAGATCGGCATCGTCGACACCGTCGCCGACAACGCGTCGTGCGGGGTCTATGTGCTGGGTGAGGCGCGCGCTGATCCGCGGGCGCATGACTTGCCCAACCTTCACGTCACCGTCACCAAGAACGGAAAGCCACTTTCCGAAGGGTACGGGCATGCCGTGCAGGGTTCGCCTGCGGAAGCGGTCGCCTGGCTGGCCAATACGCTGGGTGCGTATGGGGTGACGCTCGAGGCCGGCGACGTGATCCTTTCGGGGAGTTTGGTTCCCCTGGAGCCGGCGGTGGCTGGCGATGTCTTCGAAATGGAATTGCACGGCGTCGGCAGCTGCACGGCGCGCTTCGTATGAAATTTACCGCCGCGATTGCGGCGCTGGGAGAAAGAACATGGCTGGCAAAGTGAAGGCAGCGATTATCGGGTCCGGGAACATCGGTACGGACCTGATGATGAAGATGACCAAATATCCGCAGAACATGGAGCTGGCAGCGGTCGTCGGCATCGATGCCGCCTCCGAGGGGCTCGCCATGGCGCGCGAACGCGGCGTGGCGACGACGCACGAGGGCCTCGAGGGGCTCATGAAGATGGATATCTATCCTGAGATAGGCATCGTTTTCGACGCGACCAGCGCCTATGCCCACAAGGCCCATGACGAAGCGCTGCGCCGTGACGGCAAGCAGGTAGTGGACCTTACTCCGGCGGCTATAGGTCCCTTTACCGTTCCTCCCGTCAATATGGAGGCGAATCTCGACGCCGGAAACGTAAACATGGTAACGTGCGGCGGCCAGGCGACGATCCCGATGGTCGCCGCGGTCAGCCAGGTGGCAAAGGTTTACTACGCGGAAATCGTCGCCTCGGTCTCGTCCCGTTCGGCCGGGCCGGGCACGCGCGCCAACATCGACGAATTCACCCGTACTACCACCCGGGCGATCGAGGAGGTTGGTGGCGCCGAGCAGGGCAAGGCGATCATCATCCTGAACCCGGCCGAACCGCCGATGATCATGCGCGACACTGTATTCACGCTGTCCGAAGGCGCTGACGAGGCCGCGATCCGCGCGTCGGTTGAGGCGATGGTCAAGAAAGTCCAGGCCTATGTGCCGGGGTACCGGCTCAAGCAGGAAGTGCAGTTCGAACGCTTCGGTGACAACAACAAGCTCCGAATTCCAGGCCGCGGCGACTTTACCGGAGTGAAGACGATGATCCTCCTGGAAGTTGAGGGGGCAGGGGACTACCTGCCGAGCTATTCCGGCAACCTCGACATCATGACGGCAGCGGCCAAGGCGACCGGCGAACTGCTGGCCAAGAAAATCCTCGAAGGCAAGAAGGTGGCGGCATGAGCACCAAGTTCGATGTTGATGCGGGGCAGAAGCTCTACATCCAGGACGTTACCCTGCGCGATGGCATGCACGCGATCCGGCACATGTATGGCGTCGACCATGTCGCGGCGATCGCCAAGGCGCTGGACGAGGCCGGGGTCGACGCGATCGAAGTGGCGCACGGTGACGGGCTCAACGGTGCCAGCTTCAACTACGGTTTCGGCGCCCATACCGATTGGGAGTGGCTTGAAGCCGTGGCAGGGGTGCTCAAGCGCGCCGTGCTCACGACCCTGATCCTGCCGGGCGTGGGCACTGTGGACGAACTGCGGCGGGCCTACGACATCGGCGTGCGTTCCGTACGCGTTGCGACCCACTGCACCGAGGCGGACGTTTCGCGCCAGCATATCGGCATCGCCCGCGATCTTGGCATGGACGTCTCGGGCTTTCTGATGATGAGCCACATGATCGAGGCTGAGGCACTGGCGCAGCAGGCCGTGCTGATGGAAAGCTACGGCGCGCAGTGCGTCTACGTCACCGACAGCGGCGGCGCGCTGGACATGGACGGGGTTCGTGCGCGCTTCGAAGCGTATAACCGGGTGCTCAAGCCGGAAACGGAACGCGGCATGCACGCTCATCACAACCTGTCGCTGGGCGTGGCCAACTCGATTGTGGCGGCGCAATGCGGCGGCGTGCGCATCGATGCCTCGCTCGCGGGCATGGGCGCGGGCGCGGGAAACGCGCCGCTCGAAGTCTTCATCGCCGCCGCTGACCGCAAGGGCTGGAACCACGGATGCGACGTCAATGCACTCATGGATGCAGCCGAGGATCTCGTGCGCCCCCTGCAGGATCGGCCCGTGCGCGTCGACCGCGAAACACTTTCGCTCGGCTATGCCGGGGTCTACTCCTCTTTCCTGCGCCATGCGGAGAAGGCGGCCGAAACTTACGGCCTCGACACGCGGGCGATCCTTGTCGAACTCGGTCGCCGCAAGATGGTCGGCGGCCAGGAAGATATGATCGTCGACGTGGCGCTCGACATGATCAAGGAGCGTCAGGCCGCGGCCTGAAGCGCGAGCAGCGGGGCGGCGGCAATAGAGCGGCCGCCTCGCACCCCTCGGCGAAGGGACAAGCCAAAAATGGGACGCAGGCTCTCCCTGGATCATCTTACGGTAACTGACGCAGGGCCTGTCGAATTGGTCGAACTGGCGGCGCGCAGCGGCTGCAGCGGCGTTTGTCCGTTTCTTCATTCGATGGCCGTGCTACCCGCGATGCCCGAGTACGATCTTGTACGCGATATCTCACTCCGCAGGGCCATGCGCGATGCGCTTCGCGCCAGCGGTTTGCGGGTAGACCTGATGTATCCCCTGACACTTGCGGGTCGCAGCGAAGTGCGCGATTTCGCGCCCCTGCTGGAAGCCGGTGCGGACCTTGGTGCCTCTATGGCCAATGTGCTTTGCTACGACCGGGATCCGCAGCGCCGCCACCACAAGCTGGCCGGGCTGGCCGAACTGGCGAACTCATTCGGAATTGGCCTGTCTATCGAGTTCTATTTGCCTTCGCAGGTGGGCACGCTGACGCAGGCCCTTGCTGAAATCGAGGCCGTCGGTCGGAGCGATATCGGCGTTACTGCCGACGTTCTCCACCTAATGCGCGGCGGCGAGGCGCGCGAAAGTCTGGAGCTTCTATCCGACCCGCGCGTGCGGATCGCACAGCTATCGGACGGTCCAGTGACGATCGCGCGTGAGCGGATCGAATGGGAGGCAGGAATTCAGAGGCTGCTACCGGGCCAGGGTGCTCTCGACCTCCGCGCTTTTCTTTCAGCGCTCGCCCCCGGTCTGGCGGTCAGCGTGGAAGCGCCTCAGCAGTCTGCGATCGAGGCGGGCGTGTCGAAGCTGGAACGCGTCTGCAGGGCCGTATCCGCATCGCTTGCGCTTCTTGAAAATGAAAATAGCATGACCGAACTGGGAGGAGCAGATGGCCGGAAGGCTGGGAGGTAAGGTCGCCATCGTCACGGGTGCAGGGCGCGATGGCAATATCGGTGTAGCGATCTGCGAAGCGTATCTGCGCGAAGGGGCGCGCGTCGTCGCAACCGACTTTCGCACCGCCGAAAGCGAAGTCGTGTCCGCACGATTGGCTCGTAGCGCTCCTGCGGAACACTTCCGGTTTCTGACACATGATGTCACTAGCGAAGCGAACTGGGCGCAGGTGGCGGCCGAAACGGCGGCGGCGTTCGGCGGCATCGACGTCCTGGTCAACAATGCCGGAATAGCCATTCATGCCGGCATCGAGCACTCTTCGCTTGATGATCTGCGCAAGGTCATGGCGGTGAACCATGATGCATTGTTTATCGGCACAAAGGCCTGCCTTCCCGAGCTGAAGCGCAGCGTCCAGCGATTTCCTGGCGGCGGAAGCGTCATCAACAACCTGTCGATGGCGAGCTACATGCCCAGCGGCATCAACATCGGTTATCATGTCTCCAAGGCGGCCGGGCGAATGTTGACGCTATGCGCCGCGGTCGAATTCGGGCCCATGAAGATCCGGGTCAATTCCGTCCATCCTGGGTTGACGATGACGCCGCTGATCCGCGAAGGGTTGGCCGACTATGTGAAGCTGGGAGCCTATCCAACGGTAGAGGAGGCAGAAGCGTCGATCGCTGGGATGGGGCCGCTCGGGATATCCAGCGATCCGGAAGATACCGCCCATGCTTTCGTTTACCTGGCTTCTGAGGAGGCGCGTTTCGTGACTGGCGCCTCGATCTATCACGATGGCGCGATTGGGCAGAGGTACTGAGATGGCGAAGAGGGAAAACATATGCGATCTGGTGGACCCCGCACTGCTCGGAGGTCTCGACCTTATGCCCGCTTTCGAGCTCGGCCCGGATAATCTTGCCGAGGTAAGGCAAGCCATGGCGCAGATGGCATGATGGAAGAACCGCAAGCGATCGGCGTCACCTGATTCGAGAAATGCGTGCCGGGAGAGGTGGATCATTCGATCCCGGTGAGGGTCTATTCTCCGGCCTCCGAAGCAGGTCTCTGCTCAAAACAGTTTTCGCGGCGCCGTGCTGCATCTCCATGGCGGCGGCTACGTGCTCGGATCGCTCGCGATGGGGCACGCGCAGAATTTAGCGCTCGCCGGCGAACTCGGCGCCCTCGTGGTGTCTGTCGACTACAGGCTTGCTCCCGAGCATCCGGCACCGGCCCCCCTGGAAGATTGCTATGCTGTGCTTTGTTGGCTGGTGGAGCAGGCTGAAGAGCTTGGACTCGATCCCGCACGCATCGCGGTTCGGGGAGAAAGCGCCGGCGGAGGGCTTGCCGCCGCCCTGGCGCAATTGACGAGAGACAAAGGCGGGCCGGCCCTCATCCATCAGAGCCTGATTTATCCCATGCTCGACGATCGGACCTGCATCACGGCACAGCCGGAACATATCGGCTCGTTCATCTGGACGCCCAAGTCCAACGCATTCGGCTGGGGGGCAGTGCTGGGCGTTATGCCGGGCGCAGGGATTGTGCCTATCTATTCCGTTCCCGCGCGGACGGACGATCTGTCCCGACTTCCTTCCGCCTTCATCGGTGTAGGAGCCTTGGACCTATTCTTGCTTGAACACATGGACTACGCGCGGCGGCTGGCTGAAGCTGGTGTACCGACCGAGCTCCATGTATACCCAGGCGCCTATCACGGGTTCGACGTCGTAGCGGAGGCACCTGTGTCTCTAAGCCTGAAGCGCGACGCTACGGCGGCGCTTAGGGCCGCTCTTTGCAGGTCCGCTGATGCGGTCGGTACTTGAATTGTAGCCGGGAGCGAATGCCGCCCCCGGCCCCATGGGTCAGTCGGCGCGCAGCTTCGCCAGTTCCTCGACCGACAGTTTGAGATCGGCCGCCTTCGCGCTTTCTTCCACGCGTTGCGGGCTCGACGCGCCGAAGATCGGCACGACCTGTCCCGGCTGGTTTAGCAGGTATGCCAGTACGACCTGCGCGACGGAGACGTCATGCCCGCTGGCAATGGCCTTCGCGGCCTCGAAGCGCTTGGCGTTGGCAGGATTGTCGAAGAAGGCCTTGAGCGTGTCGGGGACGGTGTCTTCGCCCTTTTCAAGCATGCTGAAGAACCCGCGGCTCTGACCGCAGTAGGGGACGATCGCCAGGTCACCTTCGCGAAGTGCGCCGCCGTGATCCTCGAAATAGAGCTGGTAACCTTCCTGCGCGGCGTTGCCTTCATGTGGCTTGCCGAGGCCCCAGAATGGCTGATAGGCGATGAAGCCGGGCTTTCCGTTGGCCTTGGCGTAGTCGTTGGCGGCGATCACGCGCTCGGGCGCCCAGTTCGACGCACCATACCAGCGGATCTTTCCGGCCGCCTTGGCGTCGGCTAGAAAGTCAATGAGTTCGTCCACCGGGGTTTCGGGATTGTCCATGTGGACCCAGTAGAGATCGATGGCATCCACGCCGAGGTGATCGAGGCTCTCGTTAAGGTCACTGGCAAGGTCGACTGGGTTCACACGGTTGCGATAGTCCCCGGCCCGCATGTCGAAGTGGCCACCCTTGGTGGAAACGATGACGTCCTCGCGCTTGCGGGTCTTGAGCCAAGCGCCGAGCGCCCGCTCGCTTGCCCCTTTAGGAGCGCCCGGCATCCAGTCCCCATAGGAGCGTGCGGTATCGACGAAGTTGCCGCCCAGTTCCGCGAACCTGTCGAGAATGCGGTTGGAGCGATCCTGGTCGATCGACCATCCCAGCATATTGGTGCCGTAGCAAAGCCGGCTGACCGAAAGGTCGGTAAGACTGATCGTTACTTTCGAAAGCATCTCTTTCTCCTCTAATCTGCTTGGTAACGGCGGCAGCACTGTTCCGAACCACGCGTCGGCGATGGATCACGGGTCACTAGTCCTGCGCTGTAAAATGGCTCGTGCTCTACGCAATCTGTGGATAGATGCACGAGGAATGCAACGCAAACCGTTTATGGAACGATGTCGCACAATTTAATGGTCTGTGCGTGCTCTTGAGGGTCGGAGCTTCCAGGTCTAGTGTTTGCATACCCGTTACGGTATGAACGCTGCGCAATGGAGTCATGGTAAGAATGCAGATACGCAATGGGCGCGCGCTGTCCCCCCCCTCGTTGGATGCCCAAGATCGCAGCATAATCGAGATACTTCGCACGAATGGACGGGCGACCAACCTCGACATTGCCAAGCAGCTTTCCGTGACACCGGCGACGATTTCGTCACGTCTGCAGAAGCTTGAAGACGCTCGCGCGATGCGCGTTGTTGCCGTTACGGATTTTGCGGCTCTCGGTTACAACGTCATCATTGCGGTAGGCGTCAAGGTTCGCGGGCGTGACACGCAGGAAGTCGGCCGCGACCTTGCAAGATTCCCCGAAGTTCTCAGCGTCAACATCATGAACGGTGCGAACGATCTGGAGTTGCTGGTCGCCTTGCACGATTTCTCCGATGTCCAAGAGTTCCTCTATGACCATATTGCTGGGATCCGCGGTGTTGCGGGGATAGACGCCGGAATTGCCGTGGATATCGTGAAGTTCGAATTTAATGTGGTACCGCTATGAGTCCGCCTACTTCGCAACCGCTCGATACTCTCGATAGAAAGATCGTTGATAAGCTCGCGCGCGACGCGCGCGTTTCCAATCGCGCGATAGCGGCTGAACTGGGCATCACCGAGGGGACGATCCGCATGCGGATCAAGCGCCTTCAGGCCGAAGGTCTCATCCAGTTCACAGTGGTGCAGGACTTTCGTCTCGCCGGCTCTCCCAGCCTGTGCATGTTGGGTATCAATGTGGAGCCCTCCCAGGTCGCCTCGGTTGCCGAGGAACTGAAGCAGCTGGAAGAGATAAGCTGCGTTGTGCTTATGCTGGGAAGATATAGCATACTCGCCATGGGATTGTTCACCAACATCGAGCAGTTGAACGAACTGGTCATGACGAGAATTCGTAGCCTTCCGGGAGTCCAGAAGGTGGAGACGTCGATCTCGATCCACAACCTGAAGTATGAGGCGGGGGTGGCCAAGATAACTTCTCCGCAGCCGACGGTCGACGCTTAGATATGTCTTAGCTTTCATAGGCTGCGCGCTCGCGTCGCTGGTCATGTTAGTAGCCAGAGGATGGGAAGCAGCGTGAAGGCGGCAACGACTGTCGTCAGCGTTATCGCCCAGGCGCTGAGTTCCTGCGCCCATGGTCCCGCTTTTCCCGCGAGCACGAAACTTGTGGCGCCGGAGGGCATCGCCGCCATGAGCACGGCGATGGCGGCCCACAAAGGCGGCATGGGCGCGACCGTAAAGACAAGGCCGGCCGTGACGAGAGGGTGTATCACCAGCTTCAGAACGACCGCGCGGGCAATCGGTCCCGGACTTGCAGTGCGGCGGGGAAGCGAGATGAACATGCCGATCGCCGTCAGCGCGCAGGCCGCCGTGGCTTGAGCGAGCGTCGAGAGGAGAGTCTCGACCGGTCCGCCGAGTGGCAAGCGCAGCAAAGACCACACCATGCCAAGCGAGGACAGCAGGATCAACGGGTTGCGCAGAACCGCGCGGGCCGCAACTTGAAGACCGTGCAAGACGCCGCGGTCGCGGTGTGCGGCCACTTCGCTTACCACCACGCTGAGCGTGAAGACGACCGCCGAATAGAGCAGCATCGTCACGGTGACGGGCGCAATAGCGGCATTCCCGAAAGTAAGGACGGCAATTGGAAGGCCGATGAACCCCGTATTGCTGAAGCATGCGCACAGGGCGGCTATGTTGGACTCCGACATGTCTTGACCCAGCCGGTTCTCCACCAGGAATCCGACGGCGTAGGCGATCAGCGCACCCCCGACGACGGCGATCAACATCGCCGGAACGAGCAGGCTTTCGGGTGGCATTCTGGCAATGGACAGGAACGTGAGCACCGGCAAGGTTATCGTGATGACGAAGCGGTTGAGCACTTCGAACGCGCCTTCGCCAAGGGCTTTGGTCTTTCCACACAAGTAACCCAGCAGGATGATGCCAAACACCGGGGCAAGGGAGCCGAGCGTCGTGATGATCATGAAAATACAAACCAAATGGCCATGCGGAGCGCTCGCCAGGCGCTCCGCAGGGGCGATTGGAGACCTAATAAAAAAGCACGAGGTCAGTCCATCCTGGGGGTGTCGACGCCAGCATTGCGACAGGCATAATCGAGCAGGGCTGAGTAGTCCTTGACGGCGAATTCACCTGCCCTGGCCCCCCCAAACACGGCATGCGCAGCCGCGCCCATTGGCAGGCCTACGCGATGCTCTGCGGCCGCGTTCATGGCCAACGACAGATCCTTGAAGGCAAGATCGATGGTGAAGCCGGGATCGACGTCTCCTCTGAGAACCTTATTCACCATGAGGACGTGGAACTGACCGTTGCGCGCGGTTGTATTGGCAGTGACATCGTGCATCGTCTGGATATCCAGGCCAAGTTTGGCTCCGAGCGCGATGGACTCCGCTACGATCTGGGCAGTGGACAGCAGCATGAAGTTGTTGATGACTTTCATGCGGCTTCCCATCCCCGGCTCTCCGCAGCGGAAGATGTCGGTGCCCATGGCCTTGAGGGCAGGCTCTACCCGGACGAAATCCACATCCTTGGCGCCGACCATGAACAGAGATTCGCCGCGCTGGGCATGGAGGGCAAGACGGCCAATCGGCGCGTCGACGAATGCCACGCCCTTTTCGCTGCAGGCCTTTGCCACACGATCGGTGCCGTTCGCGTCGATCGTTGAAAGGTCCATGACTACGGCGTCCGGCCCAATGTTGGCCAGTACACCGTCAACTCCCAAGACGACGCTCTCGACGTGCTGGGTCGCGGGGAGCACGGTGATGACGATGTCTTGCTCGCGGGAGGCTTCGGCCACGCTTGCGGCTCGGGCGGCCCCCAGTGCAACCACCTCTGCCATCTTCGTCTCGTCGAGGTCGTAAACGGTGACGGCAAAGCCTTTACGTTGAAGGTTCGACGACATGGGCAGGCCCATGGCGCCCAGCCCGATGAACCCGATCCTGGTGCTCATGACAGAAATCCTCTCTACTGTTTTCCAGCTCGCTTCAGAGCGTCACGTCAATGCAGTCTATCCGCGATCACGCCGGCATCGAACAGCGCGTCAATCGTTTCCTCGTCCAACCCGAGCGCTCGGACCAGCACGTCACGCGTGTCCTCGCCAGATCGCGGCGGAGCATGTCGGTAGTCGGCTGGTGTCCGGGAAAACCTGCCAGGATAGGCAAGTGTCTTCACCGCCGTACCGTCGGAGCGAGTCATGGCGCGCACGAGTTCGCGTTCGGCGACGTGCGGGTCGGCTAGGATTTCGGGGATCTCGTTCACCCGGCCGCCGGGCAGCCCGGCGGCTTCCATCGCTGCGATCAATTCTGCGCAAGTCCATTTCGCAACGGCCGGGCGCAGTTGCTCCTGCAGGGCCTTGCGATTGGGCGAGCGCCCGGCATTCTCCAGAAACCGAGGATCGGAAGAGATGTCAGGCCGGCCAACGAGTGCGCAGAAGGCGCGGAATTGCCGGTCGTTACCCAGCGCTACCAGAATTTCGCCGTCCGAGCACGCGAAGTCTTGATAGGGCACCGTATTGGGATGCTCATTGCCTAACCGGCGCGGAAGCATTCCACCGTTGAGGAAGTTCGAGGCCTGATTGGCGAGCAGCGCTACTTGCGTGTCGAGCAAGGCCATATCTATGTGTTGCCCCTCGCCTGTCCGGTCACGATGCGCCAGCGCTGCAAGGATGGAAATGGCGGAATAAAGGCCGGTAACGAGATCGCTGATCGGAATCCCGACCTTCATGGGGCCGCCGCCAGGTTCCTCGTCTGGCCTGCCGGTCACTGACATCAGGCCGCTCATACCCTGGATCAGGAAGTCGTATCCGCCCCGATCCCGGTAGGGACCGGTCTGGCCGAAGCCGGTGATCGAGCAGTAGATGATCTTCGGGTTCACAGCGCTTAGTGAGGCGTAGTCCAACTGGTACTTTGCGAGCCCACCGACCCTGAAGTTCTCCACGACGATGTCGGCATCGGCTGCCAGTCGACGTATGAGGTCGGCACCGCAAGGATCGGCGAGGTTTACGGCAACCGATTTCTTGTTACGGTTCGCGCAGAGGTAATAAGCAGCGTCACGGGATCCATCGTCGAGGAAAGGGGGCCCCCAGCGGCGCGTGTCGTCGCCCTGGCCGGGCTGCTCGATCTTTACGACGTCCGCCCCCAAGTCGCCCAGTATCTGTGTTGACCAGGGGCCGGCGAGGACCCGCGAGAGGTCCAGTACCTTTAGCCCGGCAAGCGGACCTGTGGCTTGTGTGGATTCCTGCGTCACTTGTTCTTGAACTCCGCCACGCGTTTTTCCAGGAAGGCGCCCACCGCCTCGTGATGGTCTTCGCTGTGGTGGGCCAGGGCCTGGTATCCGGCGGCCAACTCGAGGAGAGTATTCAATTTCATGTGGGCGCCTTCGCGCATCAGGCGCTTTGCCATTCGCGTCGCATGACCCGGATTGGCAGCGACGCTGCGGGCGAGATCTGCGGCGCGGCTGAGCAATCGCTCGCCGGGCAGGACTTCCGCGACAAGGCCGTACTCCAGCGCAGTTGCTGCATTGATGGCGTCTCCCGTCAGGGTCATCAGGCTGGCACGCTGCGGACCGATCAGGCGAGGGAGAAGCCAACCGCCGCCGCCGCCTGGAATGATACCCAGCTTCACATAGCTTTCTGCGACGACTGCGGTATCCGCTATAAGGCGGATATCGCACATGCAGGCGATATCAAGCCCAAGGCCGATCGCTGGCCCATTGATTGCGGCAATGACCGGCACCTCAAGCTCACTGAGAGCCGGTCCGATCATCTGGACACTAGTGCGGTACTGGTTGCGTATTTCGTAAGGCGATCCCGCAAACATTCCCTCTCGTTCCTGCATGCGCTTTACGTTGCCGCCCGCGCAGAAAGCCTTGCCAGTGCCGGTCAGAACGATCGCCCGAACGGTCGAGTCCCGCGCCATGCGGCCACAGAAATCGACAATTTCTTCGCTATCCGAAACTTCGGAGATCGCGTTTCTGTCATCAGGGCGGTTGAAGCGGACGGTAACAACGGGGCCGTCGCGCTCCTCCAGCAGGAACGGGTCCATTCAGGCTTCCTCGATATCTATCAATCTTGAAACGCTAGGCGCGGCGCGACAATCCCGCTAATATTGATTTTTGTAAAAGCGATACACGGAGAATATCGTGGACCTTAGGCAACTGCGTTATTTCGTGGCGGTGGCAGAGACTGGCAACTTTCATCGGGCCGCAGAACGCCTCAACATGTCGCAGCCGCCGCTGACGGTCGCCATTCGCAAGCTGGAGGAAGGGCTTGGCACCTCCTTGTTCGAGCGAAGCCCGCGAGGCGTGACGCTGACGGCCGCGGGCCGTGCCTCGCTGGACTTCGCCCGCGCCACGCTGGCGCAGGCACAAAGCTTTCGGGATGCGGTGCGAGACGGGGCAAGCGGCGAGAGAGGTCGCTTGAAAGTCGGCTTTGTGGGATCGGCAACTTTCGAGCTGCTCCCGAGGATCATTCCCGAATACCGGCGACAATTCCCTGCCGTAGAGCTTGTGTTGGAAGAGGCAACCAGCACCGAAATCGTGCGTGATCTGGAACTGTCCGTGCTCGATGTTGGACTAGTTCGGTTGCCGCTTATGGAAGCGGCGGAGGTGGATACCCAAGTAGTCGATCCCGACGAACTCTACGCGGCACTTCCCGCTGGACACCGTCTGGCGGCGCGCTCCAAGGTCGATCTGGCAGATCTTTCGGATGAGCCGTTCGTTCTGCAGAGCCGGGTCAGCGTACTCCATTCGATCACTGTCGCTGCCTGTCAGAAAGCGGGTTACGTTCCGCGGGTCGCCCAGCAGGCGACGCAGCTTAGCGCCGTGCTTTCGCTCGTGCGCTCCGACCTCGGCGTGGCGTTAGTCCCGTCGCGGGCGTCATTATCTGTTCCGCATGGTGTGCGCCTCCTGCCCCTTGCGAAGCGTGTCCCCATTGAAACCGGAGTGGCCGTGCCACGCGGCGGAACAAATCCCCTTGCGCGCCGCTTTGCGCAAATAGCGGCGCTTCGATAGCGTTTGAGTATCGGATCGCCTATAATCGATATTGGACTATGCAGGATGGGTGCGACATTGGAGACTCCAAGCTCAACGCAGGAGTATTCGCGTGTTCGAGGATCTGGTCCTCTCGTCCCTGCCGGCGGAGGATGAAGCACTCCGACCCGAAATCCGGGCGCTGATTGCCGATACCATCTCGCAGTTGCCGACGGACGTGCGCGCGCGATCGTGGCAAGGGTTCGACGCGGCGTTCAGCCGCAAACTCGGCCGAGCGGGCTTCGTTGGTCTTTCGCTGCCGAAGGAGTATGGCGGGGCAGGACGAGGTCCATTCACTCGGTTCGTCATAGTCGAGGAACTACTCTCGGCCGGCGCGCCGGTCGCGGGGCACTGGATCGCGGATCGGCAGAGTGGTCCACTGATCCTTCATTTCGGGACCGAAGAACAACGCCAATTCTATCTGCCGCGGATCGCAAGCGGCGAAGCGCTGTTCTGCATCGGTATGAGCGAACCCGGATCTGGCTCCGATCTCGCCAGCGTACGCACCCGCGCCGAGCCGCAGGACGATAGCGGCTGGCTACTCAACGGGCAGAAGATCTGGACCACCAACGCGCTCCACAGCGACTACATGATCGCTCTCGTGCGCACTTCCGGCTCTTCTACCGATCGTCAGCAAGGGCTTTCGCAGGTCATCGTCGATCTGAAGCTGCCGGGAGTTTCGGTGCGGCCGATCGTGGATCTCACCGGTGATGCACACTTCGCGGAAGTTTTCTTCGAGGACGTGCGCCTCGCTCCGGATGCCCTGGTGGGGGAAGAGGGGCAGGGATGGCGTCAGGTCACAGCGGAACTTGCCTTCGAGCGCAGCGGGCCGGAAAGGATCTATTCGTCCGTTGTCCTTCTCGATGCCTGGACGCGTCATGTGGAGGAACAGGCGCGCAAGGATGAGGCGACCGTGCGGTTGTTGGGCGGCCTCACCGCACGGCTGGCAGTCTTGCGGGAGATGTCACTGGCCGTCACCGCGCGCCTTGCCGCCGGCGAAAGCCCGGTCGTCGAAGCCTCGCTGATGAAGGATCTGGGAACCAGCTTCGAGCAGGATGTGCCTGAATTGGTCGGTGATGATCTGGCGTCCCATCCCGACGAGCCGATTGCGGCCGAACTTCACCGAGCGCTGCTTTATGTGACGCAAATCGCGCCAAGCTTCTCGCTGCGCGGCGGTACGCGTGAAATTCTGCGCGGCATTATCGCGCGCGGGTTGGGCCTAAGATAAAACTGGGCCTGCGATAAGAAAGAAATGGGATAATGGACATGCAGGAACTGGTCGCTCCTTTTTCCCGGCTGTTGCAGGATATCTGTTCGCCGGCGGCCGTTCGCGAAGTGGAACGCGGGGAAAGTCAGGCCGCTATGTGGCAGGCGTTCGAGGATTCCGGGTTCCTCGATGCCTTGGTCGATGAGGAAGCGGGCGGCGCCGGATTGTCCTTGGCGGAAGCGGCGCCCCTTATAGCGTTGCTGGGTTACAACGCCGTGCCGCTTCCGGTCGGGGACACGATGATCGCTCGAGCCTTGTTCGCCCGGAAAGGAGACCAAATGCCGCAAGGACCGATCGTTCTTGCCGGCGGCGCGACATTCACACCCTTCGCACGCGTGGCTCGTCATGTCCTTGCAGGTAGCCCTGAGGATCCCATCCTGGTAGGTTCGCACGAAAGCTGCCCGCCAGCGCCATCGCTGCGGCCTCTTGCGGCGGTACTGCGCGCCCTGCTCATATCCGGCGCGGCCGACCGCGTCATGGAGTTGACGACGGCTTTCGCCAACGAGCGGAGCCAATTCGGCAAGCCCATCGGCAAGCAGCAAGCCGTTCAGCAGCAGCTTGCCATACTTGCAGAGCAGGCGGTGGCGGCGCGGATCGCCGCCGGTATCGGAGCGCGCGGCGGGCTTTACCCGCAAGCCGCGATCGCCGCGATCGCTAAGCACGGTGCGAGCTGCGCAGCCGTGCGCATTTCGGCCATCGCGCATGCGGTGCACGGCGCCATCGGGATCAGCGAAGAATTCGATCTGCAGTTGCTGACGCGCCGGCTGCACGAGTGGCGCCTGGCAGACGGATCAGAAAGCTACTGGGCAGGCGTGCTAGGCGCGGCTCGAACAAGCGCCGGCCCGATGGCTAGCGCCGACTTCATCCGATTTGCACAGGGGGCTGCAGCAGAAAAGCAGGTTGGAGCAGTTTCATGACGATGCCCTCCCCTATTTTCAATGGCCAGGACCGCGCGGCGGGTTCGCTTGGCACTATTGACCTGGTGAACCCCGCAAGCGGCGAAGTGATCTGCACGGTGCCGAAATGCGGGAAAGCGGAGGCGCTTGAGGCGGCGCGGCTGGCCGCCCAAGGTTTTGCCGAATGGTCGCAGATGTCGGCTTATGCGCGTTCGGCTATCATGCGCCGTGCCGCCGAAACAATGCGCGGACAGGCGGATGAAGCCGCCGCCGAGATTACCCGCGAACAGGGTAAGCCACTCGCCCAGGCGCACGGCGAATGGCTGGCGTCGGCCGACCTTCTGGATTGGTACGCGGAAGAAGGGCGCCGTGCTTATGGGCGCGTCATTCCTTCTCGCCAGCCAAACATGAGTTGGGAAGTGCAGCGCCGTCCGGTCGGTCCGGTTGCAGCCTTCTCGCCGTGGAATTTTCCGGCCTGGACGCCAATGCAAAAAGTGGCGCCGGCGCTGGCCGCCGGATGCTCCATCGTCCTGAAGCCGGCCGAAGAGACACCCAGCGCAGCTTGGCGGATCGCCCATGCGCTGCTCGATGCAGGCCTGCCGCCGCGTGTCATTACGGTGCTGTGGGGAGATGCACCCGCGATCTCCGCAGCGCTCTGCGCGGCGCCGGAGATACACAAGATCACGCTTACCGGTTCCACCCGGGTCGGGCGTCTGCTGGCCGCCGCCGCGGGGGAGCACCTCAAGAAAGTCACGATGGAACTGGGTGGACATAACCCGGTCATCGTTGCTCGTGATGCCGATCTTGAATTTGCGGCGCGCTCCAGCGTGGAGTTCAAATATCGTAATGCGGGGCAAGTCTGCGTGGCACCGACACGGTTTCTCGTCGAGCGGCCGCTTTATGACGATTTCGTCGCTCGTGTGAGCGAGCACGCGCAGGGGATTCGGGTCGGCGACGGCATGGATCCGGCGGTGCAGATGGGACCACTCGCGACTGCAGGGCAGCTTTCCAAGATCGAAGCCCTCTCGGCAGACGCACTCCGGCGCGGCGCACGTATCACCACGGGCGGCGCTCGCATTGGCAATTCGGGGTACTTCTTCCAACCAACGGTGCTGGCCGATGTCACGTCCGAAATGGAGGTCATGAATGAAGAACCTTTCGGGCCCCTGATGCTGGTAATGCCGGTAGACGATCTTGATGCCGCGCTAACGGAGGCGAACCGCTTGCCATACGGCCTGGCATCCTACGCCTTCACCGACAGCGCGCGAACCCAGCACGCCATTGCGTCGCGGATCGAGGCGGGGATGCTGGGCGTCAATCACTTTGCCATGGCCATGCCGGAAACGCCTTTCGGCGGGATGGGCGCCAGCGGCTTCGGATCGGAAGGTGGGTCGGAGGGAATGGACGCATTTCTTCGACCGTTGCTGGTCAGCGCTAACAGGGCCTGAACTGCGGCCACCAACCACTTATTGATCGATGTCGTTCGATTTATTATCATGAGCGAACCACGCGGTGCAGTCGCGTGACAGGAGAGGTTTCCATGCTCGACGAATTCCAAAAGAAGCATCTGTCAGACATTCTCAGGCCCGCGTCGCCGCCGCGGCAGCTGGAAAACATCTTCACGGAAGATCAGCTGCGCCGCATGCTGTCGGTGGTCCATTCGGGAGAATGGAAATTGATCATCGCCCAGCATTTCGCCAATGCCGAGGAACTGATCGCCACGTTCGCGGGCGGTTTCCCTGAAGGCTTTGAGCCGACGCTCGACATGTTCCTGACGCCCACCTTCCGCGGCTTCTACGCTAACTACTCGACCGTGCTTTTCCCGGAACTGCACGACGTGTTCTACAATCAGACGTTCATTGACCACGCCAAGTCGTACTGGGGCGCGGAGTACGCCAAGCCGCAGATGATGCTGTTCAACATCAACGGTCCCTGCGGGAACAACGACCCCGGCCATCTCGACACCCCCAGCTTCCGCGGCATCCGCTACGAGAATTCGCCGACCTGGCTCTGCTCGATCATGGGCCGTTCAGGGCTGTTCAAGGACTACCTCATCAAGATGGCGCAAGTTATCACCTGGTTTAGCCACGATCCTAGAAGCGGGTTCACGTACTGGTCGAACGGCCCGCTCGAAAAGCCGGAGCGGCTCAGCGCGCCGATCTACAACAAGGGTGTGGTGGTTCAGAACGAGATGATGGTCCATCGCGGTGAAGCGAACGGCTCGATCGAACGCCAGCGCCCCGCCGGACTAGGCTTCGATAGCCTGTTCAGCGGCGAACCAGACAATCCGGACGGCTGGGTGGTCAAGACGGGCGATAGCGTGATCGAGCGTTACACCACGCAGGACCTGCGCTTCCTTGTCCATTGGTCTGCGGAAGTTTTCCAGGACTATGCCGAACTCAAGACCAACATGGACGGCTCGGACAACCTCATTTACGACCGGGTCTTCGAAACGCTACTCAAGGACGTACGCTCGCGCGGCATCGCCATCGAGACGCCGACCGACCCCATGCGCGATCCGGCCTTCATCAAGGCGCTGAACGACGCCTACGACTATGGCGGCCCGGCAGAGTATCCTGCCGAAGCACCGCGCGGAGACGTCTACCTCGCCGCCTGACCGGACCACCTGCATAACAGGAAGGCTGAGGCAGCAAGACCTCTTTCGAACACGGTGCAGCCCAATGCGTTTCGCCCGCCTTTCCGCTCCCATACGGGGGCGGGAAAGGCGGGCGATTTGTTGCATGCGCTTGCCGCAGTGAGAGCCCACGGGCGCACAGGCCTGCGATCGAGGGGCAGGGTCGACCGAGGGCCGGACGCCATGGGTTCCGGCCCTCGGCTATGTTGGCTTAGCCGCCGCCGAAGCTGTACTTCAGGCGCAGGCCGTACATGCGCGGTTCGCCATAAAGCGACGACTGATAAAGCAAGCCGCCCGTCTGTTGAAACACATTGGTGTTGCTGATCCGATAGAGCTTGTTCGTGGCATTGGTGACGAACAAGCTCAGGTCGAAGCCGCTCTCCACCGCGTTTCGCCAATCGAGCGACATGTTTAAGAGTCCGAAGGGCTGAAGCCAGGCGCCCGGCTGCTCATAGGGCATGGCGGTCGTGTCGGTGTACTGCTTCGAGGTGTGCGAGTAGCTGATGAAGAAGTTCAGGTCACCCATGCCCTCGCCTACGGGTATCTCGGCATTGGCATGGATGCTCCAGATATAGGGCGCGACATACTGGAAGGGTAGGCAGGTGAAGTTCGCGGTGCCGCCCGGACCGACGCCGCCATTGCAATCCGCCTGGCCCGTGGCGCTGGTGAAGGTGAATGACTTGTACCTGGCGTCGGTGTGGCTGAAGTTGCCGCCAAGCTCCAGGCCTTGCCAGGGTTGGAACGAGGCTTCGACCTCCACACCGCGAATGCGGGCATCCGCGTTGAAGATCTGCGAACCGCCGGCATTGGTGCCGGGATTGAAGTCCGCCCCGGCGCGCTGGATGTCCTTGTAGTCCACCGTATAGGCCACAGCGTTGAAGCGGAACGGCACGTCGGCGACATGAAAGTCGGTCTTGAAGCCAGCTTCATAGGAGGTTACGTATTCCGGGCGGAACGTACGCTTGTTGTCGTATACAGCCAGGGCATTGATGCCGCCCGACTTGTACCCGCGGCTGATACGACCATAGAGCAAGACTTCCGGAATTACCTTGTAATCTAGCCCAACGGTCCAGGTAGGCGCATTCGCCTTGATGCGCGCATCGAAACGACACGTGCCGAAGGCCTGTGCCGCAGGGACATTCGTGACCCCGGTGGCGCCGCACTTGACGGTGCCGGGTAGACCGCCAGCATTCGGCTGGATGTTAGTCGAGAATCCCGCGATATTGTCCCAGGTGTGCCGGTAGCCGCCGGTCAGCCGCAAGCCGTCCAGCGCGGGGGTCAGCAGGCCGAAGTTCAGTGTGGCCTGGGCGTAGAGAGCCATGGATTCCTGATCGACGCCGTAACGCTGCGTCGAGGTGCCACACTGTCCCGTTTGGATCGCAGGACAATAGTTCACCGAGGCACCGCCCTGAACGCCCGCGGGACGCTGGCGGAAATAGAAACCGCCAGTGGTGAATGTAAGGTTCTTGTCGAACAACTCGCCCTGAAGCTGTAGTTCTTCAGTGAACGTTTCGAAATTGTCGCGCGGCACCTCTTTGAACGCGGTCGCGTTGCGATAGAACACGGGGGTTCCCGCGCCGGGAAGGGTCACCACGCCGTCCGCCGGCAGTTCACCTGGATCCACGTCATGCTGCTGGAGTACGGTGGCGTCGCTGTCATAGCGATAACGCAGGCGCATGCGTTGGTAGCTGGCAATGTTGCGCAGTGTCAGCTCGTCACTGAGTTCCAAGTCGGTGGTGTTGCTGACACCCCAGATCTCGGTTTCGTGGAACACGTCGATGCCAAGCGCCGTTCGGCGCGGGCCTAGTTCGTTGGCGCGTTCGCTGGTGGCGCGGTAGACGTTGCATGAATAGGGACCGGTGCCGGGGGCTTCGCTGCACAGTCCTAGAGCCGCCATGGCGCCGATGTTGAATTGCCGGTGGACTAATCCCGCGCCATTGGTGCTGGAGCGGGTCCCGTAGACCATCAGGTAGTTCTCGATCCGCTCGGTCGGGCGGAACAGCACGCCGAGCCGGCCGGTGTACCAATGCTGGTCGTCGCGGTCCTTGTTCCAGATGATGTCACGCGTATAGCCGTCGCGATCGGAGAAGGCGCCAGCGACGCGGACCATCAGCTTGTCATCGACCAACGGCACGTTCAGCGCCCCTTCGATCGTGCGTGCGTCGTAGTTGCCGATCATGCCCTGGAGCCAGCCGCCCAGCTCGTCGGTCGGCTTGCGCGGGGTGAGCAGTACGGCACCGCCCGTGGTATTACGGCCGAACAGGGTTCCCTGAGGGCCCGCCAAAACCTGCATATTCTCAAGGTCGAGGAAGTTGCCGGGGCCGCCTTGCTGGGAGAGGGTGATAGCGGAAGGCAAGGGAACTTCGTTCATGTAGACGACGACGCCTGGCGAGGCCTGGAATGTTGCACCTTGTCCTCGCAAGGTGAAGGACTGCGCTTCGCGTGATCCCTGGCCGTTCGGACCGACGACGAGCGAGGGGACATTGGCCTGGAGGTCCTGCTCCTTGGCGATACCCTGCTGCTGCAGCCGCTCGGCGGAAAGAGCCGTGATCTGAAGCGGAACGTCCTGATTGTTCTCCTGCCGGCGATTGGCCGTGACGATGATATCGGCGATGCCGTATTGAGGCGGTACCGCCTGTTCGCCGGCATCCTGTGCCTGTGCGAAAGTTGGCAGGAAGCCGGACGCAACGACGGCTGTGCCGCAGAGCAGGGTGCGCTGCAGCAGTCTTTCAGACAACATTTCGGTACTCTCCTATCTCGCCGGCCAGAGCCGGCTTTATCCTGATCCTGGTCTAAAAAGGTGAGAGGGGCATCAC